>JBDSDB010000203.1:0-75369 GCA_039920785.1 Gemmatimonadaceae bacterium
CGCGATCACCGAGCGCAGTCAGGAGGAGGCGCGCGAGCTGCGCGGGCGTTGGCAGGTACGGCAGGCGGAGACGCGCGCGCGCGTGCAGATGGCGGCCGACCGCGAGCGCCGGCTCACGCAGGAGGTCTCGACCGCGACGCAGCGGCTCGCCCAGCTGCGCGAGGAGCTCAGCGAGCTCGCCAAGTCGGACGGCGCGTTGGCCGAGCAGAGGGCGGCGTGGACCCTCGATCTCGAGACGCGCGAAGCAACGCTGACCGACGGCGAGACGAGGCTCTCCGCCGCCGAGGCGGCGGTGCGCGGATCGGACGATGCGCTCACCGCGGCCGACCACCAGGTGTCCGAGCAGCGGCGTCGGTTCAGCGTCGTGAGCGACGAGCTGCATCACGCCGAGCTGCGGTTCACGGAACTCTCCGGCCGTCGCGCCGCGATCCGAGAGCGTCTCGAGACCGAGTGGAAGCGCCCGCTCGAGGACATGATCGGCGAGGTGCCGCCCATCGATCTCGACGACGACGCGCTCCGCGCCGAAACCGCCGAGCTGCGTCGTCAGCTCGAGCAGCTCGGCCCGGTCAACGCACTTGCCATCGAGGAGCACGACGAGACCGTCAAGCGCCACGACTTCCTCGTCGCACAGCGCGCCGATCTCGCCGACGCCAAGGCGTCGCTGCTGCAGGCCATCAAGGAGATCGACGCGACCGCGCGAGAGCTGTTCATCGCCACGTTCGAGCAGGTACGGGTAAACTTCCGCGAGATCTTCATGTCGCTGTTCGGCGGCGGCGAGTGCGATCTGCGTCTCGAGAATCCCGACACCCCATTGGACTGCGACATCGAGATCCACGCTTCTCCGCGCGGCAAGAAGACGCAGCGCATCAACCTGCTCTCGAGCGGGGAGCGGGCACTCGTTGCGCTCTCGCTGCTGTTCGGCATCTTCCTCACCAAGCCGAGCCCGTTCTGTCTGCTCGACGAGGTCGATGCGCCGCTCGACGACGCGAACGTGGGGCGTTTCGTGCGCATGCTCAATCAGTTCAAGAGTCGTACACAGTTCATCGTCATCACGCACAACCCCCGCACGACGACCGAGGCGGGTGACGCGGTCTACGGCGTCACGATGCAGGAGCCCGGCGTATCGTCGCTGGTCAGTGTGCGCATGCGCGGCCCGTCCACCGAGCCCGCGCCGCCGCTGGAGCCGGTCGTCGAGGAAGCCGGCGCAGCGACGTGACTCGGGTGCGCGCGCTCGGCGCGCTCTGGGTGGCCCTCGTCGCGCTCGCTGTTCCGAGCGCGGTGCGCGCGCAGGGAGTCATCCAGCTCGTGTTGCCCACGCAGGATCCACTGCCGGCGACGCCGCGCATCCTCGTGCGCGCCACTGGCTTTCCGCTCTCGGCGGGCCAGCTGCAGATTCGTCTACGGCTCTCGTTGAGCAGCGGGTTCGGTCTCATCCTCTATGACTCCACCAAATCGGGCACCGAGATCGAGTTCACCACGACGCAGTTGCTCCCCGAGAACCGAGACATCTTCGCCGAAGCGACCGTGTTCGATCAGCAGGGGCGCGCACTGAGCTCGGTCATCTCTCCCGTGGGGCGCACCGGTCCCCGGCTCACGCTTTTGGATCCCGGCGGACAGACGAGCGTGAGTCTCAACACGCAGCAGCCCCGCTTCTCGTGGCGCAGTGCGCAGATCAACTCGCCGCCCGGGCCGTGGGTATACGAGCTGTTCGTCACCAACGTGGCCACGCAGGAGACTCGCTCGCGCGGAGGCATCATCGACACCGTGTATCTCTACCCGGACACGCTTCAGGCCAACACCTCCTATCGCTGGAAGGTCGTCGCGCGCCCGCTCAACGGTATGCTCTCCGACAGCGTCTCGGTGAGCAGCCTGTCGAGCTTCGTGATCGCTCCGGCAAACCAGCCGGTCGCCACACTGCTGTATCAGAACTTTCCGAATCCTTTCCCCGCCGTCTCGTCGCAGACCACGTGCATCTGGTTCGACCTTCGCACCGCGGCCGAGGTGCGGCTCATGATCTACGATCTTCGGGGCAACCCCGTTCGCACGATCGTGCCAAGCCCGCAGTTCGCCGGCACGCTCGCGGCCGGCCGCTACGGGCGGCTCAACGACGCCGCGTCCAAAGGCTGCGATCCGCGGCTCGCCTGGGACGGCACCGCCGACGACGGACGCGCCGTCGCGCCGGGCGTGTATCTCGTGCGGCTCAGAGCGGACGGCTACGAGTCCATGCGGAAGATCGTCTTCCGAGGCCGCTGACATGCGTCTCGTGACGCTCGGCACTGGTACCGTCGCACTCTCCGCGGCGCGTGTGTGCGCGGGACACTACGTCGAAGCAGGCACGGTGCGGCTGCTGCTCGACTGCGGCAGTGGCGTCACGCATCGCCTCGCCGAGTTCGGCGTGCCGTGGCGCTCCATCACGCATGTCGCCATCACACACTTTCACCTCGACCACATCGCCGATCTCGCCACGCTCGTCTTTGCGTGGAAGTACGGCGATCTGCCGGGCCGGAGCGCGCCCCTGACGCTCATCGGTCCGCAGGGCACGGCGGCGCTCCTCGAGCGCCTCATCGCTGCCTTCGGCGACTGGCTCCGCGACCCGGGCTTCCCGATCCTGATCCTCGAGATGGAGCCCGGCGCCGTGCTGGATCTCGGCGACGGCGTCGGCATCCGCGCGACCAAGGTTCCGCACACCGATGAGAGCATCGCGTACTCGATCGAGCGCGGCGGTCGGCGCATCGTGTACACTGGAGACACCGGCTACGACCCGATGCTCGCGGAGTGGGCGCGCGGCACCGACGTGCTCCTGTGCGAGTGCTCGCTCCCGACGGAGATGGCGATCCCCTCGCATCTCACGCCGGAGCAGTGCGGCGCGCTCGCCGCCGCGGCGTTGCCGCAGCATCTGGTGCTTACACACTTCTATCCGCCGGTGGAGTGCGTGGACATCCGCGCGGTCATCGGTTCACTGTATGGCGGCCTGCTCACGCTCGCCGATGATGGGTCAACGTTCGAGATCGAGGAAGACTGATGCTGGTGGTGATGGAGCACGGTGCGACGCAGGCGCAGATCGACAGGGTCGTCAGCGTCATCGTCGAGATGGGGTACCAGGCGCAGCCGATGCCGGGCGCGCAGCGCACCTCGGTCGGCCTCGTCGGCAACGATGGGCACGTCGATGGGTCGCAACTCGAGTCGCTCGACGGCGTGGCCGAAGTCATCCACGTCTCGAAGCCGTACAAGCAGGTCTCACGCGAGTGGCGCCCCGAGAACACGCTGGTCACCATCGCGCCCGGCGTCGTCTTCGGCGGCACTGCGATCCCCATCATCGCGGGACCGTGCTCCGTCGAGACCGAAGAGCAGATCGTGCTCGCCGCGCAGCAGGTGAAGGCCGCGGGCGCCGCCGCGCTGCGCGGCGGCGCGTTCAAGCCGCGCAGCTCGCCGTACTCGTTTCAGGGACTCGGCCGGAAAGGGCTCGAGCTCCTCGCGCTGGCGCGGCGCGAGACCGGGCTGCCGATCGTCACCGAAGCGCTGGACGAAGAGGGCGCGCATCACGTCGCCGAGGTCGCCGACTGCATTCAGATCGGCGCCCGCAACATGCAGAACTACGCGCTGCTCCGAACCATCGGCCGGCTCGGCAAGCCGGTGCTGCTCAAGCGCGGCATGGCCGCCACGATCACCGATCTTCTGATGAGCGCCGAGTATCTTCTGGCCGAGGGCAACGGTCAGGTCATCCTCTGCGAGCGCGGCATCCGCAGCTTCGACAGCGCCACGCGCAACCTGTTCGATCTCACGGCGATTCCGCTCGTGCAGAAGCTGTCCCATCTACCCATGGTCGGAGACCCCAGCCACGGCACCGGCCTGCGCGACAAGGTCATCCCGATGGGCCGCGCCGCGATCGCCGCGGGAGCGGACGGGCTGCTCGTCGAGATGCACCCGAACCCCGATCGTGCCCTCTCCGACGGCGGGCAGTCGCTCTTCCCCGACCAGCTCGCGCGGCTCGTGCGTGAGACGCGCGCGATCGCCGAAGCCATCGGACGCTCGCTCACGCCGCCCCCGGGGACTGGGCCGGAACCGCTCCCATGAGCCCCGGGTAGGACATTCCGACGGCGCGCTGCAGCGCCGCTCACACTGGAGCTCGCATGCACGTTCGACGTCTACAGTCGCTCATCCTCGCGGGGGCACTCCTCGCGCCGCTGTCATTCGCCTCTGCCCGCCCGCGCGCGCAGGGAGACCTCCTCGATCGCGCCGCCGCCCTCTGGTCCAAGGCCCGCACCGCGCGCGCCACGTTCGAGCAGACGATCACGAACTCGCTCACCGGCGGGACGCTCACGGCCACTGGCGAGTACCAGCAGCAGAAGCCAGGCAAGCTGTCCGTCAGCTTCTCCAAGCCCGCCAACGAACGGATCGTCGCCGACGGCAAGTATCTCTGGCTGTATCTCCCGAGTACGACGCCCGGACAGGTGATCCGCACCTCGATGACGGAGGGCAGCAGCGGCATGATGGATCCCACGCAGTTCCTGAACTCGCCGCGCGCGCGCTTCATCGTCGTTCCCGCGGGAACCCTCGCCATCGGCGGACGTCCAACGCACGCCTTCACCCTCACGCCCAAGTCCAAGGCGGGCGCGCCCTTTCAGACGGCCACCGTCTGGATCGACGACGCCGACGCCACGGTTCGCCAATTCGACGTGGCGGAGAACACGGGTGTGCAGCGGAAGGTCCGACTGACCTCGTTCAAGACGAACGTCGCCGTCGACGCGGGCGCGTTCACCTTCGAGGTGCCCGCTGGCGCGCGGGTGGTGAATCACTGATCGCGGACCGCTCGCGCTGGTCCATCGTTCCACGCACGACCGAACGAGGCCGCGCCACGCGCGGCCTCGTTTGTGTGCTGGCCACGCTCACCCCCGCGAAGACGTTCTCGTCCCCGCTGGTCGAGGCTTCGTTCTGGCGCCATACTTGGCGCAACCCGAGGCGACGCGCCTCTGCACGCAACGACGTGAACCTTTCACTCTGCATCCCGAATGCACTCTGAGGCCATGATGCGCACTCACACGGTGGGACGCTTCGTCACGCTCGCCGCCGCTCTCGCGGCGATGCTGGTCGCGCGCCCGCTCTCCGCCCAGTCGGCCGCGGGTCACGCGCCACACGCCGCGCCGCCCGCAGAGAAAACGATTCGCACCCTGATGAGCGCCATTCCGGATTCCGTGCGCGCGGCGGCGACCTTCAGCTTCGACACGACCGAGCGATTGAACTGGTTCTACGTCCCGCTCGACCGGCAGGGACTCCTGTTGTCGCGCATGACGCCGGCGGCGCGGTCGCTCGTCGACACGCTGCTGCACTCCGGTCTGAGCGCGAGCGGATTCGCCACCGCCAAGACCATCATGCGTCACGAAGCGATCCTCAATGCGATCGAGGCGGCTGGCCCCGCGTCGGGCCGCCGCTTCGTGCGCGACTCGAACAAGTACTACCTGAGCGTGTTCGGCTCGCCCGACGCGAGCGATGTGTGGGGCTGGCGCGTGGAGGGACATCACCTCTCGGTGAACTACACCGGTGTCGGTGCGGCGGCGCAGGTGGTCTCGCCGCTCTTCATGGGCGCGAACCCGGCGCGCGTGCTCTCCGGGCCGAACGCCGGCCTCCGCATCCTCGCGGCGGAAGAGGATGTGGCGCGCGCGCTCGTGACGATGCTCGACGCGAAGCGCCGCGCCGTCGCCGTCTTCTCCGACACGGCGTTCGTGGAGGTGGAGACGCGAAACGATCCGAAGGCGCGGCCGCTGAGCATGGAAGGTCTGCGCGCCGCAGACATGTCGTCGGCAGAGCGTGCGCAGCTCCGAACGCTTCTCGACGTGTATGCCAACCGCATGTCGGCTGCTGCGCGCACACACGCCATGCGCGACATCCAGGATGGCGGGTTCGACGCGCTGCGCTTTGCCTGGGCGGGAAGCACGGCGGTGGGCCAGGCGCACTACTATCGCATCCACGGCCCGACCATTCTCATCGAGTATGACAATCAGCAGACCAACGCCAACCACATCCACACCGTGTGGCGCGATCTGCGTCACGACTTCGGAGGCGATCTGCTGGCCACGCACTACAAGCAGCACAAGCACCCACAGCCCGGGTCGGCACGATGACGATGCCGACGATCGCGGCGCGCCCACTCCGTATCCGCCGGACCGCATGGCGCGCCGCCGCGCTTCTCGTGTTCGGTGCGTCGCCCGTCGCGCTACAGGCACAGAGCGCGAGGACCGAGCCCAGCGCCTCACTACGATTCTCGCGCGACCGGTTGACGCGCATTGACCGATTCCTGCAAGAGCGCGTCGACTCGAATCGCATTGGCGGAGCCGTCGCGCTGGTGCTGCGTGACGGGCGGGTGGCGTATCAGAAAGCCGTTGGGTGGGGCGACCGGGAGTCGCGCCGTGCGATGAGTCAGGACGCCATCTTCCGCATCGCCTCGCAGTCCAAGGCCATCACGAGCACTGCGATCCTCATGCTCGTGGAAGAGGGCAGGATCACGCTCGGCGATCCCGTCAGCCAGTTCATCCCCGCCTACGCGCACACCACCGTCGCCTCGCGCGCCGACAGCGGACGCACAACCGTGCCCGCGCGCCGGCAGATCACGATCAAGGATCTGCTCACGCACTCGTCGGGCATCTCGTACGGCACCGACGCGATCATCGCGCAGCTGTACGCCTCGAAGGCGCTTGGTCCCGCGGCCGGCCGGGGATGGTACACCGCCGACAAGTCGGAGCCGATCTGCGAGACGATGGAGCGGCTGGCGACCCTGCCGTTCATCGCCCAGCCGGGAGAGTCGTACGTGTACGGCTACAACACCGACATCCTGGGATGCGTCGTCGAACGCGCGTCCGGTCTCTCGCTGGACGAGTTCATCCGCACGCGCATCACCGTCCCGCTCGGCATGCGCGACACGCATTTCTTCCTGCCCGAGTCCAAGCGCGCGCGACTCGTCACGGTGTATGCGACGGACAGTGCCGGGCGCGTCGCTCGCGCGCCGAACGGTCCACTCGGCCAGGGAGACTACGTCGACGGTCCTCGGCGGAACTACTCAGGCGGAGCTGGCCTGCTCTCCACTGCCCACGACTACGCCCGCTTCCTCCAGATGATCCTCAATCGGGGCGAGCTGGATGGCGTGCGAATCCTGTCGCCGAAGATGGTCGACGTGATGACGTCGAACCAGCTCGGCACGCTGTTCCCGCAGCCGGGCCGCGGGTTCGGCCTGGGGTTCGAGACGGTGGACCGACAGGGCGCGGACGGACTCAAGTCCGTGGGGAGCTTCGGCTGGGGAGGTGCCTACGGCAGCACGTATTTCGTGGATCCTGTCGAACGGCTCGTCGTCGTGTTCATGCTCAACCAGATGCCCCTGAGGTCGGACATGGCGCCCAAGTTCCCGACGCTCGTGTACCAGGCACTCGTCGAGTCTTCTCCTCGGGCCGACCGGCGCGCACGAGCGGAGGCGAGATAGCCCGAGGCGAATAGCAGTGGCCCTCGACGTTATCCCGACTCACTTGCCTGCGCGCTGAAGCAGGTCTTTCGGCGTCGTCGCGCTGCGCAATAGCTCCTGCGCCTTCGCGACCGTCGCGTCTTCTCGAAGGGTGCGCGCGAACTCAGCCTGCGTGCCGAACACGAAGCGCGTGATGTGCGACGCGAGCAGCCGCGTCACGAGCCCGTGCGCCGAATCGAAGACGGCGCGATCGAGGACGATGCCGCGCGACTGCATCCGGCGATACAGCTCGTCGCGCATGGCGGGCGTGACCGCGAAGGTCGGGCTGGTGATGGTCTGCGACGACTTGAGCGCGATGGCGTAGTCCACCAACGCATTGCGGAATTGCGGGACCTTGGCGCCGAGCGCTGTCTGCATCGCCTTGTCCTCCTTCGTCGCGATCCGGCTCGGCACCTCGACGTCGGGGACGATCCCACCCCCGCCGAGCACCTTGCGGCCGGCGTCCGTCTTGAATGCGGGACGCGGCTTCATAGTGTCGGCCCGCACCGCCGCGTCGTCGCCCACGCCCGTGGAGTCGTTGTCCGGGCGCGGCCGGTTGATGCTCCGGCCGCTCGGCGTGTACCAGAGCGCAGTGGTCAGCTTGACGGCACCATCCTGGATGCGGAACACGCGTTGCGCGCTGCCCTTGCCATACGTCGCCGTTCCCACGACGAGCGCGCGATCGTGATCCTGCAGCGCGCCGGCCACGATCTCACTCGCCGAGGCGCTGCCGCTGTCGGTCAGCACCACGAGCGGCATCGTGCCCCATCGCTGCGGCGCGCGATCGGCGAACGCCCGGTTCTCGTCCGCCGTCCGGCCGCGCGTCGCGACGATCGACTGTCCGGCGTCGAGGAAGAGATCGGCCACCCCGATGCCCTGATCGAGCAGACCACCGGGATTACCGCGCAGGTCCAGCACGAGTGACCTGGCACCGACGGCGCGAAGCGAATCGGTCGCGCGTTGCAGGTCCACCGCCGCCTCCGCACTGAACACGCTCAGGTCGAGGTAGCCCACGCCGTCGGGCAGCAGCAACGCGTGCTGCACCGGATTGACCTGGATCTCGCGTCGCGTGAGGGTGAACGAGAGCGGCGCGAGAATGCCCGGGCGCTCAACCGTCACGCGCACGGGAGTGCCCGCCGGTCCGCGCAGCGTCTTGAGCGCTTCATCAGAAGTGAGGCCGTGCGTCGCCTTGCCGTCGATCTCGACGATGCGGTCGCCAGCGGACATCCCCGCCTGCTCCGCCGGCGTGCCCGGTAGCGTCGCGACCACCGTGATGCCGCTGTCGCGAACGTCCATCTGAATGCCGACACCGGCGTAGTGGCCGCTGGTGCTCTCGTCGAGGCGGCTCAGACGTTTGGGATCGAGGAAGACGGTGTGCGGATCGTGCAGCTCACCAAGGAGGCCGCTCACCGCCTTGCGGTAGAGCAGCGAATCGGGAAGCGTGTCCACGTAGTTCCGGCGAAGGTGCATCAGCACCTCGTCGAACAGCCGCGCACCGGCCGCCGCGTCGAGCGGGCCGCGGGACATGGTGCCCTGTTCCATCAGCCAGCCGCCAGACACCAGCGCGCCGGACAGCACCGCCGCTGCGACTAACCCTCGTGGTGACCGCATCCCGCTCCCGCGCTGAGTGCTCCGCCGCCCACGCGATCGAGGGCAGTCATGTATCAGATGCCAGAAGCCCGGCGAAAGTTCCGGGCCACCTATCGGCGAGGGTCGACCACACGCACGCCGCGACCTCCTCCTCGCTTCCCCGCCCGTCCAGCTTGAGTATCGGACCGCTTTCCGGATGTGCAGACTGCCACTCGACCTCGGCATAGCTCTCGAACGCTGCCGCTACGCGCTCATGGAACTTCTCACCCATCGCCTCCATCCGGTCGTGCGACGTTGATCGGCCAGCCGCCCGGGCAAGCCCGTCGACCACCGGATATTCGAGCAGAAAAGTGACGTCCGGGACGAGCCCGCCCGTCGCGAACCGGTTCGCCGAACGGACCTCCTCCTCCGGCAATCCGTGCCCGCCGATCTGGTACGCATACGTACTGAGAAAGAATCGATCCAGGAGCACGACCTCTCCGCGTTTCCGCGCCGGTCGGATCTCGCGCTCCACCAACTGTGCGCGCGACGCCATGAACAAGAGTGCCTCGGCGCGCGCCTCGATGTCCGACGCCGGATCGAGGAGCACGCGTCGCACCTCGGTGCCAAGCGGAGTGCCCCCCGGCTCTCGGAGGCACAGATGCGCCACGCCCAGCGCGGTGAGCCTTGCCGCCAGAAGGCGCAGTTGGGTGGACTTCCCCGACCCCTCGCCTCCCTCGAACACGATGAGGCGCCCTGCGCTGGCCACGGCCGTCACCCCAGCGTGATGATCGAGCTCGTCGCTCCACGTTCGATCCCGTCCACGATCCAATCGTTCACGCGCGCCATGAGCTTGTCGAAGTTCTCCTGCGCCGATACGAGCCGCTGGTAGACCGCCTGCCCCTGCACCTGCCCCAGGAGGGCGTCCAGCTCCTTCTCCATCTCCTCGGTCGGACGCTCGCCACGCTGGATCATCTGCTGGGCGTTCACGCGCAGCTGCTCCATCTGCTTGAGCAGCGCGACGGCGGCCGTGTCCTGGCCGAGCGTGTCGTTCGCGCGCTTCACCGCCTGATACTCGGAGCTCTGCCCGACCAGCCGCCCCAGCTCCTTGGCCTTGTCCTCGATCATCCGAACGCCTCCCGTCGTCTGGCGACCACGAATCGTTCGCGGCCGGTGAGATCCATCAGCACCTGCACTATCTCGTATGCGCCGTGCGACGCCACGCATTCGGCCGCGATCGACGCGCGCCGCGAGTCCACCTCGAGGGCGAGCACACCGCCGGCGCCGAGCGCGTCCGCCGCCTCGCGCACCAGCTGTGCCGTCGCGGCCATGCCATCCGACCCGCTGAACAGGGCAACCGCAGGCTCCCAATCGCGCACGCTCGCCGGCAGCACTCCGGCTTCCGCCATGGAGATGTACGGCGGATTGGACACCACCGCACGCAGCGGACGCTCGTGCACGGGTCGGAGGAGCGAGCCGACACGCAGCTCCACGGGCACGCGAAGCACCGCTGCGCACCGGCGTGCGTTGCCCTCCGCCACGGCGATGGCGTCGCGCGAGATGTCGGTGCCGATCACTCGCGCAAACGGGCCCTCGCTCGCCAACGCCAGCGCGATGGCGCCCGAACCGGTCCCCACGTCCACCGCCACCCCACCCGGTTCGGCGCCCACGACGCCGAGCACCACGTCCACCAGCTGCTCCGTCTCCGGGCGTGGAATGAGCACGCGGTCGTCGACGTCCAGCGTGAGATGCCGGAAGGCGGCGCGCCCCGCGGCGTACTGGATCGGCGCACCCTTCAGGCGCCGGTCGGCCGCTCGCAGCGCGCACGTCCAGTCAGTTGGACTCACGACGGTGTCGCGCTCCACCACGGGCCAGTGTCGCGGCATGTCGTGCAGCGCGGCGAGGAGCTCGCGGGCCTCGCGGCCCGCGTCCGCCCCCATGAGAGGCGCGAGCACCGCGGCCATCTCTTCGGCGAGAGCGCCGACGGTCTGCCCCTCGCTCGCCGCGAGGAGCGACGTCGCGTCAGCCACCGAGGCGCTCCTCGACGTCGGCCAGCTTGAGCGCATCGATGATCGGCTCGATGTGCCCGTCCATCACGCCCGGCAGATCATGCGTCGTGTACCCGATGCGATGGTCCGTGATGCGGCTCTGTGGATAGTTGTAGGTGCGGATCTTCGCCGAGCGGTCGCCGGTCCCGACCTGCGACTTCCGCATCTTCGACCGCGCTGCCTCCATCTCGCTCACGCGCAGATCCAGCAGCCGCGCGCGCAGCACTTCCATCGCCTTGATCTTGTTCTGCAATTGCGATTTCTGGTCCTGCTGCGACACGACCAATCCCGAGGGGATGTGCGTGATGCGTACCGCGGAATCCGTCGTGTTCACGCTCTGGCCGCCTGGCCCACTCGAGCGGAACACATCGATGCGGAGATCCTTGTCCTCGATCCGCACATCGACCTCTTCGGCCTCGGGAAGCACGGCGACGGTGGCGGCGGAGGTGTGGATGCGGCCCTGGGTCTCGGTGGCCGGGACGCGCTGCACGCGGTGTACCCCGCTCTCCCAGCGCATCGCGCCGAACGCTCCGTCACCGGAGACTTTGAACACCGCCTCCTTCACGCCACCGAGTGTTCCCTCGGAGTGCGAGATCGTCTCGCGGCGCCAGCCCCGGCGCTCGATGAACCGCGTGTACATGCGGAAGAGGTCCGCGGCGAACAGCGCGGCTTCGTCCCCGCCCGTGCCGGCGCGGAGCTCGATGATCGCGTTGCGATCGTCGAGTGGGTCGTGGGGGAGGAGGGCGGGCTTGAGCCGCTGCTCCAGGTCGGCGATCGACGCCTCCAGGCGCTCGACCTCCCGGGATGCCTCGGCGGCCATCTCGGGGTCGTCAATGAGAACGAGCTCGCGCGCGTCGGCGAGCTCGTTCTCTGACTTTTCCAGCTGTGCCGCCAACTCGAGGACCGGCTGGAGGCGTCGGTGCTCTCGTCCGAGCTCGGCGGCTTTGGTGCTGTCGCCGAAGGTGTCGGGGTTGGAGAGCAGCCGCTCCACCTCCGCCGCCTGGGCGAGGGTGTCGCCCAGCAGGTCGCGGAGGCTCAGAGGCTCAGCTCTCCTTCGTCTCGACCGGCTTGGTCTGGTACTTCTGGCGGAAGCGCTCGACGCGGCCCGCGGTGTCGACCAGGCGCTGCTTGCCGGTGTAGAACGGGTGGCAGTCTGCGCACACGTCCGTGTGGATCGCAGCGATCGTCGAGCGCGTCTCAAAGGTGTTGCCGCACGCGCACTTCACGGTCGCGGTCGCGTACTCGGGATGGATTTCGGTCTTCATTGGGAGCCCTGCCTGGCGAAAAGAGCAGTATCGGAAACAGCTTACGAATATACCCAGATCAAGGCCTAAAAGACAAGCCGACAATGGCTTGCTCGTTTGACACGCCTCTCCGGCTCGCGTACGTTAGCCGGATTCCCCCGATTGGGTTCCCGACGACGGCCCCCGCCAATGACCGCCCAGACCGCCGATTTTCTCTCCAGCGTCCCGATGTTCAGCGGACTCCAGCGCGACGAGCTGCTCAAGTTCGCCGAGCTTACGCGCGAGCGCACCTATCCCAAGGGGAGCGTCATCCTCTTCCAGGGCGATCCCGGCGACTCTCTCTACGTCCTGCGGCAAGGGCGCGTGAAAGTGGTGCTGATCGGCGAAGACGGCCGCGAGGTGATCCTCGGGGTGTTCGAGCCCGGCGCTCACTTCGGCGAACTCTCCCTCATAGACGACCAGCCGCGCTCGGCGCACGTCATCGCCATGGAGGAATCGCAGCTGCTGATCCTCCGCCGCGAGGACTTCCGGCGGCGAGTGGAGGCGAATCCGACGGTCGCGTGGGCGTTGCTCTCCGAGCTGTCGCGGCGTCTACGTCGCGCGGATCAGAAGATCGGAGGCCTCGTGCTGCTCGACGTGCCTGGCCGCATCTCCCGGCTCCTCCTCGACCTCTCGGCTGAGTCGGGGGGAGCGTCGATCGAGAAGCCACTCACGCATCAGACGATCGCACAGATGATCGGCGCGAGCCGCGAGACCGTCTCGCGGGCCATGAAGGAGTTCCAGGAAGAAGGGCTCATCCGAGTGGAGCGTCGCAAGATCGCCGTGGCGAATCGCGACGCGCTGGAGAAACGGGCACAGGTGCGGATGTGACGTCGAGCACGACCAGGCCGTGATGCCGTTCGTTGATCGGTCGCGTGTCACTCCGGTACTGTATAGGTCGCCTGTCGGGGAGTCAGCCGCATGAGCCTCAGCCTTCGGTTCTGGGGCACGCGTGGATCGATCCCGAGCCCCGGGCACAGCACCGTCCGATACGGCGGAAACACTCCCTGCCTCGAGCTCAGGACGTCCGATGGATGGTTGATCATCCTGGACGCGGGGACGGGCATCCGGGAGCTGGGGCGCTCCCTGCTGGAGCTCGGAAATGGGACCCCCATCGCCGGCGACATATTCCTCACGCACGCCCATTGGGACCACATTCAGGGCATTCCCTTCTTCGCCCCGTTGTTCCGGAAGGGGAACCGCTTCACCATCTGGGGTTCCAAGTCGCTCCAGACGAGCATCGATCGGGTTGTTCGCGATCAGATGTCCCCCGTTGTCTTCCCTGTCTCGTTCGAAGAGTTGCAGGCCAGGATCGACTTCCAGGAGCTGGCGGAAGAGAGCCGGATGGGCAATGGTTATGAGGTGTCCGCCATCGGAGTCCGGCACCCCGGAGGCGCGCTGGGGTACCGCTTCTCATCGGGAAACGGACACGGTGGGGCACTCGTCTATATCTCGGACAACGAGCTGAGCACAGACGCGCGATACGCCGACTCGCCGGGATGGCGGGCGAAGCTGCTGGAGTTCGCGCGCGATGCCAGCGTGCTCGTGCACGATGCGATGTTCACCTCCGAGGAATACCAGTCGTTCGTGGGTTGGGGTCACTCGACGCACGAGCAGGCCGTGGAGCTGGCGCTGGACGCAAACGTGGAACGGCTCGTCCTGTTCCATCATCGGCCCGAACGAAGCGATGACGAGGTCGACCGCTGCGTGGACGTCTGCCGGGAGCTGGTGGCGCGGCGAGGAGGATCCCTTCAGGTGCTGGCCGCGGCCGAAGGATTGACACTACAGGTGTGATCGCTCGCGTCGGCTGTCGATAATGGAAGCAGTGGCGCGTTCGCGCCTCCGGCTGCGAGCGTAGACCGATGTACGAGTCTCGGAGGAGACCATGACCCGCACTACACAGATCGCGTTGCTCGCCTTTGCCGCCGCTGGACTCGTCGCGCCTCGGGACGTGGTCGCACAGAGTGGCAAGCCGACGGTCGCCATCATGTACTTCAACAACAACGTCTTCACCAAGGACGCGCGCGACTACGATGGCCTTGCGAAGGGCGTGCCCGATTTCCTCATCACCGAGATGTCGGCAAACCAGGGGATCCGCGTCGTCGAGCGCGACCAGGTGCAGAAGCTCATCGACGAGCAGAAGCTCGTCGGAGCGGGTCAGGTCGATCGCGAGACGGCGGTGAAGGTGGGCAAGCTGCTCGGCGCCCAGCACATGATCTTCGGCGGCTTCATGGCCGATCCGAAAGGCAACTTCCGCATCGACGCGCGCGCCGTGAACGTCGAGACGGGAGCCGTCGAGTACACCGATCGCGTGCAGGACAAGTCCGACAACGTGCTCGCGCTGATCACGCAGCTCGCCGGCCGACTGAACTCCGGCCTCAAGCTGCCCGCCATGCCAACGCGGACCGGCGACGCCAGCCCCTCCTCCGGCGCGCGGCAGGCCGGCGCGCCGAGCGCGAAGAAGCTCCCGATGCGGTACGCCGTGATGTACGGCAAAGCGCTGGACATGACGGACAAGGGCGACAAGGACCGCGCCGTCGAACTGTTCAACGCCGTGTTGAAGGACTTTCCGGACTACACGCCGGCCAGGAACGGCATGGCCAAAGTGAAGACCGGGAGCTGACCGCTCCGTCGTCTCGAACCCGCCGCTGCTCCAGGAGCAGCGGCGGGTTCGTCGTTTCACTCCCGCCTCGCCGCCGCCAATGAAGCCGCTTCTGCTCACCGCGCACGGCAACTCACGCTCCGCCGCGCCCTTCGGGCGTCGCGGTGACGACATCGAAGTCCGGGGCATCCCGAGCCTGCCGACCGTCAGCGCGCTGGAGCTCGATCGGCCGACCGTGCTGGCCCTCGATCGTGCCATGATCGCCAGCGCGGGCGCGGGTGCCACCGCCCAGCTGCGAGCGCTCTCCGGACTGATCGCCATCGTCGGCGTCGGAGACGCGGGCGACGCCGAGCCCGGCGACAACTTTCCAGACATGCTCACGAGCTTCATACCCGGCGGTGCGACGACCGGGATGCGCGTGGCGGCGTTCCGCGGTGCGTTCCGCCACGCCGCCGCGCTCGTGGCCGTACGGAATGCCCGCGCGACCGCGAGCGAACGCACCCGAGAGCGCGCCGAGCTCTCCGCCATCGGCGTCGCGCTCACCACGGAGCGCGATCTCACTCGGCTCCTCGAGCTCATCCTCTCGCACGCGCGACGCGTCACACAGAGCGACGCCGGCTCGCTGTATCTCGTCGAGCGCGAGGAGCCCGGTGAGCCCGCACGCTTGCGCTTCGCGCAGTCGCAGAACCATTCACTGCCGACGCTTCCTTTCCGCGCGTTCGCCGTTCCCATCGATCACACCAGTCTTGCCGGATACGCGGCGAGCACCGGCCAGCCGCTGGTGATCGGTGACGTGTACCTGCTCCCCGACGGCACCACCTACAAGCAGAACCGCAGCTTCGACGAGACGTCCGGCTACCGCACCAAGTCGATGCTCGTGCTGCCGATGAAGACGCAGCGCGACGAGGTGATCGGCGTGCTGCAGCTGATCAACCGCAAGCGTTCGCCGGACGTGCACCTCTCGTCCATCACGACGGTCGATCGCGAGGTCGTCCCCTTCAGCGCGCGGTGCGTGGAGATCGCCACCGCACTCGCGTCGCAGGCCGCCGTGGCGATCGAGAACGGCCGCCTCTACGAAGACATCGAGCGGCTGTTCGAGGGCTTCGTCACGGCGGCGGTGACGGCGATCGAGTCGCGCGATCCCGCGACCTCGGGCCACTCCGGCCGCGTGGCCACGATGACCGTCGGACTTGCCGAGGCGGTCGACCGCTCGGGATCGGGTCCGTACCGCGATCTGGGATTCACGCGCGAGCAGCTCCGCGAGCTGCGCTACGCCGGCCTGCTGCACGACTTCGGGAAGGTGGGTGTGCGCGAGCAGGTGCTCGTGAAGGAGAAGAAGCTCTATCCGCAGGATCTCGACCTCATCCGCCATCGCTTCGCCTATCTCGACCAGCGTGCCGAGTTGGAGTTCGAACGTGCGCGCGCCGAGCTGCTCCTCGCCGAGGGTCCGTCAGGGTATGCGGCGGGAGTGGTCGCGCTGGAGTGCCAGCGGCGCGCGAGGCGCGACGAGCTCACGCGATTCCTCGACGTCATCGTGCGGGCAAACGAGCCGACGGTTCTCGCCGAGGGGAGCTTCGGTGCCCTCGAGTCGATCAGCGGCATCACCTTCGTCGACTTCGATGGACAGGTGAAGCCGCTCCTTCAGGACCACGAGATGCAGTTCCTCATGATCCGGCGGGGCAACCTCGACGAGCAGGAACGGCGCGAGATCGAGTCGCACGTGACGCACACGTATCGCTTCCTGGAGCAGATCCCATGGACGCGCGAACTGCGCGCGATCCCGCAGATCGCCTATGCTCATCATGAGAAGCTGAACGGCCGAGGCTACCCGAACGCCGTCTCGGGCATCGCGATCCCCGTGCAGGCGCGGATCATGACCATCGCCGACATCTACGACGCGCTCACGGCCACGGATCGTCCGTACAAGCGCGCCGTGCCGCGCGATCGTGCGCTCGACATCCTCACGATGGAAGCGAAGGAAGGTACGATCGACGCCGCCTTGCTCGAGACGTTCATCGGGGCAAGCGTGTTCGACGCGGTCGCCGCGACGGTTGGCGGCGACTAGGTCGTGAACGGCTTTTCTTTAGGCGGCGTCATCGGCCGCACCGGCGCCGGCGCGATCTGAGGCAGCGCCAGCGCCCACGCGAGCGCGAGGTGCACGGGGAAGAACAGCGCGACGATGGCGCGGTTCTCCTGCCCGCCCGGCAGCAGTGACAGCAGCAGCCCGAGCGTGGCGATGGCCAGCACCGCCACCGCCGTGAGCCGCGCGATGCGCTGGTGGTGCTCGCGAAGGAGAGCGATCGGGATCAGCACAACCATCGCAAGCGACAGCGGTGAGAGCTGCAACAGGTTCTCATTCCGCGCCCAGAAGACGTGCTGCGTAGCCGTCCAGGCGAGGGTCAGGATCACGCCGACGAGCCCGCACACGAGCGACCACGCCATCGCGAACAGTGCCAGCCCCCACGCGGCACCGCGCCGGCTGATCGCCATGATGCGGAGACCCACGAGCAGTACGGCGAGCACGACGCCGACGACCGACAACCGCCACACGAGCCGCGGCGAGGTCTCTCGCTCTTCGACGACGGGCGAGCCGGGCAGCGGCTTGATGAACCTCTCGTCACTGACGAGCGGAACGCGCGCGCCGTCAGCGCCCAACACGGTGATCTCGCGCAGGCGATCGCGGAGCCGCATCGGGATGAAGAACGACTCCCAGTCGGTGAGCGGCGCGTCGGCCGGACGACCCAGTGCGATGTCGATGCCGGCCTGGATCGGCCTGTCGCCGTCCGTGAGTCGCACGCTCTCGCGGCGATAGCTCAACGACGTGCGCACGCTGTCCGTCGCGGCGTGGATCGCGCCGCCCAGCACGCGGTCGAGCGCGTCGCGCAGCCTCGTGGAGCAGTTGTCGAGGTAGTAGTCGTACCGGTAGTACTTGTTCTCCTCGAGCGCGTTCCAGCGCAGGAACTCACGCAGCGCGGCCTTCTGCGCGGGCGTGAGATTGAGACGCTGCAGCGTGATGGGACGTCCGATTTGCTGGTACGCTTCGAGCATCGCGCCCGCCTCGCTGGCCTGCATCCAGTAGCGTGTGTCGCCGGTGAGGAAGCGTCGCAGGAAGCCGGGTTGCTCGAAGTCGAAACGACCCCAATCGTACGCGACGTCGATACCGCGCACGTTGTCGTGTAGCCAGATCGCGTTGTGTCCGAACCGCTCGAACACCTGTTGGCCGAGTCCGAAGGTGATCAGCGTGACGTCGAGCTCACTGCCGGGCTGCGCCGTCTGCTGCGCCACAGCCCGCACGGGCTGCATCGCCGCGAGCGTGAGTGCGATCGCGGCGACGAGCGTCCGGTTCCCGGCGCTCACAAGCGAATCTCCTTTCCCTCGTCGGCGGACTTGTAGATCGCTTCGATGACACGGTGCAGCAGGATCTGATCGGTCGGTGCCTCATACACGGCGTCGCCCGCGACCACGGCGGCAAAGTGCGCGAGCTCCGCCCGGTACGACTGGATGAAGGCGCTCTCGCGCGCCGCCGCACCTCGCGGCGAGACGTCCGTGGGGCGGCCGTGCAGCTCCTTCACGACCCGCAGCGGCGCGAGTCGCGTGCTCCCGCGCGTGGAGAGCGTCTCGAACCACCACCGCTCCTCCTCGCCCACATACGCGCCCGAGATGTCGAAGCTGAATGTCGTACCGTCAGTGCAGCGCACCTGCACCAGCATGGAATCCTCGACCGTATTCTTGCCGGCTCCTCGATCCATGTGCGCCACGACGCGCTCCGGAGCAGGGCCGTCCGCCAGCCAGAGCGCCAGGTCGATGAGCGGCACGCCGTAGTCGAAGAACGCGCCGCCGCCCGACTCGGCGCGCCGGTGGCGCCAGCCCTGCTCCGTGCGGCGATGATGATACGCACCCGCGCGGATGCCCGTGAGCTTCCCTAGCTCGTTTCCGCGCAGGAATCCGGCGAGCGCCTGGACGTCGCTGCGGAAGCGATGGTTGTTCGCCGCGAGCACCTTCCGGCCACCGCGTTCTGCCGCGTTGACGATCCGTTCGGCACCGCGCGCGCTCAGCGCCATCGGCCGCTCGCACAGCACGTCTACCCCCGCGGCGAGTGCGCTGAGCACGTGCGGCTCGTGAAGATGATTCGGAGTCGCGATCACCACCGCCTCGAGGCCCTCCGCCTCGAGCAGATCCTCGATGTCGGTGTACGCGTCGGGAATGTCGAATCGATCTGCCAGCGCCCGCGCCTTCGGCCGATCGTTGTCGCAGAGGGCGATCAGCTGCACTCCACGCATCTTCGAGAGCACGGGGAGGTGCGCGAGTTGCGAGATCGCACCCGCGCCGACCACGCCAACGCGGAGCGGTATCGTCGCCGAACGGGACTCACTGCGCTCCGCCGAGAGCGGTGCCTCACTGGATCGTGCCAACGCTCGTGCCGGGATAGTAGGTGCGAAGGATCGTTCGGAAGTCCTGCCCCGCGCGCGCGCGGCCGATGGCACCGCTCTGGCACATGCCGATGCCGTGGCCATTGCCTCCGCCGCGCAGCGTCAAGCTCTGCACACCGCCGCGCCCCGCGACCGCGTCGACGGAAAAATAGGTGCTGTACAACAAGTCGCCACCCGGCGAACGCAGCGCCGAACGGATCTCGTTGCCCTTGAGCGTCCATCGGCCCCGGTCGGTCTGCACGGTCAACGTTCCCACCCGGCCCGCCGACGTGACAGAGGTGACGGTGACGTTCGTCACCGCGCCGATACCGCCGACACCGCCCGGCAGCGACCGGACGTAGCGTGCGATCGCCTGGCGCAGCTCGTCGCCGCCAAAGGTGCGCGTCCACCGGAATCGCGGTGCCTGGTCGCAGTAGAAGCGATCCGTCCCGGGGATCTGGTCGCTCACGCGCTGCAAGAACGGCTCGGCCGACGAGTGCCACGAGTCCTGTGGCTCGGCCGTGATCCCGCCGCAGTTCGCGTGGTACGGCGCGTTGACGACGGTTCCGCCGTAGAGCAGCACGAGCCCCTCGGTCGACTCCACCGACTGATTCGCGACGTTCGTCTCCACGTCGGCGCCACCGTAGACCTGGTCCTGTACCGTCGCCGTCATGTCGAATGGGCGGCGCGTCCCACCGAGATGCGTGACGGCGTAGCTTCGCGCAGTCACCGCCTGGGCGTCCACGGCGGCGGCGTCAGACGCCGCAGCGGTGCCGATTTCCAGCGGCACCACGCCGCGCAGATAGTCGTCCATTCGCAGGCGATTCACCACGACCAGGCCGCTGTCCGTGGACAGAATGGCCAGCTCGCCGCGCCATCGCTTGCCATTGAACGAGATCGTGGCACCCGGCTCGAGCGGTCGCACGATGAGTGGCGACTCCCGCCGCGGCACCGCGCGCGCGTCCTCGCGTCGCGCGCTCACGAGGCGCCCCTCCCGCTCGAGCATCCAGCGCTCGCGCGGCTCGGGAAGCGCGACGAGCGTCACCCCGTCGGCCGCGTACATGCGCCACGGCCCGTCGGCCGTGAGGCGCACCTGCGGCAGCCGCGACGCGAGCAGGATGCGAACGACGCGCTCGGATGCATCGCGCGGCCCACGCACCGCGCGCTCGACGTCGCCACCCGACGAGACGGTGGTGGACGCGCCGCGGCGACCGTTGGTTGCCGTGCATGCCCCGATCACCGCGGCAATGGCCACCCACGCCGCGACTTCGCGGCGGAGGTTACGCGCGCGCCTCGGCAAGCGCCTCATCCAACCGCTCGAGCGTGAGCGCGATCTCGGCGTCGCCGTGCGCTGCGGAGGTGAACCCGGCCTCGAACGCCGACGGCGCGAGGTAGACCCCGCGCGCCAATGCCGCGTGGAAGAACCGGCGGAACAGCGCAACATCCGCCGTCTTGGCGTCGGCGTACGAACGAACGGGCTCCTCGCGGAAGAAGAAACCGAACATCGATCCCGCGGAGTCGGCGGTGAACGGCACGCCGCGTCGCGCCGCGATGCCCCGCAGCCCTTCGACGAGCGCACGGGTACGCTGCGCGATCGACTCGTGCACGGCGGGCGTCAACGCGCGCAGCGTCGCGATGCCCGCCGCCATCGCCAGTGGATTGCCTGACAGCGTTCCTGCCTGATACACCGGGCCGCTAGGCGCAACCTGCGACATCAGCTCCCGCCGGCCACCGTACGCCGCCACCGGCACACCGCCACCGATCACCTTGCCCAGCGTCGTGAGGTCCGCTCGCACACCGAACCGCTCCGCCGCCCCGCCAATCGCGATGCGAAATCCAGTCATCACCTCGTCGAAGATGAGCAGCGCGCCATGCTCGTCCGCGAGTCGGCGCAGCGCCGGCAGGAACGCCGGATCCGGCGAAATGAATCCCGCGTTGCCGATCGCCGGCTCGACGATGATCGCCGCGACGCGACCGGCGTTCTGCCGTAGAACTGCGTCGGTGCTGTCCACATCATTGAACGGCGCGGTCAACGTCAGGGCTGCGAGCGCGTCGGGCACCCCGGGCGAGTTGGGAAGCCCGAGCGTCGCCACGCCGGAGCCAGCACGAACGAGGAAGCTGTCGCCATGCCCGTGATAGCATCCGTCGAACTTGAGCAGGAGATCGCGCCCAGTTGCAGCGCGTGCCACTCGCAGCGCGCTCATCGTGGCCTCGGTACCGCTGGAGACGAAGCGCAGCATCTCCACGTGCGGCATGCGTTCGCGCACCAGCTCACCAAGGGTGATCTCGAGCTCCGTGGGAATGCCGAAGCTCGTGCCGCGCGACATCACGTCGCGCAGCGCGTCGAGCACAAAAGGATCCGCATGGCCGAGCACGAGCGGGCCCCACGACAGCACGTAGTCGATGTACTCGTTGCCGTCCACGTCCCAGATGCGCGCTCCCGCCCCGCGCTCCACCACGAACGGCTCACCGCCCACACCGCCGAACGCGCGCACCGGAGAGCTCACGCCTCCGGGGAAGAGCTCCTGCGCACGCGCCATCAGTTCATGCGAGCGCGCGGTGGCCCGGCTGCTGGCAACTGCACTCACCGGCCGAAGCTCCCCATCGACGAACCCACTACGGGCAGCGCCATCCTGCGTGGAGTGATGCGCGCGCTTGGACGGTCGACCACGCGCAGCAATGCCGCGCGGAAATCGACGTCATCCTCGATGCCCTCGATCACCGCGTCCACGATCGTCCCCGGCGGCAGCAGCTCGGCGCCGTCGAGGAAGGTCACCCCGTCCACATCGTCGGCCTGCCACACGGTACGTGCCTCGGCCTCTCCGTCCACGACGCGATCGACCATCGTGCGCACCGTGCGGCCGATGAACCGTTCGTAGCGTTCGCCGGTGATCTGGCGCTGCAGTTCCATCAGCCGCTCGAGCCGCTCACGCTTCACGGACTCCGGCACGTCGTCCACCATCTCCGCTGCCCGCGTGCCTTCCTGCGGCGAGTACGTGAACGCGCCCACGCGCTCGAACTGGATCTCTTCCAGAAAACCCATCAGCTGATGAAAGTCCTCGTCGGTCTCACCAGGAAAGCCGACGATGCACGTCGTCCGGATGGCGATGTCGGGCACGACGCCGCGAATCGTCGCGACCCGATCGCGGATCGTGCGCTGGCGCTCGGGCCGCCGCATGCGCGCGAGCACCGCGTCGGACGCGTGCTGCATCGGCATGTCCAGATACGGAAGGATGCGCGACTCGCGCGCCATCACCTCCAGCAGGCGTGGCGTGATCCCGGAGCTGTACAGATAGAGCATGCGGAACCAGGGAATCTCCGTCTCCCGCACGAGTCCTTCCAGGAGCTCGGGCAGCGTGAACCCGTCGCGCCGATCACGTCCGTAGTGCGCGAGGTCCTGCGCAACGAGATTCACCTCGCGTGCTCCCTGTGCCTCGAGCAGCTGCGCCTCGCGCAGCACCTCGTCGAGCGCGAACGAGCGATGCTTGCCGCGCATCAGCGGGATCGCGCAGAACGCGCAGCCGTGGTCGCACCCTTCGCTCACCTTGAGGTAGCGGATGTGGGCGGCGTCGCCGGTGAACAGGCGCACTCCCGGATGCACCGCCGGCTGGTCGTCGATCAGCCCACGCGCTTCGAGCTCGGGCAGCAGTCGGTCCATCTCCGACGCGCCGAGAAACAGATCCACCTCGGGAAGCGCCTCCGAGAGCTCGTCCTTGTGGCGCTGCACCATGCATCCCACGGCGACGACCGCCTGGCACCGCCCGTCGTCCTTCATCCGGCCCGCTTCGATGATCGCGTCGAGCGACTCCTTCTTCGCCGCATCGATGAAGCCGCACGTGTTGATCACGATCACGTTGGCCTGGGTCAGATCGTCGGTGTACTCCGCGCCGCGATCAGCGAGCTGCGCGAGGTAGCGCTCGCTGTCGACCGTGTTCTTGTCGCAGCCGAGTGTGATGAAACCGACTTTCATGCGGAGCCGACCGTGGCGGGCGAAGCGAAGCGTCCAGTGTGCGCGTCGGGCTGGACGCCGAAGGATAGTGACTGAAGTAAGGTAGCTTACTCTATGGCCCGGCTGTAGTTCCGCGTCCAACCGCCTCCGTCTCATGCCCCTCTCCGCTGCCCGTGTACGGCCGTTCGCGATCGCCGTCGGCGCGCTGCTCGCCGCGTGCGCAGGCGACGATGTGCGCGATCACGTGCATCGATCGACTCCGCCCGCGCGCCCCGCACCGCCGCCGGCATCGGTCCCGTCGGTAGCGACGAAACCGCCACTCGGCGCGGGCGGACCAAGTGCCGAGATCATCTCGATTCGCCTCGCCAGCAGCGGCGCTCCCGTCTCGCTCGATCACATCACCGATACCGTCAACGTCCTCGCGCTCGTCACGCGGGGAGCAGGTTCGTCTTCGCTGGGCCCGGCGCGACTGGAGCTCGTGCTGCACGGGCCGCAGAACATGACGCTCATCGAATGGAGCGCGACGCCCGTGCCGCTCGTCATCGCGCACGAATTCCGGGTGCCCGTTTCGAATGGTTGGGAGGGACTGCCCACGGGCCTATACCTGGCACAAGTCCGACTCGTCGGCCCCACGGGATGGCTCATCGCGCAATCGACACCCGTGACCTGGAAGGTTCGGGGCCACTAGCCAACGCGGTCGGCGTCTCGGCGGCTCCCTCCGCCTTACTCGACCCCGGATGGCCCGATGAATCGCCTCTTGCGCTGATGTACTTTGCATTATAAAGTTCTTTCCATGACCACCTCCGCCATCCGCGCCGCGTCCCCAGAGAGTACCCTCGCCGGCTTCCTCACCCTGACCAGGGCGGAGCGCGCCGACGCGCCGCCCGCGACCACTCTGCTCTGGCAAGCCGTCCTCCTCGGCATCTCCGGCGACGCCCTCCTGCGCCAGGGACCCATCGGACCCGCGCTCGCCGTGTGGGTCGGCGTGATGGGCATGGCCGTCCTCTCGTTGACATGGAGCGCCAGGCGAACGATGCCGCGCCAGGCGGCGGGATGGCTTGGCACCGCGCTCCTCTTCGCAATTCTCACGGCCTGGCGCAACTCGGAACTTCTTCAGGTGCTCGACTTCCTCAGCGTCGTCGGCGCGCTCGGTCTCGCGGCCCTCGCGCTCCGCGATCGCGGGCTCGCTCTGTGGGCCTCGAGACTCCGCGACACCATCTGGGGCGCTGCCGCGGTGGTGCTCAACGTGATGCGTGGCGTGCTGCCGCTCGCCGTCCGTGAGCTATTTCGCGCCGAGCATGGAACCGGCTGGCAACGCCGGACGCGCGCCATCGTGCGCGCATCGCTGATCGCCGGGGTGCTCGCCATCGTCTTCGGCTCGCTGCTCCGCAGCGCGGATCCCGTCTTCGCGCAGCTCGTCAGATTGCCCGACCTCGACTTCGAGATCATCGCCTCGCACATCTTCCTGACCGGGTTCTTCGCGTGGACGACCGGGGGCTGGGCGTACGCCGCCCTCGTGGCGCATCCCTCCGGCTGGCGTGCCCCCGAGCGACTCCCCGTCACTCTCGGCACGCTCGAAGTGACCACCGCGCTCGCGACGCTGAATGTGCTCTTCGGCGCCTTCGTCCTGACGCAGCTCGGCTGGTTCTTCGGGGGAGAGCGGTTCCTCAGCGCCACGACCGGTCTCACTGCGGCCGAGTACGCGCGCCAGGGATTCTTCCAGATGGTCTGGGTGGTCGTGCTGGTCGTTCCGCTTCTCCTCGCGACACGCGCGGCGATGTCGCCCGACCCGGCGCTCGCGCGCCGCCATACATCGCTCTCCTTGCCCGTGGTCGCGTTGCTCGGCACGATCATCGTTTCTGCGGCGCTGCGGATGCGCCTCTACGTGCACTACTACGGCCTCTCGACTGATCGCCTCACGACGCTCGTGTTCATGGGCTGGCTCTTCTTCGTGCTCGCGCTGCTCGCCGCAACAGTCCTGCGCGGCCGCGGCGGCGCGTTCGTCGCCGGCAGCGTCCTGTCGGGGCTCGCCGTCCTCGCGGCGCTTCACATCGTGACTCCCGACCTCGTGGTGGCGCGCGTGAACATCGCGCGGGCCGCGGAGACACCGCACGATGCTCGAACAGCGCTCGATGTCCACTACCTGACGAGACTCAGCGCCGAGGCGGCGGAGCTCGCGACGGTGGCGACGTTGGCACCGCCGAACTCGGCGATCCGCAGTGCGGAGAGCGATGCGGCGCGCTGTGCGGCCACGGCCACTCTTCTGACCCGCTGGGGTCCGGGCTCGGCGGCGGTGAAGCGCGCGACGCGTGAAGGCGCGTGGCGAACGTGGAACGCGGGCGAGGTGCGGGCGCTCCATGTGGTGGGCGCGAACGTGGGCGCCCTTGTCCGGCTGCGCCACGAAGTGTGTGGACGCACACGGCGTGGAGCCACGCGGTGAGTCGTTGCGTGGACGCCTAGCGGTAGTTCCCGAACTTGAGCTCGACGCCGAAATCCTTGCTCCGCAACAGCGCCATCACTTCCTGGAGGTCGTCGCGTGAGGGGCCGCTGACGCGCACCTGCTCCCCTTGGATTGCCGCCTGCACCTTTTTGAGCTTTGCGTCCTTGATGGCCGCGGCGACCTTCTTCGCGGTCTCCGTATCGAGCTCCATCTTGAGCTTCACGTCGCGACGTACGGTGTCCCCCGCCGCCTGCTTGATCTCGCCGATCTCGAGGTTCTTCACCGACACACCCCGCTTGATCAGCTTCGTCTGCACCACGTCGAACAGCGCCGTCATCTGGAAGTCGCTGTCCGCAACGAGCAGGATCAGCCCCTCGGTGCGCTTGAACTCGATCGTCGCCTTGGACCCCTTGAAGTCGTAGCGCTGCACGATCTCCTTCTGCGCCTGGTTGATGGCGTTGTCGACTTCCTGAAGGTCTACTCCGGTGGTGACGTCGAAGGAGGCGGTGGGGGGCATGAGAGCGGTGAGTTGGTGAACTGGTGACGCGGTGAACTTGTCGCTGAGTGTTGAGCTCACGACGCGGTCCGATGAGCGCCGCATTCCCGAGATGACGTATCGGCGCAAGGTGGCTGCAGGCTTGGTCCATGCAGGATACCAAGAATTTGGTAGTCGCGGAACACGCGAAGCAACTAGCAGTCGACGTTTACCGGCTCACTGCCGGATATCCCCCGGCCGAACGCTTTGGGCTCACGTCTCAAATGCGTCGGGCGGCGGTCTCGATCGGGTCCAACATCGCCGAGGGGTGCGGCCGCAGAAGCAATAAGGAGTTGCTCGCCTACCTCTACATCGCGAACGGATCCGTGAGCGAGCTCGATTTTCAGTTCGAACTCGCGCGTGAGCTCGGATTCGGTGACCCGCGCATCGCGACATCCGTGGCGTCGCAAACCGGGTCCGTTCGGCGCATGCTAAACCGTCTGATCACCTTCCTCCGAACACAACCGGCGTGGAGAAAAGGCGAGGGGTCCCGCGCAGGCGGGACCCCTCTCGAGTAGTAAACTCGCCAATTCACCGACCAATTCACTGCTTCACCCATTCATCAATTCACCAGTTCATCGGCTCACCCCAGATACGACTCCAGCGCCCGCGCCCGCGACACATGCCTCAGCCTCGACAGCGCCTTCTCCTTGATTTGCCTCACCCGCTCCCGCGTGATCCCGAGCAGCGAGCCAATCTGCTCCAGCGTCATCGGCTCCTCCCCGTCCAGCCCGAAGTACAGCCGTAGGATCTTCGACTCGCGCTCCTTCAGGTGCGCGAGCGCTTCCTCGATACTCTCCGTCAACGCCTTCTCGAACGTCTGCTCGTCGGGAGTTGGATTGAGATTGTCGGGGAGATAGTCGAGGAGCCGGTTGTCCTCTCCGGGCGTGAGGGGAGCGTCGAGCGACAGGTGCGTCTGCGAGATCGACATCGTCTTCGCGACCTCTTCCTCCGTGATGTCCATGCCCTCGGCGATCTCGGCATGCGTCGCCTCGCGGCCGAGCTCCTGGAGGAGCATGCTCGCGCGCTTGCCGATCCGGTGCAGCGTGCCGGCGCGATTCAGCGGGACGCGTACGATGCGGCTCTGCTCCGCGAGCGCCTGAAGGATGGCCTGCCGAATCCACCACACCGCGTAGGAGATGAACTTGATCCCCTTCGTCTCGTCGAACTTGTGTGCGGCGCGAATGAGCCCGAGGTTGCCTTCATTGATCAGGTCCGAGAGCGAGACGCCCTGATTCTGGTACTTCTTCGCCACGCTGACGACGAACCGGAGGTTCGAGCGGACCAGCTTGTCGAGCGCCTCCTGATCGCCGACGCGGATGCGCTGCGCAAGAGCCACCTCATCTTCCCGCGTGATGAGCGGATAGATGCTGATGTCGCGGAGATACTGATCGAGCGAGCCCTCTTCGAACGACGACTTCTTGCTGTTCGGAGTGGTGGCCATGCGGGCGGCTGTTCCAGGGATGCGGCTGTCCGCAGACGAGAGCTCGTCGGGAGCGGAGGCGAAGGTCGACCGGGCTACGGTCGGAGAGATGCCGGTGTCAGTGCACGCGCTCGCCTAGCCTCGTCCATCGGACGTGGGTCAGCCATGCGAAATCATCGGCGGAATCTGGCGCGAAGCTGAAGTACACCACCTCGGGACGACCGCGCAGCAGGGAGTCTGGAACGAACCCCCAATACCGGCTGTCGAGCGAGTTGTCCCGATTATCGCCCAGCACGAAGTACTCCGATCCAGGGACGACCAACGGACCCCAGTTGTTTCGTGACGGATGATATGCCAGTGCGGCCCCAGCGGTCTTCACGAGAAAGTTGCTCTGCCAACGAAATTCTTCCCACACGGGATCCGCTTCCGGGTCCGAATGGCTCACGTACGACTCGGCGAGCGCGACCCCGTTGCGGATGAGGATGCCGTCTCGCATGGCGAGCGTATCGCCCGGCATGCCCACGAGACGCTTCACGAAGTTCTTGCTGCGGTCCTTCGGCCACTCGAAGACGATCACATCTCCGTGATTCGGTCGCCGGAGCCCCGGCAGTCGTCGGCCCATGAGGGGGAGCTCGGCGCCGTAGACGACCTTGTTTACCAGCAGGAAATCGCCGACCAGGAGCGTCCGCTCCATGCTTCCGCTAGGGATCTTGAACGCCTCGATCAGAAACGTCTTGATCCCGAAGAACAGCACCACTGAGATGGTGAAGATCTTTGCCCAGTCCCACAGGAACCCCAGCCCGCTGCGCCCACGATTGACGTGCTGCAGCGCCTCGAGCTTTCGCTCGGGGGTGATCATTCTGTGCAACGGAGGCTGCATCGGCTCCGGCGTTCCTGGCATGGCCACCTGCACAATTAACTCCTGTCCCCCGGACCCAGCAAGCAGGTCCGAGCTCCCGCGTGCCTCCGGTCAGTCCGGAGTGCCGAGGTAGTTGTCGATCTGTGCCCGCTGCAGCGCGCCCGAGAAGTCGCAGTACCCGACTTTGGTCTCCGAATAGAACTCGTAGACCTCCCAGCCACCCTCACGGTGTCCGTTCCCCGTGTGCTTTACCCCTCCGAACGGCAGATGCGCCTCCGCGCCGATCGTTGGAGCATTGATGTACGTGATGCCGTTGTCCAACTCGTCGAACGCCCGGAACGCGAGGCTCACATCCTTCGTGTAGAGTGAGGACGACAGACCGTACTTCACCCCGTTGTTCACACGAAACGCCTCGTCCGCGTCACTCACCCTGATCACGCTGAGCACGGGGCCGAAGATCTCCTCCTGCTCGATCCGCATTCCATGCTCCACTCTGGCGAAGATCGTCGGCTCGAAAAAGAATCCGTGCTCGAGCTCCTTGCCCTCGCCGCGACGCCCGCCGCACACGAGGTCCGCGCCATCCGCCTGGCCGATGTCGATGTAGCGCTCGACCCTCGTCCGAGCGCTCTCGTGGATCATCGGCCCGATGTCGGTCCCCTTCTTCCGGCCGTCACCGAGCTTCATCCCCCGAGCGCGATCGATGAGCCGGCTGAGGAACTCGTCGTGGACGCCCTTCTGGACGACGAGCCGGCTAGTCGCGGTGCAGCGCTGTCCCGTCGTGCCGAAGGCCCCCCACAGCACCCCCTCCAGAGCGAGGTCGAGGTCTGCGTCGTCCATCACGATCATCGCGTTCTTGCCGCCCATCTCCAGCGACAGCCGCTTGTGCATGCGTCCGCACACCGTGCCCACCGCGCTTCCCGTGTCGGTGGACCCTGTGAACGAGATCACCGGCACATCCGCATGACGCACGATCGGCGCGCCGACGTCCTCGCCCAGACCGTGCACCAGCTGGATCACCGCTGGAGGCAACCCTGCCTCGAGCATGATCTCGACGAGTGCATTCCCCGTGTGCGGCACGTCTTCGGCCGGCTTGAACACGCAGGAATTTCCGCACAACAGCGCGGGAAACATCTTCCACGTGGGGATGGCGAGCGGAAAGTTGAACGGCGTGATGATCCCGGCGACACCGATCGGCCGACGGAAGCTCATCGCCCACTTGCTCGGCATCTCGCTCGGAACGGTGCGACCGGCGAGCTGCCGTCCCATCGTCGCCGCGTAGTACGCGGTGTCGATCCCCTCCTGCACGTCGCCGCGCGTCTCGGTCAGCGGTTTGCCCATCTCGCGCGTCATCAGATCCGCGAGCTCCTCCTTTCGCTTGACCATGAGGTCACCGATTCGGCGCAGGATGTCGCCGCGCGCGGGCGCCGGTACTCTGCGCCAAGTCTCGAAGCCCAGCTTGGCCGAAGCGACGGCGCGGTCGACGTCGGCGGCCGAGGAGAGGGGAAACTTGCCGATGAGGTCTCGCGTGTCGGCAGGATTGCGATTCTCGAAGTAAGCGCCGCCCTCGGGGGCGCTCCACTCGCCGGCGATGAAGTTCTGGAAGGTCTTCGTCATCGGAGAAATCTAGCGCGCCGCGGCCGGAGCTGGCACGGCCGATGGGACAGGTGCGGTTGGTGCGGTGCAGCTCAACCCCGCCGGCCTCTTCGGATCCGCCTTCGCGTAACCGAGCCTCGGCGCGAGTTCGATGCCACCGAGCACCAACCCCCACAGCACGAGCAGCAGCGAGAGCACGTGGGCGCGCGCCGTGCGGTGGCGCCATGTCCACACACTGCTCCACAGCCCGCCCACCATCAACACGGCGATCGCGATGAGGTAACCGAACAGTCCGGCGCCACACTGGGCGGGGTACGGCCAGAAGAGGATGCCCACTCCGAGCGCCGTGGCGAGCGCCAGGCGAAGAAACGCACCCCACGTCTTCGTGGCGGTGCGCTCGGCGGCCACCTGTGCCTTCGCCGCCGGCGGCGCCCCCTTGGGCGCGGCGGGGATCAGCGCCGAGTCGGACATCGACTCCATCTGCTTGTCGATCTTCTTGAGCTGCGCGTCCCAATCACTCATGTGTCGTCGTCCTCATCCGATGCGGCCACGGGCGCGGGGACGCCTCCCCCCTCACGGCTCAACGCATATCGCTCGATCTTCTTGTACAAGTTGGAGCGCGGCATGTCCAGCGCGCGCGCCGTCTCGCTGACGTTCCAGTCGTATGCGCGAAGCTTGGCGAGCAGGTAGGCGCGCTCCGCGGCGTGCTTGAACTCCTCGAAGGTGGGCACGTCGAGGAGACTGCCGAGCGAACCCTCCGCGCCGTCGGCGCGCCGGCCGACCAGCCGGTCGACGTCGTCGGCGGTGATGCGCGGCCCGTTCGACAGGATGAGCAGCCGCTCGATCGTATTGCGCAGCTCGCGGACGTTGCCCGACCACTCGAGCTGTGAGAGGCGAACGACGGCGTCATCGCTCATCGCGCGCGGCGCGAGGCCGCCGGGGCCGGTGAGCTGCGCGAGGAAGTGGCCGATCAACAGCGGGATGTCCTCACGCCGTTCCCGCAACGGCGGCACGTGGATGGGCACCACGTTGAGCCGGTAGTAGAGATCCTCGCGGAATCGGCCTGCGGTGATTTCGGCCTCGACGTTCTTGTTCGTCGCCGCGAGCACGCGCACGTCCACCTGAATCGTCTTCGATCCTCCGATCCGCGTCACGACGCCGTCCTGGAGCACGCGCAGCACCTTCGCCTGCGCCGCGAGACTCATGTCGCCGATCTCGTCGAGGAAGAGCGTGCCGCCGTGCGCCTGCTCGAACTTGCCAGCGCGGTCGGCGATGGCTCCCGTGAACGAGCCCTTCATGTGCCCGAACAGTTCGCTCTCGATCAATTCTGACGGGATCGCCGCGCAGTTCACCTCGATGAACGGTTCCTTGGCGCGCGTGCTCTGCGCATGGATGGCGCGCGCGACGAGCTCTTTTCCCGTCCCGTTCTCTCCGGTGATGAGCACGCGCGCCGGCGTCTTGCCCACGCGGTCGATCTTCTCGGTGACCGCGCGAATGACGTACGAGGTCCCGACGATCTCGAAGCGCGAGCGAACGGCGTCGCGCAGCCGTGTATTCTCCTCGTGCAGATCGAGGTGCGCGAGCGCGTTGCGAAGCGTGACGAGGATGCGGTCCGTGTCCAGCGGCTTCTCGAGGATGTCGTAGGCGCCGTGCTGCGTCGCCTCGACCGCGGTCTGGATGGTCGCGTGTCCGCTGATCATGACGACGACCGCGCTCGGATCCTGGTCGCGCAGCGTGCGCAACGCTTCGAGCCCGTCGATCCCCGCCATCTTCACGTCCATGAAGACGAGGTGCGGCTTGAACCGCGCGTACTCGGCCAGCCCGTCGCGAGCGTTGGCTGCGGTTCGGACATCGTATCCCTCGAACTCGAGGAGCTGCCCGAGGGCTGCCCGGATTCCCTGCTCGTCGTCGACGATGAGAATGCGGCGGTTCACGGTCTGACGCCCGTCGTCTTGTACAGCGTGACCCGCCGGTTCGCGATGCGCACGTCGGCGAGGCTTTTCGGCGTGATCACCGGAAGCGCATCGGCAGCGACACCGTCGGGCCGCGCACCTCGCGTGATCTGCTGAACGAGCTTGGGGATTGCTGCGGTGGGCACCTTGAAGTCGCGCAGCTTGATCTCGCGAATCTGGAACTCGCTCAGGCCCGGACGGATCACGTGAAAGCTTCCGCCGAGCTGCAGCCGCTCACGATCGTTGAGCAGGCCAGCCAACGGACCGAGCACCCCGGAGCCGGCGATGTCCTTCATGGGCAGCACGGTACGCACGTACAGCGCGTCGCCGATGATCGCCGCCTCGGTACTGTCGGCCGAGGATGGGAGCGTGCGGGCCGCTGTCTGGAAGACGTAGGACGCGATCTCCCCCGCGCTCAGGTTTGCGAAGACGGGACCACCCGGATTGGCGAGGTTGTCGATGGCGCGCTTCCCGCGAGCCCCGGCAGCGGGGTTCAGCGGTTCCCAGAGCGGGCCCGTGGTCGTGGTCGAGGAGGACGGTGAGCCGGTGACCCTGTGAAGCCAACGATCCTTGGTGAGCCACCCAACGACGGCGATCACCGCGAGCACCACCAGGCATCCGAGTCGCGCGATACAGCCCATGGGTCAGCATCCTTTGAAAGTCGCCGCGTGAACGCGACGGTAATGTGCGCCCGATGGCGCCAGCATGCTCTCGATCAGGGTGATCTGCTTCACCTGCTCGGCCACCCGCAGTCGCACCGAACGCGCCACGCGGGCCAATGCCCGCGCGCGCTCGATCGTGATGGGAGCGTGGACCCGGGCGAGCGTGATGTGCGGGCGAAACGGCCGACCTTCCACCTCGAAGCCGGCTTGCTCGCACGCGATCTCGAGATCGTGATGCAACAGCTCCAGCCTCGGATCCTGCTCTACCCCGATCCATACGACGCGTGCCCGACGAAAGTTCGGAAACGCGCCGACCTCGCGCACGTTCATCTCGAGCAGGCGATGATTGGCGGCGACTCGATCCGCGGCGTTCACCAACCGAGGTGCCGCATCGTCGGGCACGTCTCCGAGGAACTTGAGCGAGAGATGGCATTTCTCCCTCGACGTCCACGACAGCTCCGGTGCCTCGGCGCGCAACGGCGCGATCGCGGTGTCCAGCACGTCGAGGAGCGGCGCACCGAGCTCAATCGCGAAGAACAGGCGCATCCGGGTCGGCAGGCGCCCTGCGGCGATCATTCGGGAGCTCGATCGCGACGTGCGTGAATCCGTGCTCGCGCGCGAGCGAAAGTGTCGCACGGCGAGTTTCGGTCTCCGCGAGCCGCGCGAGACTTTCGGGGGCCGGCAGCAACAGCACGAGCTTGCCTCGCGCTTCGATCGCGCACGAGAGCCCGAGCGCCGTGACCGCGCGGGCCAGCGCGACCACGTCGTGCCCGGACTCGTCGATTCGCATGGGCGACCCGGTCATTCGGGCGACACTCCACTCAGCACGTTCAACGACCCCGAGCGGAACCCTCGAAGGTCGAGCGCCACACGCTCGAAGCCCACGCGAACGACGGCGTCCCGCAGCTCGGTGAGGCGTTCTGCCTGGAGCCAGCACGACAGCGCGGCCGGCGCTAGTTCGACGCGCGCCAGGTCGTCGTGATAGCGGACGCGGAGATCGCCCTCGATCCCCAGCGCCCGAAGTGCGTACTCGGCCCGTTCGATCAGGGCGAGTCGCTCGCGTGTGACCGGCGTTCCATAAGGAATTCGAGACGACAGGCAAGGCGAGGACGGTTGCTGCCACGTCGGCAGCCCCAGCGACCGTGACGCCGCGCGGATATCCGTCTTGCTGAAGCCCAGGTCGGCTAGCGGGCTCGCGACGGCGTGCTCGCGCGCTGCCACTGCGCCGGGTCGGTGATCGGAGAGATCATCGGCGTTGGTGCCATCGACGACGGTGAGGAATCCCCGCGCGCCGGCGGCGGGCACCAGCCTGGTCCAGAGCTCTGTCTTGCAGAAATAGCAGCGATTGCTCGGATTGGAGGCGTAGGCTGGGTCGTGCAGTTCGTCGGTGTCCAACTCCAGCACTGGAACATCGAAGGCGGCGGCCACCCCGCGGGCGGTCGCCCACTGCTCGGCGGGATAGGACGGGCTGCGGCCGATGATCGCCAGGACGGCATCACGGCCCAGCGTCCTTCGTGCAAACACGGCGAGGTAGGCGGAGTCCACGCCACCGCTGAATCCAACGGCGACCGGGCCTCGATCCCGCAACCAGGCAGCGAGGTCCGCTTCCTTTTTGCCAACCGCTTTCTGCTCCAGCGTGGCGAGTGATGTCTCCATGACAGCAAGCTATCCGCAGCGCGACCGCCAATGGAGGCGTCAGCGCTTCCGGACAAAGACTGACCCGTGCGGAAGTTGCCGGACTGTGCTATAATATCGGCCCCGAATCATCGTTCTGCCGAGGTCTATCCAGGCAGGCCGGTGGACTCTCGACCCGCTTTCACTGCTCCACGACGAAGTGGCGTGCAATGGCGATCGCGATCTGTAGTCATTGTGGTGGTCTCGTCCTGATGCACGCCACCCTGTGCGGCCACTGCGGCCAGCGGGGCGAGGCGCGCCCGGAACGGCGGCGGACAAGCTCGTTCGGATCGTCGAAGCGGCGCATGCCGCCGGCGATGCGACGGCTCATCGTGGCTCTCGCTGTGGGTACGGGAGCGCTCGGGAGCCTGGCGCTGGCGCATCTCGCGCGGCCGGAGGGAGGCCGACGGGCGCTCGATCAGGCGACGCTCAGGTGTGAGAGAATTCGGCAGGTGGGCGAGCGAACACCAGGCCAACTCTCGGTCTGCCTTTCCCAGGTGGCCCGGCTTCGCGGGGCCGAACGTCCATGAAGGTGTCATCCGCGCTAGTCGGATGAGTCGAGGCGCTTGACTCGGCCGTGAGTCGGGGGTACGTTGGGGGAACTAATTGAAGCTCGTGGTGATTTGCCGCCTATTGCCGCCACGTTAAAGAAAGTGCTAAAACGCGAACGCGCCCGGCGGCCCTCTCGCTCGGGCACTTTTTGTATACAGGCCATCGCCGGCCAGAACTCGATCATTTACCGCGATATCAGGCTCCAGTGATCACATCGTCGCATACGTCCGTTCCCGCAGCCCGTAGCGTCCGCGCGATTCGCGCGGCTAGCTGCACATGCGCCTGTATGCGTTCGGCGAACTCGATTTGCTGTTGTCTGGAGAAGCGCGCACGAGCACGACGCGGCCGGGAATGGAGTCACTGACGTAGCAGCACACGTCTCCACCCACACGGGAACCACACCCGGCCGCTCACGAGAGCGGCCGTTTTTCGTTGTGCCCGCCGAATCGCACATGACTCCTCAGTTGCCGATCAAATCTATGTCCTCCACCAGCACCCCCGTTGTCGAGCAGGACGTTGCATCGCCACTGGATGGCGGCGCCTCGCGTCCGACGTCGACGACGGTGCATGTCTCATGGCGCGGAGAGCGTCGCTACGAGATCGGGCGGCCCGGCGGCCCCGCCGTCACGATCGACGCCGCGGGCGAGGCCGGGCTCGGACCCGTGGACACGATGCTCGGTGCGCTCGCTGCCTGCTCGGCGATCGACGTGCTCGACTATCTCGCCAAGCGACGTACCCCAGCCGCCGGCCTCGACGTTCGCGTGGACGCGGAGCGAAGCGCCAGCGTGCCTCGACGCGTGCTGCGCGCGCGCCTGACAATCACCATCGACGGTAGCGGCATCGACACCGGCCACGCCGAGCGCGCGATCGCGCTCTCGTTCCAGACCTATTGCTCGGTGTCTGCGTCATTGGCGCCAGATCTGGTGATCGAATCGCAGCTCGTGCTGAACGGAGTGACGCAGCCCGTGGTCGTCCAGAGAGCAGTGGAGGCGAGCGCATGAGCGTTGCACGTGGGACCGCACCGGTGAGCTCGCGACCGATCCGCTTCGACGAGGAAGGATTGCCTTTCGAGTCCGAGGAGAAGAACGAGTTCCAACGGATCGACGATCCGGCCGAAGTCGAAGCGCGCATGGGGATCGTGATCGTCGGGCACGTCGATCATGGCAAGAGCACGATCATCGGGCGATTGCTCGCCGACACGGGTTCGCTGCCCGAGGGCCGCCTCGAACAGATCAAGGATCTCTGCGCCCGCACGGCGAAGCCATTCGAGTACGCCTTTCTGCTGGATGCGCTCAAGGACGAGCGCGCGCAGGGCATCACGATCGACGCGGCGCGCGTCTTCTTCCGCACGCCGAAGCGGCGCTACCTGATCCTCGATGCGCCCGGTCACGTCGAGTTCCTCAAGAACATGGTCACCGGCGCGGCGCGCGCCGAGGCGGCGCTGCTCGTGCTCGATGCCGGCGAAGGGATCCAGGAAAACACGCGCCGACACGCGTACCTGCTCTCCCTGCTCGGCGTGCGGCAGATCGCCGTGGTCGTCAACAAGATGGATCTCGTGGAAGGCAAGGAATCGGCGTTCGACGATTTCGCGCGCGACCTGACGACGTTCCTCAAGAGCATCAACCTCGAACCGGCGGCGATCATCCCCGTGATCGGGCGCGATGGGGACAACCTCGCGATACGCTCGACGACGATGTCATGGTACTCGGGACCGACCGTGCTCGAGACACTCGACGGTTTCCAGAGTCAGGGCGAGGCGGTCGACGGACCATTCCGCATGCCGGTGCAGTCCGTGTACAAGTTCACCAACGATGGCGACGACCGGCGCATCGTCGCCGGGACGATCGAGAGCGGGCGCGTGAAGGTCGGCGATGAGGTGGTATTCCACCCGTCAGGCAAGCGCACGCGCGTGAAGTCGCTCGAGGCGTTCAACCGGGTCGCGCCCGCGGTCGCCGGGGCCGGCGAGTCCACCGGATTCACCCTGGCGCAGCAGATCTACGTGACGCGCGGTGAGCTCGCGACGCTGGCGCACGAGCCGCAGCCCGTTGCGGCGACGCGCATCCGCTCCAGCGTGTTCTGGCTCGGAGCTCGGCCGCTCGAAGTCGGCCGCAATTACACGCTCAAGCTGGGCACGGCGCGCGTGTCCGCGCACCTCGAGAGCATCGAGCGCGTGCTCGACGCGTCGACGCTCGCGTCCGTGACGGGACGGACCTCCGTGCTTCGCAACGAAGTCGCCGACTGCGTGCTCAAGCTCCGGCATCCCATCGCCTTCGATCGTGCCGCGGACCTTGCCGCGACGAGCCGATTCGTGTTGGTGGACAACTTCAGCATCAGTGGTGGCGGCGTCGTGCGCGAGGCGCTCACAGGCTCGGACGTGCACCGAGCGCGCGCGCGCACGAGCACGTCCGCGCCGTTGCGGCCGAGCGTCCTCTGGCTGACCGGCGAGCGCGGCGCGGGCAAGAGCGCGCTCGCGCACTGGCTGGCGACCGACGCAGAACACGCGGGGTCGCGCGTGGAGCTCATCGACGACGACACCGTCGGCGAGTTGTTTCCCGCAGGCGGCTCCATCGCGGAACGCGAGCTGCGCGTGCGACGCCTGGCGTGGCTCGCGTCGCGGCTCGAGGCGCACGGCGCGGTCGTCGTCGTCGCGATCGACTCGCCGAGCGAGGAGGCACGTCGCTTCGCGAGGTCCGTCGCGCGCGATTTCGTCGAAGTGCATCTGACAGCCGCCTCGGACGTACTCGAAGAGCGCCGTGGCGCGCGCGCGATGCCCGAAGCGTATGAGGTACCCATTCAGCCCGAGCTGCGGCTCGACACGGGACGTTTGACACTGGAGGAAGCCGGCGCGGAAGTGCTCGCCTGGCTCGAGGAATGGAGCAGCAACTCATGAGTGCAACAACTACCGTGCACGCGCCGTCGAGCAAGCGCGCGAGCCGCATCGATCATCTCGATCAGCTCGAGCACCGCAGCGTACATCTCCTGCGCGAGGCATACGCGAGTTTTCCGCAGCTCGCGATGCTTTGGTCCATCGGCAAGGACAGTACGGTGCTCCTGTGGCTGGCGCGCAAGGCGTTCTTCGGCCACGTGCCGATGCCGCTCGTCCACATCGACACGGGCTACAAGATCCCCGAGATGATCCAGTACCGTGACCGGCTCGCGGCGGAGTGGCGCCTGACCGTCATCTACGGGCAGAACGAGGAAGCGCTCGCCAGCAAGCAGACGTTCCCGGATGGCAACGTCGACCGGCTCACCTGCTGCGGCAACCTCAAGACCGAGGCGCTGCGACGCACGCTCTCTGGCGAAGGGAAGCGGTATCGGTTCGACCACACGCTGGGCACGTACGTCGTGGACACCAATCGCGAGCCATTCACCGGTGTGATCGTCGGCGTGCGCGCGGACGAGGAGGGCAGCCGTTCCAAGGAGCGCTATTTCTCCCCGCGATCGGGTGAGAACAACTGGGACGTGGGCGATCAGCCCCCGGAGTTCTGGAATCAGTACGCCACCGAATTCGCGCCCGGTACGCACGTCCGCATCCATCCCCTGCTCGACTGGACGGAGCTCGACATCTGGGAGTACATCGAGCGCGAACGCATTCCGACCGTGGGTCTCTACTACGATCGTGGCGAGGGTGAGCGATTCCGCTCGCTCGGCTGCTGGCCGTGCACCAAGGCGGTGTCGTCGAGCGCGAGGAACGTCGGCGAGATCATCGTGGAGCTGAAGAGCGGCAAGTTCTCGCACATCGCGGAGCGGGCCGGCCGCGCGCAGGACAAGGATGACGGAGGCGGTCTCGAGACGCTCCGCCGAGATGGGTACATGTAGCTCGCAGACTGTTCGGCCGCTCGCATCGCACGCGCACGTCACGCCTCGCCTGTTCTCTCGGAGTCCACAGTGCCTCATTCGTCCCACACCACGTCCGTCACGGTCGGCCAGGGCTCGCTGCCGGGCAGCGGCGCGCGCAGGGGATTCACCCTCTGGCTCACCGGACTCTCGGGCGCCGGCAAGTCCACCATCGCCAGCGCGGTCGCCGACCGGCTGCGCGCCGAGGGCGCGGCGGTAGAGGTGCTGGATGGGGACGAGGTGCGCGAACATCTCTCCAAGGGACTCTCGTTCTCGCGCGAAGACCGCGACATCAATGTGCGGCGCATCGCGTACGTCGCGAAGCTGCTCTGCCGGAACGGGGTCGCCGTGATCACCGCGGCCATCTCGCCGTACCGTTCGACGCGCGACGAGGCACGGCGCGATATCGGTGATGGCTTCATCGAGGTGTACGTCAACGCCTCGCTGGACGAGTGCATTCGACGCGACGTCAAAGGGCTGTATGAGAAGGCGCTCGCCGGCGCAATCACGACGTTCACGGGCGTGTCGGATCCGTACGAGGCACCGCTCGCGCCCGACGTCGAGGTCAACACCGAGCGGGAGACGATCGACGAGAGCGTCGAGCGAGTGCTCGAGACGATCCGTGGCCGCGGGTTCCTGTCGTCCGCGCTGCAGTCCACGAGCGCCGCGTGACCATGAGCTCTGCCTTGCGCCCTCTGCCGCTCACCGCCACCACGGAGCTTCTGACGCCGACTCGGCTTCGGGAGGAGGCCGCGCGCCTGCGTGAGCGGGGGCCCGAGGAGATCCTCGCGTGGACGCTGGCGTCGTTCCCGCGCCGGACGGCGGTGACGGTGAGCTTCGGCGGGCCGGGAGTGGCGCTCGCCTACATGGCGAGCCAGATCGAGCCGTCCACACCCATCGTCTTCCTCGACACCAAGTTCCTCTTTCCCGAGACCTACGCGCTGCGCGACGAGCTCGTGAAGAAGTACGCGCTGAACCTCGTCGAGTACGCGCCGCTGTCTGATCCGGGACCGCTCTACGAGACGGACACCGACGGCTGCTGCGCCATCCGCAAGGTGGAGCCGATGCAGCGCGCACTCGGCGACTTCGACGCCTGGGTGAGCGGCGTGCGACGTGACCAGGGACCGACCCGGGCGAACACCGAAGTGGTGGAGCTCCATGTCGCGAACGGTCGCCCGCTTGCCAAGGTGTATCCGCTGGCGTACTGGAGCCGGAGCCAGATCTGGGGCTATCTGCTCGACATGGGGATTCCGTACAACCCGCTGCTCGACCAGGGTTATTCGAGCCTGGGTTGCTGGCCGTGCACGCGTAGGACCGGTGCCGGAGAGGACGAGCGCGCGGGCCGGTGGACCGGCACGGGCAAGACCGAGTGCGGATTGCACACCTTCACGTCGCCCGCTCTGCCCGCGACTCCAGGGAGCGGCGAATGAGCAGCATGCTGGTGAACCTCATCGTGGCCGGTCTCGTCGTCGGCTTCATGATCGGACTGACGGGCGTGGGCAGCGGTGCGCTGATGGCGCCGGTGCTACTGCTGCTCGGTATCCCGCCCGCGACCGTGGTCGGCAGTGACCTGCTGTTCGGGCTCCTCACGAAGATCGTGGGCGTCGGTTCGCACGTGCAGCACAAGACGATCGCCTGGCGGTGGGTGTGGCTGATGGCGATTGGCAGCCTCCCCGGTGTGTTGATCGGGACGCGCCTCCTCGCTCACTTTGCCGGTGCGCCGAAGACGATCCGCGTCTGGATCGGCATCGTGCTCGTGCTCACGCCGATCATTGCAGTCCTCATGGAGATCGCGCGCCGACGTGAGAAGGAGTGGGTCGAGAAGCTGCGCAGTCCGCGACCGGTGACGATCGCCCTCATCGGCGCGGCGATCGGCGTGACGGTCGGCGCGACGTCCGTGGGCAGCGGCAGCCTCGTCGACATGGCGCTCGTGCTCTTCTCACCGCTTTCCGGTGCGGTGCTCATCGGCACCGGGATCGCGCACGCGGTGCTCATCACCGGTGCGGGCGCGGCAGCGCACTGGAATCTCGGCAACGTCGATCCCGCGCTCGTCGGGCGGTTGCTGATCGGCTCCATCCCCGGCGTGCTGCTCGGAGGATGGGTCGCGCGGCGCTCGCGGCCGCACTACGTGCGCTGGGGCGCAACGACTCTCGTGCTACTGAGTGGCCTTACCCTTCTTTCTAGAGCCTGAGATATGACTGGACCAACCGTGACGCCTCCCGCCGATCCGACCACCGAGCTGACGCCGGTGAAGGAATCTCCGGCACAGCGCGTCGAGCGCATCAAGCGCGAGAAGGCGCCGTGGTCGATCATGGACGACATCCGACGCTATTCGCGCGAGGGCTTCGCGTCGATTTCGAACGAGGATCTCACCGTGCGATTTCGCGCGTGGGGGCTCTACACGCAGGGCGACGGACGCGGCACGCGCGGCGAGGAGATGCCCTTCTTCATGATGCGTGTGCGGACGCCGAACGGCTTCCTCACGTCCGACATGGTGCGGCGCATCTCCGACATCTCGGACAGGTACGCGCGCAGCAGCATCGACATCACGAACCGCGAGAACTTCCAGCTGCACTGGCTGCGCATCGAGGACATCCCAGCGATCTGGGACTCGCTCGCCGAAGTCGGGTGGACGAGCATGGGCGCGTGCGGCGACAACCCCCGTACCGTGACCGGCTGTCCGCTCGCCGGCGTCGAGCACGACGAGCTGATCGACGCGAGCCCGATCGCCGTGGCGGTGGACAAGTTCCTCAACGGCAACCCCGACTACGCGAACCTGCCGCGCAAGTTCAAGATCACGATCACCGGATGTCAGAACTGGTGCTCGTATCCGGAGATCAACGACATCGGCGCGACGGCCGTGCGCCGCGCGGATGGTGTCGTCGGTTTCCACGTGCGCGTCGGCGGCGGCCTCTCCACCAAACCGCACCTCGCGGTGCTGCTCCCGGCCTTCGTGCATCCGCATCAGCTGCCGGAAGTCGTGAACGCCGTCACCGCGATCTTCCGCGATTCCGACGAGCTGCGCGTCAATCGCACCAAGGCGCGCATGAAGTTCCTGTTCGTGACCCACGGGTGGACGGCCGACAAGTTCCTCGCAGAGATCGAGCGCCGCATCGGCTACACGCTCGAGGCGCCAGCCGAGGAGAACGCGCCGGAAGGACATTACCGTGATCACATCGGCGTGCATCCGCAGAAGCAGCCCGGCCTCAGCTACGCCGGCTACTCCGTCGTGTCGGGGCGCATCTCCACCGAGCAGTTGCGTGGACTGGCGACGATCGCTGACGAGTTCGGCGACGGCCAGCTGCGGCTCAGCGCGACGCAGAACATCCTGATCACGAACGTTCCCACGGAGCGCACGGCCGAGTTGGTCGTGCGGAGCCGCGCGCTCGGCGTCGCCCTCGACGGCTCGGCATTCCAGCGCGGCACCGCGTCGTGCACCGGCAGTGAGTACTGCAAGCTGGCGCTCACCGAGACGAAGCTGTTCAGCATCCGGCTCGCCCAGGAGCTCGAGGATCGCCTCCCGGGCTTCGCGGACACGGTGAAGCTGCACATTGCCGGCTGCCCGAACTCGTGCGGCCAGCATCCCATCGCCGACGTCGGCCTGCAGGGCGTGCTGCTCAACCAGGGCGGCGTCCAGGTGGAAGGATTCGACTTCTTCGTCGGCGGAGGACTCGGCAGGAACAGCGCGCTCGGTCATCGCGTGGGGTTCCGCGCCGCAGCGGACGAGGTGCCCAACGCTCTCGAGCGACTCTTCGAAGCATACGTGGCTGCGAAGAGTGATGGCGAGACCATCCGGTCCTGGACGGGCCGCCTGGGTGATGCGGGGGTGAAAGCAATTCTCGCGAACGCGCAGCCGGTTGCCGCGGGCTCGGCGTCATGACACCACCACTCCGTCATCGCGATGGCGGAACAGGGAGGAGCGAGTGAGCACATTCGTACAGCGGGAAGTGGCGCACGGGATCGGCGCGGTCATCGAGGGTCCCGTGGTGCCTGGCAATCGCGTGGACGCCGTGATCGGGCGGACGCCGGTCGTGCGCCTGGAGCGCGTGGTCACGCCCGCCATGGCCGAGGTGTGGATCAAGCTCGAGGGCGCCAATCCGGGCGGTTCGATCAAGGACCGAACGGCCCTGGGAATGATCCTCGACGCCGAAGCGCGCGGCGTACTCAAGCCCGGGGATACGATCGTCGAACCGACGTCGGGCAACACCGGGATCGGGTTGGCGCAGGTGGCGTCAGCGCGCGGGTATCGGCTCATCCTCTGCCTGCCCGATTCGGCGAGCGACGAACGCAAGCGAACATTGGAGGCCTACGGGGCGGAGCTGGTGCTGACCGACCCGGAGCGGCGCATGTTGGCGGCGATCGAAGCGGCTGAACAGATCCGCGACGAAACGGGCGCGTGGCTCCCCAATCAGTTCTCGAATCCGGCGAACCCTCGCGTGCACTACGAGACGACGGCGCCGGAGCTCTGGTCGCAAATGGATGGCCGGATCGACGCGTTCGTGTACGGCTCCGGGACGGGTGGCACGATCACCGGCGTGGGTCGGTTCCTCAAGGAGCGGAGTCCTGACACCCTGGTGGTGGCGGTGGAACCTGCTCGTTCGCCCGTGCTATCGGGCGGTGAGCGTGGGCAGCACCAGTTCCAGGGGATGGGGCCCGGCTTCGTGCCGGACAACTTCGATCGCTCGGTGGTGGATCGGGTGATCCCGGTGTGGGAAGAGGACGCCTTTCCTGTCGCGCGGCGGCTGGCGAAGGAGGAGGGACTGTTCGTGGGGATGTCGAGTGGGGCGATCGCGTTTGCCGCCTTACAGGTGGCGACGACGCTCGGTCCGGGAAAGCGGGTGGCGATGATCGCGCCGGACACCGGGGCGCGATACCTGACCACGGTGCTGTTCTCCAACGAAGACACGCCCGATCCCGCGCACGGCGTGCTGTGAGTCTGGGGCAGGTCATCGTCGAGGAGAATTCAAAGCGGGCCCGGGAGCGGGCCCGCTTCTTTTTGGCTCGGCGGAACGGTGGGCCAATTGGTGGAAGAGGTAGGATCGTGGCTGGAAAGTGCGCATTTTGCCGTCTTGACGCCACAGTTATGCAATTTTTCGTCAGGAACTGCCAGTATTTCTGCCGAATATTGTAATTTCTGCATTTCAAGCTTGACACGCGGATTTTGTTGTCCTAGTTTGCCGGCGTGACGAAACCGCCTGCTGTGTTCGCCCCTGCCGCTCTTCCGAGCAAGAGCTCGGATGTCTCGACGCGCGATGATTGCGCAGGGGCGCGCTCGAATCACGGCTCGAATCGACACCACGGCGGAGTGGTCGCGAGTAATCGGAGGAATCGGCAGGCGGGACCGGGCTGAACGCGGGATCCAGCGTGAGCGCGGCCCCGCCCCCGTGAATCGCCCGACGACCACGGGGGCTTCGCATGTGGGTCCGGCTCGCGGGCAGGCGACGGGCAGGAGACGCAAGGCAACACGGTCGGACCAAGTCACCATCACTCCAGGAGCGAACATGGAATCGCGGGGACACACACACGTTCGGCGAGGGTTGATTGCCGGAGCGCTACTGGCCGCGGTTGCGGCGCCCACGCTCCTGCTCGCGCAGGCTGCCGCGCCGGCGCCGCCGACGATCGAGCAGGTCGCCAAAACGGTCGCCGACACCGGCGCCGCCATCAACATGGTCTGGGTGCTGATCGCTGGATTCCTCGTGATGTTCATGCAGCTCGGCTTCGCCATGGTGGAGGTCGGATTCACGCGCGCGAAGAACGCCGGTCACACCGTGACGATGAACTTCATGGTGTACGCCATCGGCATGCTCGCGTACTGGGTGATCGGCTTCGCGTTGCACATGGGCGGCGTCGGTGCGCTCGGCACCCTCGGCGGCTACGACCAGCTGAACGGCCTGTTCAGCATCACGGTGGGCGGGCACGAGTGGGGACTCTTCGGCACGAAAGGGTTCTTCCTCACCGGCGTGGCGTACAACGCCTCCGTGTTCGCGTTCTTCCTGTTCCAGATGGTGTTCATGGACACGACGCTGACCATCCCGACCGGCGCACTTGCCGAGCGATGGAAGTTCTCGTCGTTCTGCATCTTCACGGTGTTTCTTGGCGCGATCATCTACCCGATCTTCGGGAACTGGGCGTGGGGCGGCGGATGGCTCTCCGCGCTGGGCCGAAACGTTGGTCTCGGCAACGGCTACGTGGACTTCGCCGGCTCCGGCGTGGTCCATCTCACCGGCGGCGTGATCGCCCTGGTCACGTGCAAGCTGCTTGGACCTCGGCGCGGGAAATTCAACGCCGACGGCACGTCGAACGTGCTTCCGGGCCACAACATCCCGATGGCCATCTTCGGCACCTTCGTCCTGGCGTTTGGCTGGTTCGGCTTCAACGCCGGCTCCACGCTCGCCGGCACAGACGTTCGCATTGGCGTCGTCGCGACGAATACGATGCTCGCCGCGGCCGCCGGCGCGGTCTCGGCGATGGCGTACGTCTGGATGCGCTTCGACAAGCCTGATCCCTCGATGCTGGCCAACGGCATGCTCGCCGGGCTCGTCGCCATCACCGCACCGTGCGCGTTCGTCACCGCACCGTCGGCAGTCGCCATCGGTCTGATCGCGGGCGTGATCGTGTGCTGGTCAGTCACCTTCGTCGAGCGCACCCTCGAGCTCGATGACCCCGTCGGCGCGATCTCCGTGCACGGTACCAACGGGCTCTGGGGCCTGCTCGCCGTCGGCATCTTCGCCGATGGCACGTATGGCGGCGGGTTGAACGGCGTCACGGGGAACGTCACCGGCCTGCTCTACGGAGGCACGAGTCAGATGCTGGCGCAGCTCGTCGGCATCGTGGCCAACTTCGTCTGGGTCGGCTCCACGGCGTACGCCGCGTGGAAGATCACCAGCCTGATCACCGGTGGCAGTCGCGTCTCGGCGTCGGTCGAAGAGCTCGGACTCGACATTCCGGAGATGGGTTCGCTGGCCTACCCGGATCGTGGCGACATGACCACGGGCGTCGTGCTGTCCCACGCCGAAGTGCCGCCGCTCAGCAACTACGCCGCGTCGGCGGGCGACTAGGCGGAACCCGGGCGCCGCGCCGGCACGGCGCCCGGGTTCTGTCGGATCGTGTTGGCACTCTTCGCTGCAACCCTTGTCTCTCACAGGATTGAATCGAGATGAAGCTGATCACCTGCGTCATACGTCCCGATCGGCTGCCCGCCGTGAAGGAAGCGCTGTTCAGAGCTGGCGTCACCGGCATCACGTTGAGCCGCGCCAGCGGCCACGGAGGCGAGCAGGATCGCCTTGAGCACTATCGCGGCGGCGCCGTCGTGCTCGAGTTCCAGGACAAAGTCAAGATCGAGATGGTCTGCTCCGAGCCGTACGTGCAGATCACCATCGACGCGATCATCAAGGGTGCCCGCACCGGGGCGGTCGGCGACGGCAAGATCTTCGTACAGGCGATCGAGCGCGTCATCCGCATCCGAACGGGCGAGCAGGACAACGCCGCGCTCACGCCCGTCACCGCGGACGAAGTACGTCGCAAGGCGCTCGATCCGGCGCACGTTTAACTCGGTACCACCGGCACCACCACTGTGCTGGGGCACGCACCGCTCTGGCACGTTCTCATACAGCAAGGAGGATTCTTGGAACGGCACCGATCCGCAGCTCTCACTCTGATGGTCGCGCTCACGACGGCGGGCTCCGTCGCGTCCGCGCAGACATCGGGGACCGTCGCTTCAGCGCAGACGACCAGCGCCCCCGCGACCGACGCCAAGGCGGCTATCGACTCGACGCCGAAGACCGCGGCCCCGGCCGCGGACTCAACCCCGAACTTCTTCCGGGACATTCAAGCCAACGCGTTCTTGTCCTTCGGCATCCAGACGAATCTCAATCAGCCGGACGATCGGAGCGTGGGTCTCCGCTACTTCGACAACGTCGCCAACAGTTTCAGCCTGGACGTCGCCGAGATCGTGCTGCAGAAGGCCGTGAAGAAGCCGGGCGACGCCGGCTTCCGCGTCGACTTCACGGCGGGGTCCACGATCCCAGGCAAGGCGCAGTCGGCCGGACTTCGCATCGGTGAGAGTGCCGATCTGCAGCAGGCCTTCTTCACCTACCTCGCCCCAGTGGGTTCAGGACTCAAGTTCGACATCGGCAAGTTCGTCACGCATTTGGGTTACGAACTGATCGAGGGCTACGACGGGTACAATGACAACTACAGCCGTTCCCTGCTGTTCAACTACGCCATCCCTCTCACCCACACGGGCGTGAAGGTCGGCTATACGGTGAACAGCATGGTCTCGGTGACGGGCATGGTCGTGAACGGGTGGGACAACGCCCTCGACAACAACAGTGGTAAGTCGATCGGTGCACAGATCGCCCTCACGCCGGCGCCGCCAGTGGCGATCTACCTGAACTACATGGGCGGGCCCGAGTTGACGGATACGAACAAGTACCTTCGGCACATCGGCGACTTCATTGCCACCTACAAGGTGTCGGACGCGGCGATGCTCGGCATCAATGCAGACTACGGAATGGAAGAGAACGCGAGCCTCGTGAAGCCCGGTGACGACGCGAAGTGGTATGGTGTGGCTGGCTACGGCCGGTTTGGCCCCGCCACTGGATTGTCGGTCGGCCTGCGCGCGGAGACATTCAAGGACGACGGCGGCTCGCGCCTCGGTAGCGATGTGCCGGTTTCGGCCAAGGAGTTCACCATCACACCGGTCTTCAAGTTCGCGAACAACTTCGCCGTCCGCGCGGAGTTCCGGTACGACTCGGTGAACGAGGCCATCTTCACGGACGACAAGGGCAAGCCAAAGAAGAGTCAGGCCACCCTCGGCCTCAACGCGGTCTGGTCGTACTGAGAGTGAGTGGATGCCGGATGCGGTGATTGGCGGTCTGCTGGGGGCAGCAGCCCGCTGCTGCACAGCGAAGGGCGTGTCGCGAGGCACGCCCTTCGCTGTATCTCACGCTCGGGAAGGTCGGTGCTCAGTCCGCGCCGGCTTCCTTCGCAAGGCGACGCCGCGCCACCGACGCGAGCCGCCACTTGAGCGCAGGCGGAGTGACGAGCGTCGTCATCATCACGGCAACAACCACCGCCGCGAAAATGCGCTCGTCGACGATAGGCTCGCCGCGCACGGTGAGCCCGAGCCCGATGTTGGCGAAGATCAGCCCGACCTCGCCTCGTGGAATCATCCCGATGCCGATCGCCGTGCGATCGACCGATGCCCCGATGCCGCCGAGTGCGCAGGCCTGCTTCCCGATGATGGCGACGACGGTGAGCAACGCCGCCAGTCCGAGCACGCCTGGCTGCACAAACGCACCGAGCTCGACGCGCATTCCCATCAGCACGAAGAAGACCGGCACGAGGAACACCGAGATGGGGCGGACAAGCTCCTCGACGCGGTGCTCGCCCTGATCCATGAAGTCGCTGTAGTGCGCCTCCTCGAGAATCAGCCCGGCGGCGTACGCGCCCACGATCGGCGCGAGCCCGATCAGTGACGCCACGGCAGAGAGGAGGAAGCAGAAGGCGAGCGCGGTGGTGAGCAACACACCCTTCATCTGGAGTCGCGCCGCGACCGCGAACATCCTCGGCGAAGCGAAGGCGCCGATGGTGAATGCGCCAACGAGGAAGCCGAGCGCCTTCGCCAGCACCAGCGTGGCGTCGCCCAACGAGAGCGTCGTTCCCTGGTTCGCGGCGGAGATGATGCTGCCGACGACCGCCAGGATGACGAGCCCGATGACGTCGTCAATCACCGCCGCGCCCAGGATGATTCGCGCCTCGAGCGTCTGCGCGTGGCCAAGATCCTTCAGCACGCGCGCCGTGATGCCGACGCTGGTGGCTGTGAGCGTTGCGCCGAGGAAGACGTGTACGTACACGCTATGGTCGGGGAGCAGCAACCGTCCCACCATGAAGCCAAGCACCCACGGCACGACGACCCCGAGCACGGCGACGACGAGCGAGCGCAGCCCAACACGCAACATCTCGCGCAGCGTGGACTCGAGCCCTACCTCGAAGAGCAGCACCACTGCGCCGATGCTCGCCAGCATTCCGATCATCGGGTCCGCGCGGACCTCGCCCGACCATTGGCCGGCCAGCCCAGGAAGGTTTCCGAGTATGACGCCGACGATCAGCTCACCGAGAACCGCCGGCTGTCCGAGCCGCTCGGCCAGGCTCCCTCCAAGCTTGGCGGTGGAGAGGATGATCGCGAGCGCCAACAGTACCGTGGCGATCGGATCGACGTGGGAGGTTCCGGACACTGGCGGCGACCTGCTAAAAGGGAGAGACGACGCGCGAGTGGGCACGCGCAAGTTGCATTGTCCGCGCGCGGGACGCTACGCCGTGCGTCGCGCGAATCTCTCTCGGCACGCGTCACAAGCGCATCGCGTACTCGAGCGCGTGCGCCAGCGATTTGTCACGGGGACCAACAAATCTTCTCGTGCCATTCCGCAGCGCCGCTTTGCTGCAGGCGCATGAACAAGAACACGATGTACGCGGTCATCGCGGCGCCCGCGGCGAATACGTTGGCGCGATGATACCACTCGCGGCGCGTGACCGCCGCAATGACCGCCGACATAATCATCACCACATGGAATGCGAGGTTCGCGCTGGCGGGCAGGTGCCCGCCCAGTACGAGGTCCGTGGCGAGGCTGGCAACCAGCGTGAGCACGAGCGAGCCGAAGCACCAGCGCACATGATGGTAATAGTGCGCGTGCAAATCGACCGGCTGGTCGCACGCGAGAGCGGGAAGAACGAACGCCGCCTGCATGTAGATGGCGATGACTTGGAGCAGCTCCACGGCGAAGGAGAGGAAAGTCCATTCGCGCACGTTGCGGAGTCCGTAGATCGCCCACCAGGACTGCACGCAGATGAGCAGCACCATCGCCGCCAACGCGATGGGAAGCCAGTACACTCAGACGCGCGATCGCTCCAGCACGATGCCGCGCGGCCCCTGCAGCAACTGCGTGATTGAGAGACCGATGATGATCGAGATCAGGACGGAAAGATGGCCGAACGCCTCCATGAGATCTCGTCGCGTCGAAGCGATGCTAGAAGATTCGGGCGTCCTGCGCGGCGACGAGCAGCGCAACAGCCATCTCGTTGAGCGGCGTGGGGATGCCGTGCTTCCTGCCGAAGCGCACGACCGCGCCATTGCGCGCATCGATCTCCATTGGACGCCCGGCCATGCGGTCGGCAATCAGCGAGTTGAGTCCATCAGCCGGCGCGTTGCGCGCTCCCTCGACCACCGCCTCGACGATGCCGTCGTCGAGCTTGGCCCCCTCGGCGCGGCCGACGGCGACGCACTCGCGAACAATTCCCCGCGTCAGCTCGGAGATTGGATCGACCTGTATCACGCCGGTGGGCTTCATGAGGATCGCCGAGATGGCGCCGGGCGCATTGATGCACAGCTTAGCCCACGCGCGCGTGGTGAAATCATCGGTCCGCACGGCGAAGTTCGTCTTCGCGAACAGCGGGACGAACGCTCGTCCCTGCTCGGAATCCGGAACGATGATCCACGATTCGCCGCGCTGGCGCATGCGGCCTGGCGCGGTGCGCTCCGCCGGGCAGTCGATCACCGCGGGCACGAGATGCTCGGCGCGTACGTACGGCGTGAAACGCTCGACGTGCTCCACGCCATTCTGGAGCACCACTACCGGAGTGTCGGCTCGCCGAAGCGCCGGAAGCCATCGGGCTGCGCCCGCGGCGTCGTACGCCTTCGTCGTGATGAGCACCCAGTCCACCGGCCTCGCATCTGATACGTCAGTCAATATCGTCGGCGCGCATGTGATCTTGCCCGATGGCGTCTCCACCTCGAGGTGATCGAAGGCGGCGCGCGCACAGACGGTGATGGTATTGTCGGGGTCCTGGCCCAGCCAGGCCGCGAGAATTCCGCCGATGGCCCCGGGTCCGATGATGGCAATTGTCGTCATGACCGAACGTAGTTCGATCGCGCAGACGAGACAATCATTTCGGCGTCGTCATGCGGACGACGTGAGTGGCGCGACGCGGATCGCGGACGTCGCTTCCTCCCCCCGCGGACGATAGCCCAGCGCCTCGGAGACGTGTGCCGAGGTGATGCTGGGCTCCTCGTCGAGGTCCGCGATGGTCCGCGCCACCCGAAGCACACGGTGGAATGCGCGCGCGGAGAGGTGCAGCTGTTCGCCGGCGTACGTGAGTGTGCGCCGCGCATCGGCTTCCAGCTTACCGTGTACTTCGAGCCACCGCCCAGGCGCGCGGGCGTTGCATTCTTTCACATTGCCGTACCGCTCACGCTGCCGGGTTCTGGCCAGCTCGACGCGCGCGCGGATGCTCGGTGAGCGCTCCGCGTCGTCGCGCGCCGACAACTTCGCGAGCGCCACCGGCGGCACGCTCACGTGCAGATCGATGCGGTCGGCCAACGGACCAGAGAGCCGCGCCCGGTAGCGCAGCACGTCCGCCGCCGCGCAGACACAAGGGTGCGAGGGATCCCCCGCGTGACCGCACGGACAGGGATTCATCGCGGCGACCAGAGCAAAGCGCGCCGGAAATCGCAACGATGCCGAAGCGCGCGCGATTGTGACGGTGCCGTCTTCCATGGGCTGGCGAAGCGCTTCCAGCACGGAGCGCGGGAACTCCAGCAGTTCGTCGAGGAACAGCACCCCGTGATGGGCGAGACTCGCCTCCCCGGGCCGCGGGATGGAGCCGCCGCCGACGAGACCGGCGGTCGACACGGAGTGATGCGGGGCGCGGAACGGGCGACGCGCCACGGCCCCGAGCGTAGGGTCGAGCATTCCCGCGACGCTGTGAACAGCCGTGACCTCCAGGGCTTCGGCGCTGGTCAGCGCGGGAAGGATCGTCGGAAGCCTGCGCGCCAGCATCGTTTTGCCCGAGCCGGGCGGCCCGATGAGCAACGCGCCATGTCCACCCGCCGCGGCAATCGTGAGCGCGCGCTTGGCCCCCTCCTGTCCGGCGACATCCGCGAAGTCGCTGGAGTCGTCGGGCACGGAGGCGACGACTCGGCGAATGGGTTCTGGCAGCACGCCTCCTCGCAGCCAGGCCACCAGCTCGCCGAGGCTGCTCGGAGCGCACAGCGCGAGCCCATGCACCAGCGATGCTTCCGTTACGTTCGCGTTCGGAAGCACCAACGTGGCTCGCGAGCTGCCGGCTCGCGACGCCGTCATGCGGGCGATGGACAGCGCGCCTCGCACGGGACGCAGCGATCCGTCGAGGCCGAGCTCGCCGACGAAGGTGTGCCGCTTCACTTCCTCCGCGTCGAGCACTCCGCTGCCGACCAGTACGCCGAGAGCGATGGGCAGATCAAAGGCGGTTCCTTCTTTCCGGATGTCGGCTGGCGCGAGATTCGTCGTGATGCGTCGTGGAGGAACCACGAACCCCGAGTTGAGCAGAGCGGCGCTCACGCGCTCACGACTCTCCTTCACCGCGCTCGCCGGCAACCCAACGGTGATCCATTGCGGTAGTCCAAGTGCGACGTCGACCTCGACGATGACGTCGTACGCGTCGATGCCGAGCACTGCGGCGGAGCGGATGGCGGCGAGCATGAGGAAGAATCGCGCGCGTCGCTGCTCTGCCATCATCACTCCGGCGCGCGTGTCGTCGACTGCACGCGCGGCACGGAGCGGTGGCGGAATTGAGGAAACGCCCCGGCTCAGGGTGCCGGGGCGTTGCTCGTCACGTAGCTCTCGATGCCACGTCTCTAGTACTTCAGCTTCTCGAGCTTGTCGTGCGCCGCGTCCATATGTGCCTTGAACGCCGGTGCGACCTTCGTCACCAGATCCTTCGCTTCCTGGTTCTGCAGCGCCGGCAGCAGCGAGGTGGTCACGGCCTCGATCACCGCCTTGTGGTACGCGACCTCGTGCTCGAGGAAGGCTCGGTCGAACGTCGCACCGCGCTTCGCGCGAAGTGAGCGGAGTGCAGCGGCGTGCTGGGTCGCCATGTCGAAGCTTTTCGGCGGAGTCGGGTGCACACCGAGCTTCTTCGCGAGATCGCGTCCCTGCTGCCGCACCGCTCGATGATCCCGAACGAGCATCGCCCCGAACTGACGGATGTCGGCGGTCGTCCCCTTCTTCGCGCCGATCGCACCGGTCTCCATGTCCCAGCTGTTGGCCGCATCGAATATCGCAATGATCGTGGGGTCGTCGAGCTTGGCGGTCTGTGCCCGCGCACTCGACGCAGCGGCGAGAAATGAGCTCAGCACGATGACGGCAACGTACGGCGTGCGGAAGGATGGGTTCTGCATGTCGTTCTCTCAGAGGGTTGGCTGGCGCGTGTTCGCCGGATTGGACAAATCGTCGCGGAGGGAGGATGGCGTCGGTGTGATAATAAGTCAAGTTTTTACTTGACTTATTATTCTTGATGCTATCTTTCTCCCTCTTCAGAGAGGAGGCTGCATGCGCTGGTGGGAACGACAGATTGGCGGGCCGACTCGCGGGCGAATCATCGCGCTGCTTCGCCGCGGGCGAACGACGGTGGAGGAGATTGCCGCAGCGTTGCGGGTCACCGACAACGCCGTGCGTCCTCAGCTGCAGATGCTCGAGCGCGAGGGCATTGTGCGCGCGATGGGTACTCGGTCGGGCATCGGCGCCGGCAAACCAGCCACGACGTATGAGATCGTGCCCGCGGCCGAATCTGCGCTCTCGAGTGCGTACGCTCCGGTACTCACAGCGCTACTCAGCGCGCTCGCCGATCGAATGCCCCCGGAGGAGCTCGACGAGCTGCTTCGCGACGCCGGACGACGGGTCGGCCCCGATGCATCGGAGGGCCGTTCGCTCGACACACGAGTGCGTTCGGCGGCCGCGCTGCTCTGCTCACTCGGTGGAGAGCTCGACGTGGAACGCACACCCACTGGCTATTTGCTTCGCGGCTTCGCCTGCCCCCTGTCGGCCGCGGTGCGCACGCTGCCGAACGCGTGCCACGCCGTGGAGGAGCTCGTGGCCTCGGTAGTCGGGATGCCCGTTCGCGAGTGCTGCGATCGCACCCGGACGCCGCGCTGCCGGTTCGAAGTGATCTCCAACGCATCGTGATCGAGTCGGGCCGTACCGCGCTCAGCCTTCGAGCGGCCGCCTCATTCGAACGAGCGGCATGCGTATGCCGTCGGGCAGCGTCAACTCGACACGCTCTTCCTCTCGGAAGCCCAGGGCGCGATAGAGCGGCTCTCCGGGCAGCGTGGCCATCAGCTCCAGCGATCGGAATCCCGACGCCTTCGCGGCGCTGGCGCAGGAGTCGAACAGCATGCGGGCTAGGCCCCGCCGCGTCCATCCCGGATCCACGAAGAACGCGCGAATGCGCGCTGGATCGACGGCGGGATCCAGCCGCGGCTCGTCGATGTCCTTGAAGTGATCACCGCCGAAAAGCGTGCCCCACGCGCTCCATCCACCCGCGGCAACGATCGACCGCTCGCGCTCCACCACATGGTAGCTCCCGCTATCGACCAGCCGCGTGTCGACGCCAAACATGAATCGGAGTGCGCTGTCGATCTGCTCTCTCGAGTAGTACCCAACACTCAGCGCGCGGACCGAATGCTCGATCAGGCGCTCCAGCGAGGGAAGATCGCCACGACGCGCCGCGCGGAGGGAAAAGCCGTCGGTCGCTGACATCATCCAAGCTGGCTGTCCATCTTCGACTTGGCTACAGGCAAAGCGCCAGTTGCTCGGGCTTCGCACCGGGCGCTTCCGCCGCGTTGCTCGACGCATCCACGGACGGCGACTCCTCCTCATCCTCCTCGGTCTTGTAGTACCGGTCGAACACGACGCCGTGTCTCGTGCAGAGTTGGCGGAAGTGAGTGCGGAGCCCCTCCTTGTATCGATCTCCCACGTGGTGACCTCGCGCGTAGGTGGAGCGATACCGCGCCGCGAGATGAGGAAACTCCGCCTCGATGAATGGCAGATACCGCTTCCTCGCCGTGGCCTGGAGGCGCAGTGCACATGCGCCGAGATAGGAGGCGTCGGTCGCGGCGACGGCGCGAACGAGGGCGTCGAGCAGCTGCGGCGCGTCGGTGATGCCGGGCAGAACGGGCATGACGTTCACGCCGACCTCGATGCCGTACGCACGCAGGCGCGTGATCGCACGAAGCCGGGCCTCCGGCGTCGGCGCTCGAGGCTCGAGGCGACGCGCGAGCTCGCGATCGACGGTGATGAGCGACACGTGGACGGACAGGCGTGAGCGCGTCGCGATGCGCAGCAGCAGATCCACGTCGCGCGTGACGAGCGGACTCTTGGTGATGATCGTAACCCGGAGTCCGGACTGCTCGGCCAGGGCCTCCAATATGCCGCGAGTGATGCGGAACCGACGCTCGGCCGGCTGATAGGGATCCGTTGCCGTTCCGATCACCACGCCCGCGCGACGCAATCCATTCAGTCGAGCGGGCCGGCGCAGCTCGCGGCGCACGACTTCACCGGCCTCTCGCTTGACGAAGATCGTGCGCTCGAAGGCGAGCCACGGGGGAAGTGCGGCCAGCGTCTCCTTGACGCCCGCCCCTTCTGGCACCGAGGCAGCCAGGCGCTCGGTGGTGTATCGATGGGCGTAGCGCGCGTAGCAGTACGCGCAGCCAAAGGCGCACCCGACGTATGGATTGATCGACCAGAACCCCATGCCCGTGGTCGCTGGACCATTGAGGACGCTTCGCGGGTCGGTGCCGAAATAACGAATGTCCTTCTGCTCACCGAGCAGAGGGGGCAACCCGCGTGTCGGGTCTTTTTCGAACATCGAGTGCTGCATCGGTATCTCGCCCGGGGAGAGGACACCCCTCACGAGGGGATGATACCGAATAAACACCGAAAATGCAACGGGCCGCCGTCTGCGCCCATGGCATGCGCTGTGGAGTAGTAGGGCAGGCTCCGACCGCCAAGCGCCGGACTATACCGAGGCAATTTATGAGCAGCCCCAGAGTGCACTCCGTTCGTCTCGCGATGGCGATTGCGACCGCCGTATCGCTCGTAGCTTGCGGAGCGCAGGATTCGCAGGGACCCGAGCCCACACCCGGCGTGGTGACTCTGCTGTCGGGGCAGAGCGCCGCGATCGAGGGAGCGACGACGCTCCGAATTGTGGGAGGCTCGCAGGGGACGGAGAACCTCATCGTCATCACTGATACGGCGACGACCGGTGTCTCGGCCAAGGCGACGTATTCCGTCACGGCGACGAACGTCAGCGCGCCGGGTTCCGTCTCGGCGCCCGCAACGACACGGTTGCCGGACGCGACGCGCGCCGCGACGGCGCTCGCGGCCGGACCCGAGCTCGACATGAGTTTCGGCATGCGCCTCAATTCGCGAAGCCGATCCCGACTCGCGAACGGATTCCAGACGGCGCGCTCGGCGTATGCGTCGCGAGGCCTGACGCCGGCCGGCCGGTCGCGCAGCGTGGGCTCCGCACCTCTGCAGGTCGGTGATCTCGTCCAGCTGAACGTCGGCTCCAGCGCGTGCGATAGTATCGTCTCCCGCACGGCGCGCGTCGTGGCGATCGGAACTCGGTCCATCGTGCTTTCCGACACACTCAATCCGTCGGGGGGATTCGCCACCGTGGATTACCAGCGGTTCGCCGCGCGTTTCGACACGCTTGTCTATCCGCTGGACGTCGCGAACTTTGGCGAGCCGGCCGACATCGATCAGAACAGCAAGATCGAGCTGCTGTTCACGACGGCCGTCAACGAGTTGACACCGCGCAACTCGACCTCGTACGTCGGCGGCTTCTTCTTCGACCGTGATCTTTTCCCGATCAGCGCCACGCCCGACTTTCAGGGCTGTAAGGGAAGTAACGTGGGAGAGATCTTCTACCTCCTCGCGCCCGACCCGACGGGACTCGTCAATGGCAACATCCGTCGAACCGGTTTCGTCGACAGCGTCACGACATCGATCCTAGCGCACGAGTTTCAACATTTGATCAATGCCTCGCGCCGGCTGTACGTCTCGAAGGGCGCGGAGAATTTCGAGGTCACCTGGCTCAACGAGGGACTGAGTCACATCGCCGAAGAGCTACTCTTCTTCCACGAGGCCCGCATCTCTCCGCGGCGCAATGTGGACTCGACGCTCCTCCGCAGCGACGCCAGGATCAGGTCCGCGTACAACGCCGACATGTCGTCGAACGTCTCCCGATATCGTCTCTTCCTCGCGGCACCATCCGAGAACTCCCCGCTTCGCAGCGACGACAGCCTGGCGACTCGCGGTGCGACGTGGAATTTTCTCCGCTACGCAGCCGACAGGAAGGCGGGGAGCGGTGGCTCCGACGTGCCCACGTGGCAGGCTCTCGCAAACTCTACCAGCACGGGCGTCACGAACCTGCGCAACGTGTTCGGCGCGAACATAGGTGGGCTGCTACGCGACTGGTCCATCTCGCAATACACGGACGATCTCGTCACCGGTGCGGCCAGCGAGTACACGCAGCCCAGCTGGAACTTCCACAGCGTCTTCCCGGCGCTGACGGGAGCGGGCAACACATATCCGCTCAGGACGAGTGCGCTCGTTGGGGGATCCGCGTCGGGAACGCTGATCGGAGGAGGATCTGCGTTCTACCGGTTCGCCATTCCCGCGAACGCGACTGCTTCGATCAGCGTGACTGGAGCCACCGTGATCCAGGCAACTGTCGTCAGAGTACGCTGACTGACCGCTCCGAGGGCCGCGGCGCGGGCGGACGCTCTCGTGATGAAACGGCGACGCTCAGTAGCCGAGGTACAGATACTTCGAGTGTCGGTCTTGCGGAGCGCGCAGCAGCCAACCATCGGTCATGCTGCGGTGCTGGAACGACAACGGATTGTAGAGGCTCAGCATGCTCCGATTGCTCGAGGCATTCTCGGGCTGCAGCGGGGCCACGCGCACGTTGGCGAGTGCGGTGCACGCGGGCAGGCTTGCCGCCACGCAGAGTGTCACGATGAGTCGGCCGACGATCCTCGAGTAGGTCATGCGCCTTCGCTCCGGAAGTAGGGAGGGGTTTGCGTGCTCTCGGCACGGACCTGCACGACGTGGGCCGCGTCACCTCGCCAGAGCGTCGAAACCCACGACGCGGATGGCTCGTCGAGGTGGGTACATTGCGCCTCTCGCAAGGACTGACGCCAGGCTCGCGGTCCGGGACCGCGTGCATTCCCCGCGTCCTGCTCTCCCCGACCGCACCCAATGCACGCCAACGCGCCCGCGACGCTGCCCACGCTGATGGACCGGATCACGCTGCTCGTCCTGCAAGTGGGCGCCATCGCGGTCGTGCTGGCCGCCGTCACCTACAAGCAGTTCGAGCTCGACCGATTCTTCGTGCCCAAGGAGCTCGTGTTGCACGCAACGGCACTGCTTGCCGCTGTGTGCTGCCTGGTGCGTGTGAGGGAGCTTCGTTTGACGCGAGTCGATCAGATGCTCGGCATCTTCCTCAGCCTCGGTGTGGTCTCGGCGCTGTTCGCTCCCAACTGGTGGCTGGCGGTCCGCGCCGTCGCGCTCACGCTGTCCGGCGCCACCTGCTTCTGGTGCGCGCGCGCCGTGTCGCGCGCTGGGCTCGCGCGCCCGCTCGTTGCCGCGCTCGCGCTGGCCGCTATCGTCGGAGCCCTTACGTCGCTGCTGCAGACGTACGGCCTGCGAATCGACCAGTTCAGCCTCAACCGGGCGCCTGGTGGCACGTTCGGCAACCGCAACTTCATGGCGCATCTGTGCGTGATCGGCTTTCCCGCGCTGCTACTCACGGCATTACGCGTCGAATCCAGTCGCGCGTTCGGCTGGTGGTCGGCGGGGCTCGCCCTTTTGTCCGCGGCGCTCGTGCTCTCCCGCAGCCGCGCCGCATGGCTCTCGCTCGTCGCGTGCGCGTTGGTGCTGCTCGTCTTCGGATTCCTCGCGGTGCGCCGCGCGCCCGGCTCGATCAGTTGGCGTCGACTGGTCGTGCTGGCGCTGGTCGCCGCAACGGGCGCCGGCTTGTCCCTCGTCCTTCCGAACACGCTCAATTGGAAGAGCGACTCGCCCTACCTCGAGACCGCGCGCAGCGTCGTGGACTACAAGGCGGGCAGCGGACGCGGACGTCTCGTCCAGTATGGCAACACGGCGCGCATGTCGCTGCATCATCCCCTCCTCGGCGTCGGGCCGGGTAACTGGGCGGTGGTCTATCCGAACTTCGCGTCGAGCGGCGATCCGTCGCTCACCAGCGAGGGAATGACCGCCAACCCCTGGCCGAGCAGCGACTGGATGTCCTTTCTCTCGGAGCGCGGCCTTGCCGCGTTCGTCCTGCTCTCCCTCGCCGTCATCGCGCTCGTCGTGGACGCGTTGCGTGTCCTGCGCGTGGACGGCGATCCGGAAAATGCGCTGGCGTCGTGGACGCTGCTCGGTACCCTCTCCGTGCTTCTGGTCGTCGGCACCTTTGACGCAGTACTGATGCTGCCCGCGCCGGCATTGGTTGCTTGGGCATTGCTCGGCGCGCTCGCGCCGCCGTCGCGGTCTCGAAAGGTCGTGTCCCTTCCCCTGCCGAAGATGCTGCTTGCCGTTCTGCTCACGTTGGTGATTGGTGGCTTGGCAGTGACCCGAAGCGCGCAACAGGTGGCGGCGATGTCGGTGTTCGCGGGAAGCACCCGAACGAATCAGGGGGAGCGGGCCGCGGTGCTCGATCCGGGAAGCTTCAGAATTCACATGCGCTTGGCTGACGCGTACCTGCGTCGCGGAAGCTGCCCAAACGTACGAGCGCACGCATCCGCGGCACACGATCTCTTTCCCAACGCTGCCGCACCACGCCGTCTGCTCGTGGTCTGCAGGAGATAGCGCAGAACCATCGAACGGTCAGCGCGAATTGCTGGGCGGGAGTCGCAGCGTTACGCCGGGTCGGAGCACCCCTCTTGGGCTCCGCTTGTTCGCGCGAGCGAGCTCGCTGACACTCACGCCCGAACGGCGAGCGACATCCCACAGAGTGTCCCCTTCGCGCACGCGATAGGTGCTCCCACGAATCGCGTCGCCTGAGGCGGCATTGGAGCTCGGCACCTTAATCCTCTGGCCCGCGACGGGCGTGTTGGACACGCGAACTGCTTGATCCGGTGGTGTTGCCGCGATGGCGCCAGACGCAAGTTGCGGCAGACTGACCACCCGGCCTGGCTCTGTGAGCACCGCGACGTGAAGATGCGGCGGGTGCCGCTCCTCGGTCGCCTCGACGAACCCTCTGGCCTCGAGCTCGGCCAGCGCGTTCCGCAACCAAGTCTGGCACGGACCCGCGTTCGGGCGGCGGAGGTCCACGGCGATCCCCGTGGGATGAACCGAATAGGGATTCGAGTTTCTCGGCTGGCGGCTGATGGGGCGCGCGGCGCTCGTGACGGTGAGCGGCGTACCGCAGGCCGCGAAGTACTGCGGCGCGAAGTCGAGCACGAACTGTCTCGCCTCGCGCGTCGCGTACGAGAAGCCCACACCGCTCGTCAGCTCATACGTGGAGTCGCCGGTCAGCGTCACGAGACGTCCCGTCTTGACCGCGTCCGACACATTCGTCGGGGTGAGATAGAACGGCAGATGATGCGACTCCGCGAAATCGTGCATCTTCTGCACGCTCGCTTGCGATCCGCGCAACGCCTCGGGAAGTCGCGAGCGGCGCTGCGCAGCTGCGATCCACGGAGTGGCCCCAATGCTGAGCGCGACGCCGATTGCGAGCGTTGCAGCGCGACCGAGCCGTGGAAAGCGGAGACGGTGGACAGGACGCATGGTCGCTCGTACAAGCACGGGCGATGCCACGGATTCGCTGCGCACCGCGCTGCAACAAGGTGTCCCATTCGACATCGGATGGCGTCCGATCAGCGCTCGACCAGCTGTGCGGGCTCTGGCGGCGCCGCGAGTGTGGCCCCGGCGACCGCATCGCGCACCGCGGCAACGATATCCACACTCGCTCGCTGCACCACGCGTGCGACGGCGCCGAGCGCGGCGCCGATCACTCGCGCCGGATCGATGCGTGGTTGGCCACCGTCCGGGTAGAGCGAGGCCATGATGCGCGATCGGAGCGAGAGCGCGATCGGCGTGGCGAACGCGAGCGCATTGAAGTGCGCGTCGTAGTGCGTGCCGAGCCCTTCGATCAGCGAGGCTGTCCGCGCGAAATACACGAGATGGCTGGGCATGATGACCGGCCAATCGTATAGCTCGGCGATGACCTCGTTGGCGAGCAGCTCGACACGCTCGCGGGTGGTGTTCCGCTCGTTCGCGACGGCGAGCAACACGCCGGCAAGTCGTCGAATGACCGCTGGATCCGCTCCAGTCACCACGAGCCCCAGCGCGTGAAACGAAGCCGCGAGCGAGTCTGGGTCGCGGCGGATCGCAGCGAAGATCGCCGCGACGAGCTGACGGCGGAGCTCGAGGGGGACCCGCACGACCATGCCGAAGTCGAGCAGGATGATCCGTCCATCCTCGGCCACGTGCACGTTGCCCGGATGCGGATCAGCGTGGAAGAGCCCGTGCACGAGCATCATCTTCGCATAGAGCTCCATCACTTCGCGCACCAATCGCTCCGGGCGAACGAGGCCGTCGCGCACCCACTCGTCGAGGCGATCGACGCGGCGACCGGGGCAATACTCCAGCACCAGCGCACGCTGTCGAACCATTGGTTCGATCACTCGCGGAATCCAGACGCCGCGTGATCCGGCGAAGTTGGAACGAATGGCCACCGCATGCGCCGCTTCGAGGCGAAAATCCATCTCCTCCACCACGCGGGCGGAAAACTCCTGGATCACGACGCGGGTGCCGACCACATGCGGATTGGGCCACCACCGCTCGACCAATGCGACAATGCGCTGCGCGGCGCGAACGTCCGCGGCCACCAGCGCCTCGACGCCCGGGCGAAGCACCTTCACCACGACCTCTTCTCCGTCATAGCGGGCGCGGTGCACCTGACCCAGCGACGCGGCCGCGAGCGGCACCTCGTCGAACCGCTCGAACAACTCCGACGGCGGCGCGCCGTACTCCTCGATGAGAACACGCTCGATCTCGGCGAGCGACACCTGCGGGACCTGATCGGTAAGCGTCGTGAGCATCCGCGCGTAGATCGGCGCCAAGAGGTCGGTGCGTCCCGCGAACAGCTGCGCCATCTTCACGAACGTCGGCCCGAGTGCCGCTAGGGCAGCGACGAGTCGCTCGGCGCGCATCTCGTGTTCGCGCACCGTACGACTGGCCGGCGCGCCGAACAACAGCCAGCGCCGATGATCGCGCCAGAACGCGAGCGCGAGAGGGAGGAGCCGGTAGAGGATTACGATCAGCCGCATGGGTTGTCCGATCCCCTCTCGCCCGTGAGCGTGCGCGCGCTCAGCTGGCCCGCATGGTCACTGGGTCGATCCCGATCCGTCCGCACCACAGCTCGTACTCGCCGGGCAGCACCTCGGACGGTTTGATCTCGCTACGTCCCCCCCAGAAGACGTTCGTATAGCTCACCGGAATCCCCGCTTCCTCAAGGTGACGATCGATCGCGGCCTTGTGGGCGAGCACCGTGGTCTTCTCCGTCCCGTGCGCGACGGCCATGACGTTCACGTTCGCGAACTCCTCCCCGCCCTCGCGCCAGTACGCATGGGTGAGGATGTGATGGCGTCCCACCTCGCGTCCCGCTTCGATCTCGCGTCCGGCTGGCACTCGCCAGTGGAACAGTGCGTTGTATCGTGTGGCGCGCTCGCCAGTGACGGACGGCTTCACGTGCTCGAGAAAGGTGGAGAAGCGCCCGATCACGCGACGTTCGGAGAGAGCGCGCGCGACGCGGAGAAATTCGTCGTACGATACTCCGGCCTCGTCAGCGCGCGATCGCCATGGCTCCGTCCGGAGCTCGTGGGGGCCGAGCTCGCGCTTGAGTGCGGCGAGCACCCGCCACTCCAGCGCGCTCAGCTCGACGATGTTGGTGTCGAGCACCTCGCCCGGTTCGGGCGAGCGGCTGCCGGGCTCCATGCCACGGCGGCGCATGTGTCCCACGCCGAGAGCGAACAGCCGTTTGGCCGGCATGATCCGGAACGACGATGCGCCGATGCGGGCCGCGAGCCACTCACAGTGACGCTGCATGGAGAATCCCTGCGGCACCTTGAGCGTCGTCCAGAGCCGATAGATCGACCCCGGTGTCTCCGCGTCCGTGGAGCGGATGACCACGTGCCCGGAGAACGGATCTTCCTCGACGAAGTAGTCGAACGCGGTATCGAGCTGGTCGCCGGCGACTTGCCAGGCGACGAGCGCGCCGGGCGCGAGGTTCGTCGCCATGAGGGTCTGGCGGATTCGTCGGACTACACCGGACTCCAGCATCGCGCGGAGCCGCTCCAGCACCGTATCGACCGGTAGCTCGCTCAGCCTCGCGATCTCGACGAACGGATCCTCGAGGAATCCGGCGATCCGGTCCTCGCTGACGGCGAGGATGCGAGCGTTGACCGGATCGGAGATCTCGGTGGACAGGACGGATGGCGACATGAGCGAAAGATAATCAGTCGCCGGCCCTCGTCGGGCGTGATCAGAGACCGGGCAGACGCCGCCGTACCTCTCTCGAGCCGGCCGCCACCCCCGCGCCGACCGCGATGCCGAAGCTGAGTGCCGTTCCGGCACCCAGAAGCGGCACGAGCGCGACGAGAGGGAGGGCGATCAGGGCCGCGCCCACGCCGGCGATGAAGGGCGCGAGCGCAGTGTGGACGGCGTCCACATACCGGAGCCGTCCCGTCACGAAGTTGCGCGCCTGGGCGTAGCCGAGCATCGCGAGTACGGTGCCCGCCAGAAAGCTGAGAAGGAAAAACATGATGTACCTCGCCGAATTTTGGGTGCGCACACTCGTACGCCGCGAGTGGTCGCGAGTTTCATCGCCACGCTGGCTCGGAGCGCGATCGCTTTCTAACTTCCGCGCACCTCAACGCTACTCTAAATGATCACGCTTCGCGTCACCCGACACGACCGCAATGAAGCCCTGCTCGCCGAGTGCCAGAGTGCGGTGATCCCGGCGCGTGGCGAGGTGCTGCAACTCGACACGCTCGAATCGGACGGCAGCATGGTCAGGCCGAGCACGATGTGGCGGATCGTCGCCGTCACGATCCACGTCCCATCGCTGCAGTCCGCCGCACCGGTCGGCGCTGACTCGCTTCGCGTACGCACGGTGGAGGTGAGCGTGCTGCCCGATGTCTCGCTCATCCCGGCGCTGCATCAGGCGGCTGCCGAGGTGCTATCCGAATCACGCTTGTGACCGTGCATGTCCCGGGTGCTTCGAGCCGCTTCGTTCGCTAGGTTGTGGGGGTGACCCGCCCGCCCTCGCTACCTCGTCCCGAATCCGTCACGGACCGCCCGCTGCGCGTCGTGGGCGACTTGCATCGCGTCACCCACAGTCTCCCCGAGCACCTTGCCGAGTGGCAGCTGCCGCCTGGCTGGAGCTGGGGCACCGAAGGGGTATGGGACGACCATCGCCACTTCCAGGAGATCGTCGACGCTCTCGACAGATCGCTCTCGCTGGTGAGCGCTCCGGTGCCCGAGCACGCCGCGTGGCTCGAGGCGGAGGCACGCGGACTCGCGCACCGCAACCATCCGGCGGCGCCCACCACGTATCACTACTGGACATCGTACAAGGAGAGTCGTCGGGGTCCCGGCTATCTGCGGCGCTGGATCGCCGGCGAGACGATCGGCGCCCGCTTGATGCGCGCCGGAGCCGACGACGTACCGGCGGTCCTGCGCGTCGTTCGGGAGATCGGCTCGGCACTCTCGTACCTGCACGACGCCGGCACGGTGCACGGTGCCATCTCGGTGGAGACGGTGTGGACAACGCCCATGGGCCGGCTCTGGCTGCTGGGATGGCAGTGGGCGGTTCCGCTGTCCGATGTGCCCGAGGGGCTCGCTCCCGATGCCGCGCGCATGCCACTGCCCCCAGAGTGGGGAGACGACTGGCACCCGACGGCATCCAGCGACCAGTGGCAGCTGGCGGCGCTGTGCTTCAACGCGCTCACTGGCGAGGCGCCGCCCCGCGACGACATCCCTCCCGTCGCGCTTGTGCGGCCAGATGTTCCTCCGTCCGTGGCGCAGGTGATGGACAAGGCGCTCCATCACGACCCCGCGCAGCGATACGGGAGCGTGGCGGCGATGATCCGAGCGATGGATCGCATCGTGGGCAGCCGCACAGTGCTGACCTTGAGCGGAGAGCACACGGCGGCGGCGCGTGAGTCCCCCGAGGTGCGCCTCCGCTGGGCGCTCGCCGACGACTACGAAGTGATCGCTCCACTCGGCGCCGGTAGCTTCGGGTCCGTGTGGCGCGTACGCGATCTCTCGCTCGGTCGCGAGGTCGCGCTCAAGCTGCTGCATCCGCACGTCGCGCGCGACGAGCGCGCGGTCGGGCGCTTCCGGCGCGAGGCGCGGCTCGCCGCCCAGCTCGCCCATCCGGCAATCGTGCCGATCTACGACTGGGACAGCCGCGGCGACGTCGCGTGGTACACCATGGAGCTCGCCGAAAATGGGTCGGTCGGCGACCTGATCGCGCGCGCCGGCGCACGCACGATCGCGGAGATCGCGCCACAGGTGGATGGTGTCTTGAGTGGACTCGCCGCGGCGCACGCCGTCGGCATCGTCCATCGCGATCTCAAGCCCGAGAATCTGCTGATCGACCGCTACCGTCGCTGGCGGATCGCCGACTTCGGCATCGCGAACCCGGCGGGCGAGGAGGTGACCGGTGCATCGGGCACTCCAGCCTTCTCACCGCCCGAACAGATCCTTGGAGAGGCTCAGGAGGCGCCGGCGGACTGCTTCTCGCTGGCGGCGATCGTGGTGTTCGTGCTCACTGGACGAGCGCCGTTCGGCGAGCACGATCCGAAGACGATCCTCGCGCGGGAGCTCGCCGGCACCATCGACCTCACTCCGTTCGCCCCGGAGATTTCAACGTGGTTGAGCCGAGCGTTCTCTCCCGATCCGAACGATCGCTTCGCGGACGCGTCCGCGATGCAGTCCGAGTGGCGAAACGCCGCCGGAGCCGTTCTCGAGCGGGAGCGGCGGGTCCCGTGGTGGCGCCGCATCTTCGGTGCCGACGAGGCCGGGGACGGGTGGTGGCGCGAAGGAGACCCAGTCGGAGAATGAGCGCGCACGCCCCCTGCATGAGCCGGCGGGCATGACGACGTTCACATCGATCAATCCCGCCACGGGCGCGACCCTCGCCGAGTATCCCGGACATTCCACGGACGAGCTGGAGGCCAGGCTCGCGCGCGCATACGCGACCGCCGCCCGCTGGCGGGGCACGCCGGTGAGTGAGCGCGCAGCCGTCGTTTCGCGTCTCGCCGCGCTGCTCGATGACGAGAAGGAGCGCCTCGGCCGGCTGATGACCATGGAGATGGGCAAGCCGATCCAGGCGGCGATCGACGAAGCCGCGAAGTGCGCCGCCGGCTGCCGCTTCTACGCCGAGCACGGCCCGCACTTCATCGCCGACTCACGTATCGAGGACAGCGACCATCGCTCGTTCGTGACGTACGACCCCTTGGGCGTCGTGCTCGCGATCATGCCGTGGAACTTCCCGTTCTGGCAGGTCATCCGCTTCCTCGCACCCGCGCTGGTCGCCGGCAACGTTGGATTGCTCAAGCACGCGTCCAACGTGCCCGGGTGCGCGCTCGAGCTGGAGTCGCTCGTACGGCGCGCCGGAGCGCCGGATGGAGTGTTCCAGACGCTGCTCGTGGGGAGCGACGCGGTCGCCGGAATCCTCGCCGACCCGCGCGTCGCAGCGGCAACGCTCACTGGGAGCGAGGGCGCCGGGAGGAGCGTGGGACAGCACGCCGGCGCGAATCTCAAGAAGACAGTGCTCGAGCTGGGTGGGAGCGATGCGTTCGTCGTGATGCCGAGCGCGGAGCTCGGCCGCACCGTGACCACGGCGGTAAAGGCGCGCACGATCAACAACGGCCAGAGCTGCATCGCAGCGAAGCGCTTCATCCTGCACGCCGACGTTTTCGACGAGTTCGTGTCGCGCTTCAGCGCCGGGATGCAGGCACTGCGCATGGGAGATCCAATCGATCCCGGGACGCAACTCGGTCCGCTTGCGTCGGCGCGGCTGGCTGAGGAGCTCGAGGAGCAGGTTGCCAAGTCGGTGGAGATGGGCGCACGCGTCGTGTGCGGCGGCCGGCGGCCGTCGCGCGACAGCGCGTTTTTTCCGCCGACGGTGCTGACGGACATTCCCATCGACGCGCCAGCCTACCGCGACGAACTGTTCGGCCCCGTAGCGTGCGTCTTCGTCGCGCGTGACATCGACGACGCCATCCGCATCGCCAACGACACGCGTTTCGGCTTGGGCGCGAGCGCGTGGACGACCGACCAGGCCGAGCAGGAGCGCTTCGTACGCGAGCTGGACGCGGGCAGCGTGTTCGTGAACGACATGGTCGTGTCCGACCCGCGCTTCCCATTTGGCGGCATCAAGTCGTCTGGCTATGGCCGCGAGCTGAGCGACGTCGGGCTGAAGGAGTTCACGAATGTGAAGACGGTGAGGGTGCGAATTGGCTCAGGTGGAGGAGCGGGGAACACGGAGTGAGCTCACTGCTGGGTGCGAGTAGTGGCGGGTGAGGTCAACCGTCTCGGGATGCATTGCGTCCGACGCCGCGACAATCCTCAGACGCCACTCCCGTCGCTCCTTACCTCTTACCCCGCCGCCCGCAGCCGGACCTGCACCGTCGTCCCTCTGCCCAACGTCGACTCGATCGCTACCGCGCCGCCCCAGCTGTCGACCATCCGGCGCGTGATCGCCAGCCCGAGACCACTGCCGCTCGTGCGCGTGGAGAAGTGCGGCTCGAAGATGCGCGGCAGCACGTCCTCGGCGATGCCGCTCCCGTCGTCCGTGACGTCGATGCGAACTGCAAGCGCTCCATCCTCCGTGCGGTCCCTTCGCACTCGAGCCTCCACGACCGTCGCGTGTGCAAGACGCGCATTCTCAAACAGGTTGAGCAGCACCTCGCGCAGTTCATCGCCTCGCGCAAGAGCAGGAGGCAACGTGGGCTCGATGTCGCAGGTCCAGCGCACCCCGCCCTCACCCAGCGTCTCCAGCGCCACGACGTCCTGTACAATCGCGCGGACGTCGGTCGGCTCGGCGGGCGGACGTTCCTCCGGTGCGGAACCGTAGCGGCTGAACGCGCGAGCGATCTCGTCGAGCCGATCGATCTCCGTGAGGATGCGCGACACGTTCTGCTCGAGGACGGTGTCGAAGTCGGCACGACCGCGCGCGCGCCGCAGATGTTGCACGCCGAGGCGAATCGGGGTGAGTGGATTCTTGATCTCGTGCGCGATCTGGCGGGCCATCTCGCCCCACGCGAGCACGCGTTGCGCGTGTGCGAGCTCCGTGACGTCGTCCAGCGTGAGCACCGCGCCGCCGCTCTCCAGCCGCGAGAGCTGGCCGCGCAGCGAGCGCCCCTCACGCTCCAACTCGAAGCCGTCGGAGTCGGCGTCGCTCAACAGGAAGCGCGCGAGACGGCTCGCCACTCCCGCCGACGACATCCGGCTCACCGGCTCGCCCCCGCGAGGCACCTCGCCGAGGAGTGTCTCCGCGCGTGGATTGGCCAGGATGACGCGGCCGGCGTCGTCGACGGCGACGACGCCGCTTGCCACGGTGCGAAGCACGGCATCCGTGCGGCGCTGTGCTTCCTCGAGCGCGGTCCGACTGGCGCCGAGGTCGTTCGCCATCGCCTGAAAGGCGCGGAACACGGGCACGAACTCGCTCGTCTCCTCGCCGCGGAAGGGAAGATCCCGTTCGCCAAGCGCCACGGCGCGCGCCGCGACGCGCAGTGCGCCGATGGGACGCGCGAGCTGGCGCGCTGCCACGGCGCTGAGCCAGAGCGCAGCGACTGCGCCGACCGCAGTGGCGAATAGTACGAGCACGCCGAGATCGCGGCGGCGGCGATCGAGCTGCAGATCGTCCACCCGGGCCGGAGCGGCGATAACCTCCGTGCCGCGTGAGCCCGCGATGACGCGATAGCCCATCATCCCTGTCGCGCCGGCAAGCGGCTCGGAGCGCGTCGCGCTCGCCTCCTCTGCCACACTGAGCGCTAGCGCGATGTTCGGTCGCAACATCGAGCCGAGCGGAGAGAGCTCGGCGAACAACGAATCGCTCGCATCAACCAGCACACCGGATCGATAGAGCAGCAGCTTGGTATCGAGTCGGCGGCTCTCGCTGCGCAGCCAATCGGGCCTGTTCCGGTCGCTCGACACGGCGCGCATCGTCTCCGTCACGAGCAGGCGCCGCGACTCCTGCGCGTCCTGGTAGAGCTGTTGCCAGCTCCACACCGCGAACGCTGCGGCGGGTACGAGGAAGAACAGGAACAAGGCGAACGACAGCCGCGTCCGAAAGCTGCGCACGCGCCGGCGGCGCAGCCGCAGCCAGCGGCCGACGCGTCCGTCCGCCGTCGCGGCGAGCAGCCAGATGAAGCCAACCGCGGCGAGGTCGAGCAGCACCAGCAATCCTCCTCGCGGGATCAATGAGTCGAGTCCGCGCAGATCGACCTCGAGGTGCGCGCGCGCCGCGCCGTCGGGACCGCGTACCGGCCAATCGCCGTGCAGCTCCGTGAGGATACGCTTCCATTGCACGGACTCGCGCGGTTCCAGCGGGACGCCCACCACGTCGACGGTGTACGGCGGCTCGTTCCCCGCGGGCGGCGCGAGTCCGTACCAACGCGAATACGCGTCGTTGCCGATGAGCCTCGTGCGCGGCGCGATGAGAATCGTGACCGCGCCACCCACCATCGGTACGGCGACGATGCGCACGGCGTACGCGCTGGCATGGAAGGAACTCTCCACCAGCGTTCCCTTCTGCGCCATGACTGCCGCGGTGGCGACGGTGTCCCACGCGACGTCGATCGGCGCAGGGCCGAAAGCGGCCACGAGGCGTTCACCTTCCCACGCCGCGAACGCGACAGGGTATCCCGACGAAGCGAGATCGGAAACGACATAGCGCTCGAGCAGCGCCCGAGGAGTGCGCGGAAGACTGTCACCCTGAAGGTCTCCGGCCAATCGGCCCACGAGGCTCCCGGCGTACGAGTCGGGTGCGCTCAGTCCGCGCACGTCACGTTCGGCCAGTTCCACGCGCCCACGTGACGTGCTCCCCCACACGACGGTAGTGGCGCCCAGCGCGGCCACCGCTGCCGCCGACAGCAGCCAGCGCCGGCTCGCTCGGGCCGCGACGAGTGCGCCGATGGATAGCGCCCAGAGGGCGGCGTACCACTTCGGCCACTGGCCGGGCGCCATCCACACGAGCGGCGCGAGGATCGCGGCCAGCAGCGCGAGCGCGGGCGCCGCGGAGGGATCGACGCCCCGTCTGCCGCCCATCGCGGAGCGCCCGCCCCACGCCGCGAGTACGAGCAGCGTCGTGGCGGCGAGGCAGAGCGGAATCTCCCAGATCACCCACAACGCCGCGCCGGCGCCTTCGGCGGGCGGCGCGATGCCGCGCGAGAGCGTGCGAACGAAGTACGGTCCGAGCAGCGAACCGGCGATCCCGATGCCGGCACCCACGACGCGAGGAAGCCCGGATCGCGCGCGACGGACGACGAGCAGCACGGCGAGAAGAAGCGTAGCCGAGGTGATGGCGAGCGCCGCCGCGTTCGCTGTGAACGCGAGCCCTGTCGGGAAGTAGTACACCGCCGCGTCGAACAGACGGGAGCGAGTCGAGAACGAGCTGAGTGGAACGATGGCGATGCAGCGCAGGACGACGAGCACCCCGCCCAGGGTCGCGAGTGGTCCGGCCTCGTAGCGCGACACCGCAACGATCAGTGCGATGAGCGCCGCCAGGAGCGCGACGCCGACGCGCACCCGCGCGCGCTCGAGCATGCGAGCGCGTATCTCCTCCACCGATGGCAGGAGCGCGCGCGCGAGGAACAGTGGTCGTGCGCCGTCCACGTATTGCAGGGCATCCGGTCGCGCCGAATCGGTTGGGGGCGCAAACGCGAATCCTTCTGAGACATCGCTTCCCGGCAGGCGTTGGGAGAGTCCGCGGGTGAGGCGGTCCGCCGGCGGCGCCGCGTACAGCAACGACGTCGTCACCGCACGCACACCGGCGCTCTCCGCCGCGACGTACAGCGTCAGCCCGAACGGCGTGGCGACGACGCCGGACGACCCTCGCAGCGCTCGGGGATCGGCATGCAAAGTCCCCGCCCACGCCATCAGGGTGTCCGCGCGCAGGATGAGCGCACTCCGTCGGGTCTGGTCGCCGATGAGGCCCTGAAGTCGGCGCACGACGTCGCTCGCCGTGCCTTCCACTGTGCGGGCCCTCGCCGCGGCGTGGCGCAACGCGACGAGCTCGGCGTCCACGCGATTCTTCAACAGTGCACGCTGCGAATCCGCCTCGCGCGCGCCGACCACCGCGGGTGCGGCGGAGAAGCTCGCCAACCGCTGCTGCGCACGGGCCGTGAGACCGCACATCACGACGAGCGAGATGCAGGCGAGCCCGAGGGGCACCCGCATTGGCAGCGGCGCGAACAGGATCGTCGCGACCGAGGCGACCGCCGTGGCGAGGAGGCAGACGGCGAGATAACCTACGCCCTGTTCGGCGAGCCATCCGCTCGCCGCCAGGAGCGCCGCCGCCGCGGCGGCCGGCGCGACGAGCGCTCGTGCTCCGGCGGCGGGAAGCGATCGCCTCAGCAGACTCGTCAGGATGACTTATCCCCCCGCACCGACCAGGACGCCACGCCGAATCAAGGAGATGCGGCCGGACGAAGTCCGTGACGCGATCCGCGCCGACCCTCGCCTGATCATCCCCGTCGGCACCTGCGAGCAACATGGGCGGCACCTGCCGCTCGGCGCGGATACCATGATCGTCGAACACCTCGCTGAAGATTTATCGGCCGAGTTTGGTATTTGCGTGGCGCCGACGCTCGAGTACGGCGTCAACGTCGCCACGGAACGTGGATTTCCGGGCAACGCGTCGCTGCGCAAGAAGACTCTGCACCGCATGCTGAACGATCTGCTCGACACCTGGGAATCCACGGGGGTGATGGAGTTCATCCTGCTGACGGCGCACGAGCACGACCCCCATCAAGAGGCCCTCTCGACCGTGATCACGACGAAGGCGCGGGTCCGCGTCGTCGACGTGTTCGCAATCGATTTCCGGGAGATGCTCGAGGGACAGTCCGAACCGATGCATGGTGACGAGGTCGATACCTCATTGATGCTCTTCCTCTCACCGCACCTCGTCCGGATGGATTTGGCCGAAGACTATATGATGTCGCGCGACGAGCTTCGGCGATACCGTAGGGGCTGGCTGAAGGTTCCCGGTGGTAGCTCCGGCTCGATCGGCAGACCCACGCTCGCGACCCCTGCCAAGGGGGCGGCGATCTACGCTCACATCCGCGAGCGAGTGCGCGCGAAGGTGTTCCTCACCGCCGAAATCGACCCGGACTGACCCGCGCGATCCGAAGACCAGACTCACGCCCGCGCGAGGCGGATGTTATAGTCGTGACGCCCCGCCGCCCGGGGTGTTCGGCTATGCGGTGGCGTGTGAAACCCACCCTTCGACCCCGCCGTACGAGCGGGGGACTCACTCTAAGGAATTCCTCTCCGATGCGCATTCTGGTGCTCGCCGCGCTCGCCCTCGTCATCGCCGCGCCCGCGGCGTCGGCGCAGACCGCGATGCCCTCCCCCGGCGCCCCACTGACTCTCGACGAGGCGATCTCGGTCGCCCGGCGGAACAACCCTGTGTATCTGTCGCAGGCCAACGCACGGCGCACCGCGGAGGCCTCCGTGCGATCGGCGCGCGGCGCACTGCTGCCATCGGCCGATGCGAGCTTCGGCAGCCGCTACCAGCAGGGCGGCCAGCAGGTGTTCAACGGCCTCTCGTTCACCAATAGCTCTGACGCCATCCAGTCCAGCTACGGACTGAACGTCAACTATCGCGTCAGCAGCGCTACGTTCGTCAATCCCAAGGCGGCGATGGCCAATCGCGACGCGATCGAGGCGGACATCACCGGTTCGAGCGAGCAGCTGCGGGCCGCGGTGACGCAGCAGTATCTGAGCGTTCTACAGGCACAGGCGCGCTCGGCGCTTGCGGACACCCTCGTCAAGACGGCGGCGACGCAGCTCGAGCTGGCGAAGGCCAAGTTGGCGGTCGGCTCGGGTACGTCGCTGGATATCCGGCGCGCCGAGGTGGCCCTGGGCCAGCAGCAGGTGGCCCAGCTCACGGCACGGAACAACGTCGAGGTCGAGAAGTTGCGGCTCTTCCAGCAGATGGGCGTCGCCCAACCGGAGGGGGTGGTGCTGACCACGGACTTCCCGATCGATCCGCCGAACATCGCGCTCGACCAGCTGCTCGACATGGCGCGCCGGCAGAATCCGGCCATCGTGGCGCTGCGCTCGCGGGAGCGCGCCGCTTCGCTCAACGTGAAGGTCGCGCAGGCCGCTTACACGCCGACCCTCTCGCTCAGCACGGGCTGGGGCGGCAACTCCTACCAGTACACGGACTCCGACTTCCTCGTGAGCCAGGCGCGCGCCGGGGTGCTCGGACAGCAGTCGCAGTGCTTTCAGCAGGACTCGATCCGCACGCGGGTCGGGCTGCCGGCGAGCAATTGCGGAGCGATCCAGTTCACCGATTCGCAGGCGGACGCCATCCGCTCCAAGAACAGCCAGTTCCCCTTCAAGTTCCAGCGGTCGCCGCTCGCCCTCTCGGCGCAGCTCTCGATCCCGCTCTTCGACAACTTCAATCGCGAGGAGCGCGTCCAACAGGCCGCCGTGACTCGTGACGACGCGGCGTTCAACGTGCGGGCGAAGGATCTGGCCCTCACGGCGGACGTGACGCAGGCGTTCCTCACGCTCAGGACGTCCGCCCAGACGGTCGCGCTGCAGGAGCAGAATGCGTCGAAGGCCAAGGAGGAGCTGGCCTTCGCCGAAGAGCGCTACAAGGTCGGCGCCTCGACCTTCCTCGACGTCGTCACGTCGCGCGGCTCGTACGAGCAGGCGCTGATCGACCGCGTGAACGCGGTCTACGACTATCACAAGGCCTTTGCCGCGCTCGAGAACGCGGTGGGGCATCCCCTCCGCTAATCAACGAGAGACTCCAGTTATGACCAAGCGCGTCAAATGGTCCGTGGCAGGCGGGGTGCTCCTCGTCATCGTCGCGATCGGCGGACTGACCGCCATGAAGGGCAAGAACAAGGCGGTCGAGGTGCGCACCGAGCAGGTACAGGCGCGCGACCTCGTCTCCTCGGTCACGGCGAGCGGCCAGGTACGTCCGCAGACCAAGGTGGACCTCAGCTCCGACATCACGGGCAAGATCGTGAGGCTCGCCGTGAAGGAGGGAGAGATCGTCAGCAAGGGACAGTTCCTCCTGCAGATCGACGCGCAGCAGGCCGAGGCGTCTGTGCAGCGGTTCGAGGCTGCCCTCGCGTCGAGCCGCGCGCAGATGGCGCAGGCGCAGGCCAACTATCTCCAGGCACAGAAGAGCTACGAGCGCACGGCGGCGATCAAGAAGACCAACCCCACGCTCATCTCGGAAGAGAACCTCGAGCAGCTGCGCACCGCGGTAGACGTCAACAAGGCACTCTACGAGTCGGCCCGCCACTCGGTCGACCAGTCTACCGCCGGCGTCCGCGATGCACGCAGCTCGCTCGGAAAGACGACCATCTACGCCCCGATGTCTGGTCGCATCACGCGGCTCAACGTGGAGAACGGTGAGACGGCGATCATGGGCACGTTGAACAAGGACGCCGCCACCCTGCTCACGATCGCCGACATGAGCGTGCTGGAGACGAAGGTGAAGGTCGACGAGACCGATGTGGCGCGCATCGCCATCGGCGATTCGGCCGTCATCCAGATCGACGCATTCCCGGACACCACCTTCGTGGGCCGCGTGACGAAGATCTCGAACAGCGCGGTGAAAGCGGCAGCGAGCCAGCAGAACGCCGACCAGGCCGTGGACTACGAAGTCACGATCCAACTCGTCAACACCCCCACCGAGACGCGCCCCGACTTCTCGGCGACGGCCAAGATCGTCACCGATACCCGCAAGAACTCGCTCTCCATTCCGATCATCGCGCTGACCGTGCGCGAGAACGAGGCGCTCGCCGCTGCGGACACCGCCGTGGGCCTTGGCAAGCCCAAACCGAAGAAGGAAGTCGGCAAGAAGGACGTGGAAGGAGTCTTCGTGGTCGGTACTGACAACAAAGTGACCTTCCGCCCCGTAAAGGTAGGGATCGCCGGCGAGAAGCACTTCGAGGTGCTGAGTGGGCTGAAGAAGGGCGACAAGATCGTCGCCGGCACCTATCAGGCGATCCGCGAGTTGAAGGACGGCGCGATGATTCGCGAGGCGAAGGTTGACCCGAAGAAGCCACAGGCCAAAACGTGAGTCAGGACATCGTACGGGACTCGCTCGAAGCGCCGCTCGGCGCCACGGCGGAGCGGCAGGCAGTCGTCGGAGCGCAGGGCGCGACGCCCGGCAAGGATTGGGTGATCGTGACGCGCGGCATCAAGCGCGAGTACGACATGGGCGGAGAGATCGTGCGCGCGTTGCGCGGCGTCGATCTGGCCATCCAGCGGAACGAGTACGTCGCCATCATGGGCCCGTCTGGCTCCGGCAAGTCGACGCTGATGAACGTCATCGGCTGCCTCGACACCCCGAACGCGGGTGAGTACTGGCTCAACGGCACGCAGGTATCGTCGATGACCGACGATGCCCT
>JBDSDB010000204.1:0-9341 GCA_039920785.1 Gemmatimonadaceae bacterium
GCCGAAGCCCGACCCGGCTCGCGCGCCGCCGGCGCCGGCGGGCCAGGCCGCGTCGCGGAAGACGTGGAACCGCGCGCGGAGCAGCGTGCGCGCCGCGGCGGGAATGTTGTGCAGCCGCACCCACGGAGGATTGCCGGCGATGAGTTGAAACCCTCCGCGCGCGTGCACATGCCCGAAGTGCGACGCGAACGCGAACGGCAGCGCACCGCCATCCGCGATGCGCGATCGCTCGCGGCGCAGAGCGACGCCGCGACGCCGGAGCTCGAGCGCCTCACCGTGCTGAGCGCCGCGTGTACCGCGGCGCTCTCCGAACAGGTCTCGGCTCCGCAGTGCAATGAGCCGTTCGCGCCGCTCGCCGCGCAGCGCGACGAGCTGCCGATCGAGCGCAGCCACGGCGCGGCGCCGCTCTTCGCGCTCGAGCGCGCGGCGCAACGGCGTCTTGCGCGCGCCGGCCGCTCGCGCGTATCGCTCGCGCAGTCGCGCCAGCGCGGCGGGCGGACCGACCAGCGACGGCGGCTCCGAGAACGCGTCGCCCGAGAGGGCGTCGCCGACGCGAACGTTGCAGTCGAGGTTGGGCAGTGGCGGCACGGCGCTCATGCGCGTCTCGTCGCTCTCGATGACGACGGACAACCAGAGCCGCAGCTCGCACAGCCAGACGGCCGTCGGATTGACGTCCACACCGTGAATCCGCGTGGCGAGCACGTCGCGCCGGATCGCGGCAAGGGCCCGCGTGTCGCCAGCGATACGATGCAGCTCGGCGATGCGCTCGAGCAGATAGACGAGGAACGCGCCCGACCCGCACGCCGGATCGAGCACGGAGAACGACGTGAGCTCGGCGCGGAGCCTGCGCGCGTCGTCGACCACCAGCTGCTCGCCTCGCAGTGCCCGCGCGACGGCATCGGATGGCAGCCCGGTGGCGCGAAGCCACGACGCGAGCGCCGCGTCGGCGACGTGCGCGACCAGCGATTGTGGCGTGTAGAAGGCGCCCGAGGTGCGGCGCTCGCGAGCGGCCATCAGCGACTCGAACGCGCGACCGAGCATCTCCGGATCGATGGACGCCTCCGACCAGCCTTCCTGCCCCTCTCGTGCCGTGAACCGGTACGCGCCGAGGACGTCGGCGAAGAACGCGCCGAGCGCTTCGTCGGAGAGACGTGCGCGCGCGTGGCGGCGTTCGACCGACGTCTTGCCGAACAGACCGCCGTTGAGAAATGGTACCGCGCCGAACCCGCGCGCCGTGGCAGCGCGACGACCGATCGGCGTGTTGAGCGTTCCGAACCAGAGAGGCAGCAGCACGCGCTCATGAAAGCCACCCCCCCGCAGCATGCACGCGTCGAACTGGTTGGCGAGGAACGCGCGGTCGCCATCGAGCCATCCCTTGGCCTCGAGGAAGGAGAGGAAGAGGAGCCGAGACGCCGCGAGAAGCGCGAGCTCCGCACGATCGTCGCTCGAAGCCCGAGGCATGGAATCCGCCAGCGCGGTGACGCGTTGCTCGAGCGTGCGGTAGAACCGGCGCGACAACGCCTCGCGTCCGAGCAGCTCGCACCAGCGCGTATGCACGAGCAGGTCCTCTCCTCCGGCCGCCGCGGCGAGCGCGCGCAGCGACTCGGCGTCGCTCGCGACGATGCGGTCGCGTCGCGCGACGAGCGCCGTGAGGCGGGGCGGCCGTGTGCCGCCCGGCCAGCACGCGAGCCCCGCCTCTCCCGACGGCGACGTGCCGATGAGCATCCAGAGCACGGAGCCGGTGCGCGACGAGAGTGTGCCCGCCAGCGCGGTGAACAGCGCCCGCAACGACTCGGCGCCATCGCCGACCACGAGCAGCGCACGCAGGGCACCGGGGCCGCGGACGATGCGCACGTCGCGCACGTGAGCCGGGACGCCGAGCGAGGCGCGGGTGCGGAGATCGAGGGGACGGGAGACGGGCTCGAGGCCGAGCTCGATGGCGATCGGGAGCAGCGTGTCGGCGGACGTCGCGGCGGCGAGCAGCGCGGCGGCATGGCGGAGTGTTCGCACGGGCGCACGGTAGGCGCCACTGCCGAACGGTCCGGCATCCGATCCTCGCAGACGTCAGCGATAGCGAACGTCGACCGCCGCGCCTATCTCGCGCTGCTACGCGGCTCGATACTCACGTTCCTTCCAACGCACGCGCCGCCCTCGCCCGATCGCGCGCAGCGCGATGAACAACAGCACTGCCGAGCCGAGTGGGTGCAACAGCGCGTACAGCAGCGAGAATCTGAGCCAGCCGTACACCAGCAGCCACCACACCAGGTTCGCGCCGCCGGCTATCGCCGACCACTCGAGCGCCTCGCGTCCGAGCACCCCGCCGAGCGCGAGCGCGGCCACCACTGGCGGCGCGAGGCCGAACAGCGCGGGCAACAGCAGCACCAGCGGAAAGAGGAGGCGGCCCGCAGCCCCGAGAGGCATCGCGTCGCGCCCGCCTGCGTAGATGTTCTTCCCCCACCCTTCGATGAGCTCGCGCAGCGACGTGTACATGCGCGTCGAGAGCTGCGAGAGTCCGAGCACGATCGACACGCGGTGGCCCGCGCGGAAGTAGAGCTGCGCCAGCGCGAGATCCTCGGCCACCTTGTCGCGCACCGCACCGTGGCCACCCAACTCGTCGTACGCCGCTCGGCGGAGCCAGAGGCACTGGCCATTGGCGATCTTCTGCGATGCGAACGATGAGTCGTTCACGAGCTCCGTCCCGCCAAATCGCTGCAGCAGGATGGCGAACACCTGCGGTTGGATGAGCCGTTCCCAGAACCCGCCCAGCTCCTGCGTGCCGAGCACCGACAGCATGTCGGCCCCGCGAGCGTCCATCGCATTCACGACGCGCGTGACGAGATCGGGCGCCTGCGTCGTGTCCGCGTCCATGAAGCCGAGCAATGTGCCGCGGCTCGCCGCCGCGCCTGCTGCGCACGCCCACTGCTTGCCGAACCAGCCGGCGGGCAGCGGCGGCGGGGTGATCACGCGCACCCGCGCGTCGCGTTGCGCGATGGCGCTCGCCAGGGCCGCCGTCTCATCGGTGGAGTGATCGTCGACGACGACGACCTCGAGCCGCGGATACGTCGACGCGAGCGCGCTTTCCACGCAGCGGCCGATGTTGCGCGCTTCGTTGCGCGCCGGGATCACGAGCGACACGAGGGGCGGATCGGTCGGCGGGCTCCCGCGCTCCTCGTCGAGCGATCGCGAGTGGCGCGCGCGCGCCAGGGTGACGAGCGGGCCGAGCACCCATGGTGCGGCGAGGACGAGAGTCGTGAGCGAGGGCACTCGCAGAACCTAGCCCATTGCTTCCACTCAAAGCGCTCTCTACGTTGCCCGCGATGCTATTCCCACCACCGCTCACTGCGGGCGCACGTGTCGCCCTCATCGCGCCGGCCGGTGCGCTGCGCGGCCCCGAGCAGCTCGAGACGGCGATGCACAACGCGCGAACGCTCGGCTGGGAGCCCGTGGCCGGCGCGAATGCGCTCGCGCGTCACGGCTACCTCGGCGGGAGCGACGCCCAGCGGCTGCACGATCTCAATGTCGCCCTCGCGGATGAGAGCATCGATGCGATCTGGTGCGTGCGCGGCGGGTATGGCGCGACGCGCCTCCTGGACCACGTGGACTACGCGTCGCTCACGCGCCGGCCGCGCGCGCTCATCGGTTTCTCCGACGTCACCGCGCTGCACGCCGCTGTGAGCACGCGTTGCGGGCTGGTCACCTATCACGGACCCACCGCGCGCGGTGAGCTCACGGCGTTCTCGCGCTCGTCGCTGCTGCGCGCCACCGTCGAGCGCGGCGATCCCTGCGGCGCGGCGCCCGATGCGCGTACGATTCGCGGCGGCCGCGCCCACGGCCGACTGGTCGGGGGTAACCTGTCGCTGCTCGCCGCGCTCGCGGGCACCCCATACGCCCCGGACTATCGCGGTGCGCTCCTCGTCCTCGAAGACGTCGGAGAGCCGGCGTATCGCATCGACCGCATGCTGGTGCAGCTCGCGCAGAGTGGTGCGCTTTCGCATCTCGCCGGGCTCGTCGTCGGTCACTTCACCGAGATGGCATCCGGCGACGAGATTCCGGGCGGCTCGCTCGACGTCCTCGTGCGCGAAGCGGCCGAGATCGCCGGGGTGCCGGCCATCGTGGGCGCGCCCGTAGGCCATATTCCAGATCAGTGGACGCTGCCCCTCGGTGCCTCGGCTCGACTCGACGCGGACGCACTCACGCTCACGGTGGACCAGTCGTGAGCGCGGCCCTGCCCGTGGATCAAATCTGGCTCATTCATCGAGGGCCGGAATGAAGACCGCCACCGACCTGTACACCGAAGCGAAGGCACGTGTGCAACAGATAGATGCGAAGGAAGCGCTGGAGCTGCACAAGCAGGGGCGCGTGACGTTCGTCGACGTCCGCGATCTCAACGAGGTGAACCTCGGCATGATCCCGGGCGCGATCCATCTCGACCGGGGGCGGCTCGAGTCCAAGGTGGAAGCGGCCGTTCCGCGCGATGCGAAGGTGGTGCTGTACTGCGCGGCGGGCAATCGCTCCGCCCTCGCTGCCGAAACCATGCGCGAGATGGGATACACCGACGTGTGCTCGCTCGACTCAGGATTTCGCGGCTGGGTCGAGGCCGGAGGAGACATCCAGGAATGAGCGGAGCGGGCGCACCGCGTGTCATCGTGCCCGCGCGCTTCGATCTGGAGGGATCCGGAGGACGTCCGATACGCGGTGAGCTCCGTCTCGTTCCCGGCGCGACGGCGTCGGTGGTGATGGTGCACGGCTTCAAAGGCTTCTCGCGCTTCGCCTTCTTCCCCTACCTGGCCGACCGGCTCGCCGGCGCAGGGATCAGCGCGGTGACGTTCAACTTCTCCGGCAGCGGCATCGGCGCGGACATGGAGACGTTCTCCGAACCGGAAGCGTTCGAGGAGAACTCCTATTCGCGCGAGCTGCATGATCTCGAGCTGGTTCTCGCGCACGGCGAGCGCGAAGGGTGGCTCGGCGCGCAGCATGGGCTGTGGGGCCATTCGCGCGGCGGAGGGATCGCCGTGTTGCGCGCGGCGCGCGATGCGCACATCCACGCGCTCGTCACCTGGGCGGCGATCAGCACGGTGAAGCGCTGGCCGTACGACATCGCCGACGAATGGCGCGCACGTGGCTATCTCGAGGTGCCCAACGCGCGCACAGGCCAGACGTTTCGTTTGCAGCTCGACGTACTCGCGGAAGCGACGGAACACGGCGATGGCATGCTCGACATCGGCGCCGCGGCGGAAACGATACTGTGTCCATGGCTGATCGTGCACGGCAATGCCGACGAAACGGTGCACATCGCCGAAGGCGAGATCCTCGCGACCGCGGCAGGCTCGAACGCGGAGCTGCTGAGCATCCCGAGCGCGACGCACACGTTCAACGTCGCTCACGGAATGACGTCACCGTCGCCGCAGCTGGTCGAGGCCGCGGATCGCACGGTTCGGTTCTTCGTCGATCGGCTGGTCGGCCCAGCGCGATGAGCGTCTCGAAGGAGCTCGACCGGCTCGCGGCGCATCCGCTCGTCATGCGGATCATGCGCTCGCTCGCCGAGCGTCCGGGTCGCACGGTGCGTCTGGAGGGCGAGCATCGTCGCGCGGCGATCCTCCTCGTGCTCCGCGCGCAGTCCGACGGAGAGCCCGAGCTTCTGATGATCAAGCGCGCGGAGGCCGAGGGTGATCCGTGGAGCGGGCACATCGCGTGTCCGGGTGGGCGGATGGAGCCGGGCGACCACGATCTCGCCGTCACCGCGGTTCGCGAGACTTGGGAGGAGACCGGTGTCGACATCGCGCGCGACGGACGGCTGCTCGGTCACCTCGATGACATCAGCCCGCGCACGCCGTATCTACCGCCGATCGTCATCCGACCGTATCTCGCCCTCGTGCGCGCCGACGTCGAGATCGTGCCGAGCGTCGAGGTCGCGGAGACGTTCTGGGTGCCGGTGTCCGCGCTGCGCACCGTGAGCGCCTGGGGGATGGCGGCAGTGACGGTGCGTGGGCACGAGCAGCAGGTGAGCGTGTTTCAGCACGGCGAGTTCACCGTGTGGGGGCTGACCGAGCGAGTGCTGCGGCAGCTGCTCGTGTACATGGGCACGCCGGCGGCGGGAGCGTCCGTGGACCCTGCCGATGGGCAGGCGCGCTGACTCAGAGCGGCCGCTCGCACATCAGCGCGAGAAGATGCGCGTCCGGATCGCGGAAGAAGCACAACCACAGCTCGTGATCCGGCATGCGTGCAACGAGGTGCGGCGCGTCGACGAAGGGAATGCCGCGCCCGAGCATCGTCGCGTGCGTTGCGTCGATGTCGGCGACCTTCAGATACAGCACGATGCTCGAGCCAGGGGTGAAATCGCCCTCGGGCGCGCTGAGCATCAAGCGCGTGTTGCCAGCGTCGAAGAAGGCGAGTGTGGGCGACGGCGCGAAGAGGAAGCGTAGTCCGACGTCATCGCGATAGAACACGGTACTGCGCTCGACGTCGCGCACGGTGAGCGCGATCTGTCCGATGCCGTCAATCATCGTCTGGCTCCTGGTGAGTGGCTCGCTCGAAGCCTACGGAGCTCCAGGCGGTTTGTCACGGCCGCGGCGATCGAGTGCGGCGGGGGACTCCACGCGACGAGCAAGGGCGGAGTCTCGGCCCACGTACGGTGACGCTTCTCGAGCCGCCGCGGTCCCTCTCGCGTGACGTCGGCTTCCGATCCCCTCTCGAACGCATCGCCAGACCTGGCGCCGCGCATCCGCGCCGGCGAGGCCGCGGCGTTCGAGGAGCTGTTCCGGATCCACTACGCGGGGCTCTGCCGATTTGCCCATCGCTACCTGGGCGACGCCTCGCTCGCGGAGGACCTGGTGCAGGACCTCTTCGCCGATCTGTGGGCCGAGCACCCGCGCCTCGCGCTGCGCGGCAGCGCGCGCGCCTATCTGTTCACCGCGGTCCGCAACCGGGCGCTCAACTTCCGCAAGCATCAAATGGTGGAGCACGACTGGGAGCGGAACGAAGCCCTTCCCGACGTGCGCGAACTGCATCGCCCCCCTGCCGGCGCGGACGAAGCGCTCGACGTCGCGGAACGCGATGCAAGGCTGCACGCCGCCATCGAGGCCCTCCCCGAGCGCTGCCGGCTCGTGATGCAACTTCGCTGGCGCGAACAGCTCAGCTACGCCGAGATCGCCGAGGTCATGAGCATCTCGCTGAAAGGGGTCGAGAACCAGCTCGCGCGCGGCCTGCAGGCATTGCGACAACGGCTCGGCATCCGATTCCCGCGCTGAAGCCGGCCGAGCGCACGGCCGGCTGTGGGGTATTCGTCGTCGAGATTGTCTGATCGTGTGACGCCCACTCCAAGGCACACATGTCCGACACGTTCGATTGGCGCATCATCGACCGAGAGGTGGCAGGAGAGGCGTCGAGTGCCGACCACGACGCGCTCCGGCGTTGGCTGGCCGAAGACCCTCGTCACGAACAGCTGCTCCTGGCGATGCGTGCCGCTGCGGGCTCCAGCGACGCCATGTCACGCCAGCGATGGAACGTCGACGCCGCATGGTCGCGCGTCGCGTCCCGCATGGACGACATCGGCGTGGTGCGGCCCCTCGCGTTGCACTCGGCGCGACGCGTCCAGCGATCGACCTCGCGGCGCGCGGTCTTTCGACGCGTGGGCGTGGCGGCAGGGGCGCTCGCCGCCGCAAGTCTGATCGCGCTCGTCGGACGCGGCTCCATCACCCGTGCCTCGCGCGCGGTCACTCCCTCGGCGATGCATGAAGTCGTCGCCGCCAAAGGACAGCAGACGCGAATCACGCTTCACGACGGGACACGCGTCGTGCTCAATGCCGGTAGCCGGTTACGCTACACGGAGGGCCCGGGTCGTCCAACGCGCGACGTGGAGCTCGATGGCGAGGGCTACTTCGACGTCGTCCACGACGCGGCGCGGCCGTTCCGCGTGCACGCGCGCGGCAATGTGGCGGAGGATCTGGGCACGCGCTTCGTCGTGCGCGCCTATCAGGACTCCCGCCACGTCGAGGTCGTCGTGGAGGAAGGTCGCGTCTCGCTGCGGCGTGACAGCGTGCCGGACGCGGCGGAGCTGCTCGGTCCCGGACAACTCGGGCGTGTGGAGCTCGACGGCACGGTCACTGTCGTCGACAGCGCCGACGTCGACCGGTGGCTCAGCTGGACGCGCGGCGCACTCGTGCTCGACGGCCTTTCGCTCGCCGAGGCGGCCAACGAGATCGGCCGCCGGTTCGACGCGCACGTCGAGGTTGGCGACTCGACGCTCGCGACGCGCCGCATCTCGGCGCGGTTTCGCGACGAGTCGCTCCCGAGAGTGCTCGACGCGCTCGCCATGGCCGTGGGAGCTCGATGGACCCGGGACGGACAACGCATCGTGATCACGAAGGCAGGTCGATGAGGGCCATGGCCCCCGGGGCAACCCGCTCCACGCACACGATCGCCACGCTGATGCTCGCGAGCTGCGCGGCGCTCTCCATTACCGCCCCGAGACTTCATGCGCAGTCCGGAATACATCCCGGCTACGTAGCGCTGGGTCCCGATGCCACGGCAGCCGGCCTCGATGCGCCCGTCTCACTTCTGATCTCGGCGCCAGTGCGCGACGTCGTGGCCAGGATCGCCGCGCAGGTGGATCTGAGTCTCGCCTTCGACGACTCACTGCCCGGCGTGAACCACCGCGTGACGCTTCGTGTGGTGGCGATGCCGGCTCGGCTCGCGCTCGCGCGTGCGCTCGCGGGCACCCCGCTTCAGGCGCTCGTCTCGCCGAGCGGGCAGATCGTGTTGGTCGCGAAGCCCGCGCGGAAAATGCGCTCGGCGAGCCTTGTTGGAATCGTCCGCGACGCCGAGACGGGACAGGTGCTCGACGGCGTGCGCGTCGAGCTGGTCGGCACACGCTTCACCACCTACTCTCGCGACAGCGGCACCTTCTCGCTCGGCCAGATTCCGCATGACACGTACACGCTGCGCGCGTCGCGCATGGGCTTCGAGCCCCTGGTCAAGACGATCGTGCGCACGACGGCCGATTCGCAGGCGACACCGCTCGCGCTGGCGCTCGGCCGCGCCACACTGGCACTCGCCGAGATCATCGTGACGCCTGGCTACTTCGGCCTGCTCCAGAGCAGCCTCGCCGCGCCGCAATCCCTGTCGCGCGAGCAGCTCGAGACCATCCCGCAGATCGGTGAGGACATCTATCGCGCCGTCTCTCGCCTTCCAGGAGTGTCGGCCGACGACTTCTCGGCCAAGTTCAGCGTGCGTGGCGGATCGGGGGACGAACTGTACGTCTCGCTCGATGGGCTGGAGCTCGCGGAGCCGTTCCATCTGAAGGACATCGGCGGTGCGTTCTCCATCATCGACATCCAGGCGCT
>JBDSDB010000205.1:0-37662 GCA_039920785.1 Gemmatimonadaceae bacterium
TCGCGTGCGCCCGCACCGGAAACGTTCCCATCCCGACGACCTTGGGCGGCACGGCGGAGAATCGGAAGCCGTCCAGCGGTAGCGCCGACAATCCGGTCAGATGCTCGACGATCGGGATCCCCGCGCCGAGCAGGATGGTGTGCACGGGTCGCGTGCCGTCGGTCGTGTCGTCAATGTTGAGCGAGTCGATCCCGACGAGCAGCGCGCCCGCGTCGCGCAGATGCTCCGCGGCCTTCCGCGTCAGAAAGGGGTGGCCGTCGAAGTAGCGCTCCGTGCCCCAGTGCGCATCCCAGCCCGTCTCGACGAGCACGGCGCGCCCACGGACCTCGACCGGCGCGAACACGGGCCAGTCGATCGCGCGGCGCTCCATGCCGGTGACGCGCACGACCACGCCCGCCAGGTCGGTGACCTGCTCGAGGCGGAGCGCCGCCAGGTCGTCGCCGTCCGCGTAGCGATGGAAGGGCGTGTCCAGATACGTGCCGGTGTTGGCGATCATGTCGATCCGGGCGATGTTGAACTCGGTGCCGGGCGCGTAGTGAGCGCGCGACTGCTCGCGCGAGAGGTAGTCGCAGATGAGCGGCGCGGGAAATCCCTTCAGCGTGACCATTCCGTGCTCGATGCGGTGGCTCAGGTCCACCATCGCGCGCGTCGTGCCGCCGTCGGACTCGGCCCTCGCCATCGCCGGCGCGCCCGCACGCTTGTGTGGCTCCTCGATGATCCGCTTGTCGAGGATGCGCACCTCGCCGATCATCAGCAGGCGCAGATCTCGGATGATGTACGCCGCGAGCGCCTCGTCGGAGATGTCGTCGCCATCGATGTCGAGCCGGAAGCCCTGGCCCTGAAGGCCGCCTCCATTCGAGAAGTCGATCTCGAAGTCGAACGCTGCGCGATGATCCAATCCGGCTCTCCCGTGGCGGTTCCCCGCCAATCTGTCCATGCGGGGCGTCTCGCGACAGACGGCGCGGCCCCGCGGCACACTCGGCAAATCGTCTTGCGAAATCACGTCGAGTGGTCCATGATCGAGATGCCGACCCGGTACCGGCCTCCCCTACCGAGCCCCATGTCCCGCATCCTCCTCGTCGAGGACAACGAGCTCAGTCGCGACATGCTGTCGCGCCGGCTCATTCGCCGCGGCTACGAAGTCCTTACCGCGGCCGACGGCGCGCAGGGAGTCGAAGCCGCGCGGACGGGCGCGCCCGACATCATCCTGATGGACATGAGCCTCCCCGTCATCGACGGCTGGGAGGCGACGCGGCGCCTGAAGGCGGATCCCGACACGCGCGACATCCCGATCATCGCCCTCACCGCGCTCGCCATGGCCAGCGACGAGGCGATGGCGCGCGAAGCGGGCTGCGACGATTTCGACACGAAGCCGGTGGACTTGCCGCGACTGCTCGGCAAGGTGGAGAGCTGGCTGTCGCGAGCACGCCGGTGAGCGATGCCGCCAACGTCGCCGAGGCCGAGCTGGTCTTCGAGGCGCGCCGAGAGCACCTCGTGGAGCTGCTCGCATTCGTGGATCGCGCCTGTGTGCGAGCGGGGCTCGATCAGTCGGCCCACTTCGACGTGCGCCTCGCCGTGGAGGAGGCGGTGACCAACGTCATCGACCACGGCTACGCCGGAATCGCGGGCCCGGTCACCGTGCGCTTCCGCCGCGATCCGGGGCAGGTCGTCGTCACGGTCGAGGATCTCGCGCGGCGGTTCGATCCCTCGCTCGTGGAGCGTGTCGACCCCGCGACACCGCTCGAGCAGCGCCGCATCGGCGGGCTCGGTTGGCATCTCATCAACAAGGTGATGGACGAAGTACGGCTCGAGCACGGCAGCACCCACGGGAATCGCATGACGTTGGTCAAGCGGATCCCCACACCCACCTGAACGTTCACTTGACGAGGACGGATGGACATCGTAGTCGAGCAGCGCGCGCCGGCAACCGTGGTGCGCATCTCCGGCAGTGTGGACGGGCTCACGGCCGACGTGTTGATGGCAGCGCTGCAGCAGCAGATCGACGCCGGCAACACGCGCCTGGTGGCTGACCTGCGCAACGTCAGCTACACGAGCAGCGCGGGGCTGCGCGCCCTGCTCGCCACGGCGAAGCAGGCGAGGCAGCATGGAGGCGACTTCCGTCTCGCGGCCGTCCATCCGCCCGTGCTCAAGGTGCTCGAGATGAGCGGGTTCACGAGCATCCTCAAGCTGTACCCGGACGTGGAGCTCGCGGTGGCGAGCTTTCCGGCATGAACGCCCCGAGAAAGCGCGTAGCACTGGTGATCGGCGCGGGCAGCGTGAAGTGCGCCGCCGCGCTCGGGCTGTGGAAGGTGCTGCGCCGCGAGGGGATCGCGCTGGACATGGTCGTCGGGTGCAGTGGCGGCAGCCTGTACGCCGCCAGCATGGCGCTCGGCTGGGACGCCGACGAGTGCGAGCGGATGACGCTCGAGATGTGGAACCGGAAGCTGACCGCGCGGCGCGACTACGCCTCGATGCTCAGCGCCTTTCTCCCCAGGCTGTTCAAGTTCAAGGGTCACTTCGGGATGGTCGACGGTGAGCCGCTGCTGCGAACACTGCAGAAGCCGTTCGGCGAGAAGACGTTCGCCGACACCGTGATACCGCTCTACATCGTCGCCACCGAGCTCCTCTCGGGCCAGCAGGCGACGCTGTCGTCCGGCCGCATCCTGGACGCGGTGCGCGCGAGTATCGCGATCCCCTACATCTGGGCGCCGTGGGAGGTGGACGGCAAGATGATGCTCGACGGCTGCCTGTCGGCGCCACTGCCGGTGGACGTCGCCATCAAGGAGGGCGCCGACGTGATCCTCGCCATGGGATTCGAGAGCCCGTATCCGCGCCGCATCCGCTCGGCGATGAGCTACGCGTTCCACGTGAACAGCATCTACACGAACAACCTGTTCCGCGCCAACTACTCGTTCCACAACCTTGCGCATCACGCGGAGATCCTGCCGATCGTGCCGGAGTTCGGCGAGCCGGTGAACCTGTTCGACACGCACAAGTTCGGGCACGTGATCGAGTGCGGCGTGCGTGCGGCCGAGGAACAGCTGCCGTATCTGCGACAGCTGCTCGAGCTTCCGGCGGCCGCCGAGTCGTCGAGGGCCGGCACGCCGCACGAATTTTGAGCGAGGCGCGACGCTCCATCATGGAGGAGCCCACGGGAAGCACGATCCTCGTCGTCGACGACAACGAGCTGAATCGCGACCTGCTGTCACGCCGGCTTCGGCGAGACGGGCATACGGTGGTGCTGGCCGAGGATGGGCGCGTGGCGCTCGACCGCGCGGCCGAGCAGCCGTTCGACCTCGTGCTCCTCGACATCATGATGCCGGGGCTCACAGGGTACGAGGTGCTCGAGCAGCTCAAGGCCGATCCCGCGCTGCGCCACATCCCCGTGGTGATGATCACGGCGAACACGGAGGAGGAATCGATCGTGCGCTGTCTCTCACTGGGGGCCGACGATCACCTGCCCAAGCCCTTCAACCCGGCGATCCTTCGCGCGCGCGTCGGCTCGTCGCTGGCGAAGAAGAAGCTGCACGACCGCGAGCGCATCCACGCGCGGAGCCTGGAGCGCGAGCTCGAGATCGGCCGCGAGATCCAGGTCGGGTTCCTCCCCTCGGCTCTCCCGGCGCCGGCGGGCTACGAGATCGCGGCGCACTTCCGGCCGGCGCGTCAGGTAGCCGGCGATTTCTACGACGGCTTCACGCTGCCCGACGGCCGCGTGGCGCTCGTGCTGGCCGACGTGTGCGGGAAGGGAGTCGGGGCAGCGCTGTTCATGGCGCTGTTCCGCACGTTGCTGCGCGCGTTGGCCGCACCACAGTTCGCGGCCGCAGCGAGCCCGGGGGCCGGCCTGCTCGCCACCGTGCAGGCGACGAACGACTACATCGCGCACATCCACGGCAACGCCAACATGTTCGCCACCGTATTCTTCGCCGTGCTCGATCCCGCGTCCGGGGCGCTCGACTTCATCAACGCGGGGCACGAGCTCCCCGTCCTGGTGGGCGCCGACGGCCGAGTGCGAGGCCGCCTCGCACCGACTGGGCCGGCGGTGGGGCTGATGCCCGATCTCGAGTTCCGTGTCGCGACCGAGTCGCTGTCCATCGGCGAAACGCTGTTCGCGTTCACCGACGGCGTGAACGACGCGCGCGATCCGGCGGACGTCGCGCTGGGTGAAGACCGGCTGCTCGCGCTGCTCGAGGGCGACGCCGGCTCCGGGCCGGCGCTGCTCGCCCGTGTCGACGCGGCGCTCTCGGCGCACATCACCGACGCCGCGCAGTTCGACGACGTCGCGATGCTCGCCGTGCGGAGGACCGCATGAGCGCGTCGGACATGACCACCCACGGAATCGGTGAGACGACGCCGGCGCTGCGCGTCAGCCGCGCTGGGATCCTGGGCGCGCTGGTGGCGACGCTCGTGCCGAAGGGCCGACGCCTGCATCCGATCATCAGGCTCGATCATCTCGTTCGCGTCGTGACGTACCCGCTGTTCTTCGGCCTGTTCGCGGTGGCGTTCTATCCGAGAGGGGTGCCGGCGCCGGTCTGGATGGTGCTGTCGCTGCATCTGCTCGTGTGGCCACACATCGCCCTGGCGGTGGCGTCGCGGGCGAGCAATGGAAAGCTCGCCGAGTTTCGCAACCTGATGATCGACTCGTTCATCATCGGATGGTACCTCCCGCTCACGGCGTTCAGCCTCGGTCCGTGCGCGGCCGCAATGCTCGGCATCCATTCGGGGAACGTGAGCGTCGGCGGATGGCCGCTCGGCGTGCGCGGTGTGGGCGCACTGTTCGCCGGCGCGGCCGTGTCGGTGCTCATGTTCGGCGTGCACGTCGATCCGCTCGGCGGCGGGTACCTTCCGCAGGTGCTGGGCATCGCGGTGATCTTCGTCTACGTCACCGTGTTCAGCTACGCTTCGTTCGGGCAGGCGCAGAGCGCCGTGCGCAACGTGAAGCAGATCGAGGCGCAGAACACGGAGATCCAACGCAAGAGCGCGCTCATCGAGGAGCGCACGCATCAGCTCGAGCAGGCGCGGGACGCCGCGGAGGCGGCGAACGGCGCGAAGACTCAGTTCCTCGCCAACATGAGCCACGAGCTGCGCACGCCGCTCAACGCGATCATCGGCTACAGCGATCTGCTCATCGAGGAGGCCGAGGATCTCGACGCCGTGAATCTGGTGCCCGATCTCGACAAGATCCGGTCGTCGGGCAAGCATCTGCTCGGGTTGATCAACGACGTGCTCGACATGTCGAAGATCGAGGCGGGCAAGATGGAGATCGCGCTGGATACCTTCGAGGTGCGCGACGTCATTGCGGCGGCGGTCGCGATGGTGCGCCCGCTCGTGGAGAAGAACGGCAATACTCTCGAGGTCGAGGTCGAGGACGAGCTCGGAGCGATCCGCGCGGATCTCACGCGCGTTCGGCAGGTGCTGCTCAACCTACTGAGCAACGCGAGCAAGTTCACGGAGAATGGCCGCATCACGCTGTCGGCGCGGCGCGAGTACGAGGCGCATCGCGAGTGGGTCGTGTTCGCGGTACGGGACACAGGCATCGGGATGACGCCCGAGCAGCAGACGCGGCTCTTCCGTCCGTTCGCGCAGGCCGATCCCTCCACGACGCGAAAGTACGGCGGCACGGGACTCGGTCTCAACATCTCGAAGCGATTCTGCGAGCTCATGGGCGGCGAGATCGAGGTGGAGAGCGAGCTGGGTGTGGGCAGCACGTTCACGGCGCGCATTCCGGCGGACGTGAGCGAGCCGAAGCTGCAGCGCCAGACCGGCATCTATCGTATCTCGCGGCCCAGTCTCGGAATCCCGATGCCGGTGATGGGCAAGGTGCTGCTGATCGACGAGGATGCGGTGACGCGGGATCTGGTGGAACGCATGCTGGCGAAGGAAGGGCTCGACATGCTCTATGCCTCCACGGGGCAGGAGGGACTTCGGCTGGCGCAGCAACGTCCCGACGTCATCCTGCTGGACGTCATGCTGCCGGACCAGGATGGATGGGCGGTGCTCGCGGCGATCACCACCAAGCTCGAGCTCGCGGGTGTGCCGGTGATCGTGATAACCACCGCCGACGAGCGCAACCTGGCCACGACCCTCGGCGCCACCGCGTACCTCAGCAAGCCAGTGAGCTACGACGAGCTGCGAGCAGCGTTGCGCGGCGCGCAGGAAGCCGCCATCGGGCCGGGCTGACGCTGCCGGACAGCGCATCCGAGCGCGCCGCGCGAGCGGGAGGAACCACAGGTCCCGGCTGGTTGGCCACGCTCGCGCGCTGGCTTCCCGCCGCGTTGCTGGGGATCGTCACCTTCGCGCTCGTCCTCGAAGTCACCGAACCGTTCGCGCCGGGGCTCGATCCCGATGCGCTCGCGTATCTCGGCGGCGCCGAGTCGCTCGCGGCGCACGGTGAGTTCCGGACCCCATCCGCGCGTTGGTGGAACGCCGACAGCACGGCGAGCCTGTCGCATTTCCCGCCCGGCTACGCTACGGCGATCGCCGTTCCCGTGCGGCTCGGGATGGAGCCCATCCAGGGCGCGCGGCTCGTTGCCGCGGCGGCGGCGTTCGTGATCGTGGCCGCGCTCGCGCTCCTCGTGAGCGACGTGGCAGGAACGCTCGCGGGCGTGCTGCTGGCGGTGGCGCTGTTCGCCATGTCGTCCATGCACGAGGTGCACGTCTCGGTGTTGAGCGAGCCGCTCTACCTCGCGCTCACCGCGCTCACGCTGGCCGCGATGGTCCGTCATCCCGAGCGGCCTCTGCTCGCCGGGCTCGGCGCGGCGCTCGGCGCGCTCACGCGGTACGCGGGAGTGTCGCTCATCGCCGGCGTCGCCTTGTGGAGCATGGCGCAGGGAGGGACACTCGCGACGCGGTTCCGTCGCGCGCTCATTGCCGTCGCGCCCGCGGTCGTGCTGCAACTCCTCTGGTTGCTGCGCACGCGGCGCGTAGCGGGCGGCACGCAGTCCATCCGCAAGCTCGCGCTCTACGGGGACTTCGGTCCGAGCCTGCGGCAGGCCGCGGCGACGCTGGAAGCGTGGTTGATCCCCGATCCCGACACATGGGAGACGGTGCTCCCGCACCGCGGCGCGCTGACCGTCGCCGCAGCGTTGCTGCTCGTCGTCGTCACGGTGGCGGGCGCGTGGCGACTCAGGCGTCGCGGCACGCCGAGTGCGCTCGAACCAGAGGCGCACGATCCGCGCGCGCCGGGCGCCGCGCGAGTCCTCGGCGCGACGGCGCTGTTGACGGGCTGCTATCTGGCGGTGCTGATCGTCTCGCGGATCATCGCCGATGCCGGCATCCCCTTCGACGAGCGCATCCTCTCGCCAGTGATCCTCCTTTGTACGACGATGGCGGCCACGGGCATCGCGCTCTGGTGGCAGTCCACGCCGCACGATCTTCCCAGGATCGCCGTCACCGGAGCGCTGCTCGGCTGGTGGATGGCGGCGGCGTCGGTGACGCGTGGGGAGGTGCGCTGGGCAATCGTGAACGGATCCGACTTCGCCAACGAGGAATGGCGAAAGAGCGATCTGCTCGACTGGGCGCGCACGGAGGGCGCGCGCCACCCGCTCTACTCCAATTGGGTCGCGGCCGTCTACTTCCACCTCCATCGGCCGGCGCGCGACGTACCGCTGCGGTCGGAGTCGGCGCGGATGGCGGCGTTCGTCGATACGCTCCGGGTGCGCGACGGACGCGTGCTCCAGTTCCGCGTCCCCGGTCCCGAGTACGTGACGCTCGATTCGCTGCTGCTGGTGCGCGGCCTGCGCGTGGTGGCCGAGCGCAGGGACGGCGTCGTACTCGCCCCGGTGAGCGGCGCGGCTAGACCAGCACTTCCTCCGCCAGCAGCACCCCGATCTCCTCGGCCGTGAGCGCGGCTCCGAACAGGTAGCCCTGCACGTAGTCGCACTCCACCGCCTGCAGCACGGCGAGCTGCGCCTGCGTCTCCACGCCTTCGGCGATCACCACCATCCCGAGATTGTTCGCCAGCGCAACGATGGTGCGCACGATCTCCGAGCGCTCGCCGTTCTCGCCGATGTTGCTCACGAACGACCGGTCGATCTTGAGTCCGTCCAGATTGAAACGGTGCAGATAGCCGAGCGAGGAGTAGCCCGTTCCGAAGTCGTCGAGGTCGAGGCGGATGCCGAGCGCGTGAAGCCTGGCGATCGTGTCGATGACCGGTCCCTCCTGCTCGATCAGCACGCTCTCGGTGAACTCGAGCCGGAGCCCGCGAGCCGTCAATTCACTCTTCGAGAGCGCGTCGATGACGTGCGCGACGAGATCGGGATGGACGAACTGTCGCGCCGACAGGTTGACGCTCACCGAGACATCGGCGGCCGACGGCAGGTCGCGCTGCCAGTCGGCGAGCTGCTGGCACGCGTGCCGAAGCACCCAGTTCCCCATCGCGACGACGAGCCCGGTCTCCTCGGCTACGGAGAGGAACTCGTCAGGGGAGACGAGGCCCCGCTGCGGATGCTGCCAGCGGACCAGCGCTTCGAGTCCGGCGATGCGGCCCGTCCTGAGCGAGATCACCGGCTGGTACAGGATGCGGAACTCCTCGCGCTCGATCGCGAGGCGCAGGTCGGTCTCGAGCTGCAGCAGAGCGACGGCCTGCGCGTGCATCGCCTGATCGAACACCTCGTACCGCGACTTGCCGTTCGCCTTGGCACGGTACATGGCCAGGTCGGCGTCGCGGAGCAGGTCGTCCGGATGGTCGTAGCCCGTCGTCGAGAGCGCGATCCCGATGCTGACGCTCACGAATACGTCCTGCCCGTGCAGGAAGAATGGACGCTGGAGCTCCATCATGATGCGCTCGGCGACGCGGGTCGCCTCGCTCGGTGACGAGGTGTTGTCGATGAGCACCGTGAACTCGTCCCCGCCGAGGCGCGCGACCGTGTCGCCGGGCCGCACGCAGCGCTCGAGCCGGCGCGCGGTGGCGATGAGCAGCTCGTCGCCGACCGTATGTCCGAGGCTGTCGTTGACCACCTTGAACCGGTCGAGATCGAGGAAGAGCATGGCGAAGGAGTGCCCTTCGTTCATGCGCGCGCGCGCGATCGAGCGGCTCAGGAGCTCCGTGAACCGCGACCGGTTGGGGAGGAAGGTGAGCGCGTCGTGGAAGGCGTCGTGCACGAGCTGCTGCTCCGCCGCCTTGCGCTGTGTGACGTCGCGGAAGCTCCACACGCGGCCCACGGTGACACCCTCGATGTTCTGCGGCACCGAGTAGCGTTCGAAGACGCGGCCGTCGAGGAGCTCGAGTTCGTCGAACGTCTCCGCCTCTGGGGTGGCGTACAGCTCCCGCACGCGAAGCAGGAAGGGCTCCGGTTCGCGGAGCTGCGACAGCATGTGCCCGAGCACGCGCTCCTCGTCGCGTGCGCGGGCGATCTCGTGCGGCACGCGCCAGAGCTCGATGAATCGGCGATTGACGAGCGTCACGCGACCCGTGCCGTCCGCCGCGAGGATGCCGTCGGCGGTGGACTCCAGAGTGGCGCCCAGCAGCGACGCGGTGCGAGAGAGGTCGTCCGTGCGCCGCGTGAGATCGGTGATGTCGGCGAAGAAGACCGTGACGCCGTCCTCGAACGGGAAGGTGCGGAAGTCGAACACGCGCTCGCCTTCGGCATCGGCGAGGTGCACCGCCATGCGTGAGGCGCCTGCGTGCTGGTCGGCGCGCGCTCTCTCGAGGGCCATGGTCAGCAGGCAGCAGCTGGAGAGCTCGGACCAGGCGTCCGCCAGCTGATGGTCCAGCACGTCGTCGCGCAGTCGCCCCGAGATCCGTTCGGCGGCCGCGTTCCAGAGCTGGATGCGGCCGTCGCGGCTGAGCACGAGCATTCCTTCGTCGATCGACTCGATCACCTCACGGAGGCGGGCCTGCGACCGGCGGTCGCGATCCTGGATCTCGCCTCGCTGCACCATGCGCAGTCCGATCAGCGCGAGCAGCTGCGTCAGCAGGAGGACGATGATCACCGTCTCGATCGACCGGTTCGCGGCACTCTCGATCTCGAGCCGGCGCTGATCGGCGTCCAGCTTGTAGCGCTCCTGCACCGCCAGAAGGTCGGCGCGAGCGCGGTCGAACGCGGGCGTGCCGAAGTGGAGGTCGTTGGCGACGGCGGCGCTCGACTGTCCCTCGAGCATCGACGCGATGATCTCGTCGCGCACGCGCAGATACTCCTTCCAATCGCGCTCGAACCGGTGCGCGGCCTCGACGGCGCGCGGATGGGTCAGATGGCGCACGTGCTCCCGCACCCGCGCGGCCACACGGGCGTCCGCGGCGCGCGATCCGTCGACGTACTGCACCTGGAGATTGGCGTCGGTCGTCGTCAACGCGTACATCATGCGACGCCGCGCTTCCTGCACGTCGTACTGGAGTGCGCCGATCAGCTCCCACCCGGCGACCAGGCCGTCGTACAGCTCGCCCGCCTGGCTCGCGGCGCTGCGCAGCTGGTAGAGGGAGACCGCGCCCGTGCCGGCGCTGAGCACGGCGAACCAGACGAGCATGGCCGAGCTGCCGCCCCGGCGTACGAGCGTGAGCGCCCGTGAGATCATGGCGCCTCCACTTCGAGCCGGTAGCCGGGCTGCCCAGGCAGCCGACCGCCCACGCGAAGCACCTTCACATTGCTGTCGGTCTCGCTCGCGCGCACGTAGCCGATCGCGCCCGGCACGTTGAACACGAAGCGCAGCACACCGTTCGGCGAGGCGAGCATCTTGGGCGCGTCACTGGCTTCGCCGGTGAAGAGCGCCTGCAGGAAGCCGCGGCGATATTCCTCCTCGTCGAGCCCGAACAGCACGCGCAGCAGCGTCTCGCGCTCCGGCGTGCCGGGGTCGCGCATGATGAGCGTCACGCGTCGGCCGTTCGACCATCGGCCGCGCTGGCCGCGATAAACCCGGCGCAGGTCGGCGAGCGAGATGTCGTCCAGCGGGTTGCCTCGGTTGACGACGATCGCCAGCGGCTCGCTCGCCTGCGCACGCATCGCGCGCGGCGCTGCCGCCACCACACCGAGTGCGATGGCCAGCGCGGCGAGCGCTCGCTGAAGTGGAATCACGCCGGGGTTCGACATCAGAACATGAACGACACTTGCGCGTCGATCCGCCTCGCGGTCCGGCGCGCCGACTGCGTCAACTGGCTCGCCTGCAGCTTGACCGCCGCGAGCGCGTCGAAATCGTAGCGCACGCCGACCGTCGGCCCGCCGCGGCGTCCGAGAAAGCCCATCAGCTGGTCTTCGCGCGGGACGTCGAGAAAGTCCATCCGCACGTACGGCCGAAGATCGCCGAAGCGCCGCGACGCCTGTGCGTAGTAGCCGCGCGACGTGACCGCCGCGGAACCGTTGCGCGCCTGCCGCCGGAAGACGAGCGCCTCGCTCAGCAGCTCGACGGCGTCCGTCTTGTAGAGAGCGTGCGTCGCGACAATCGTTTCGGCGATCGGCGCCTTGGAAGTGTCCGAGAGCGTCAGCCGGTCACGATACAGCGTCACGCCGACCTGCAGTCCGTCGACACGGTCCGGGCGCACGAACAGCCCGAGGTTGACGGAAGGGGTGTTGTTCTCGTTGATCGCCGGCTGCGGCGCGATGGCGGCGGAGGACTGTCCGGCGCGCCCGCTGCCGACTTCCGCCAGGTAGTGCAGGCCGAGCTGCCCCGACGGGATCTCACCCGTGGCGGTGACGCCCAGCGTGTGGCTGGGGATGACGCCCATGTCGCCGTCGGTCGAGAACACGAGCGGACGACCGACCGCGGTCTGGAACCAGGTGCCGTGATGATACGCGGTGTTGTAGTAGCCGATGCCGGTGTGGAAGCGGCCGATCGCCGCGCTGAAGTGGTTGCTCGGCGCGAAGGTCAGCAGCAGCCGTTCGAGCCTGGTGCTGAACGTGTTGCGGGGCAACGCGGTGAGGGTCACCTCGGTGAGCACACTGAGATTCTCCGACAGCCGTGAGCCGGCGAACAGGTCGAACTGACCAAGGGCGAAGCCGTTCTTGCTTCCCACCGAATCGATCGCCGAGAACTTGAGGTCGCCGAAAAGGTGCACCGTGAGCTGCGGCTCGACCGGCAGCGTCGGCGCGGCTGGCTCGGACTCGTGCCGTGGCTCGTCTCGAGGCTCGTTGCGCGGGTGCGCGTGCGGCCGAGGTTGCGCGGCGATCGCCGCGATCCGATCCGCGGCCGCGCGCGCACATAGGGCCGCAACGAGGCTCGCGGTACCGAGCGAGTCCGCCCCACTCGGCCCGGCGGGCGCGACGCCGGCGGCCGACGCGCCCGCTGCGGGACAATCGAGCACGAGCACGCGGGCAGCTGTTGCGCGAGAAGCGTGCTCTCCTGGTTCCGCCGTTCCCGGCGCCGCCGTGGGCGAACTGCTGGGACCCGTCGTCGCCTGCTGGGTCACCGTGGTCGGGATACGAGCGTCCGCTTGCGCCGCCGCGATGGAGGGAAGGAACGCGACGATCAGAACGCGTGCGGCGAGATGCATTCTCGACTCGGAGGGGAGAGACACACGGCGACCGCGTACTTCCGCGTCGCGGGCTGGCCATGCCGTACTCTTCCAGACGATCCGAAGCGACTCCCGCTACATGTTGAGACGAGTGCAAATGACGCGGCTACACAGAGTTGGATGACGGGCGCGACCGATCGGACAGAAGTCCGCGCGATGCGTCGTTCTGCCCTCGAAAAACGGTCGATTCGACCGCGAAGCGCGGCGTGGTACGCCCCGGCGCGATCGCTCGTGATCAGGCCCCGTTCACCGCGCCAGCGATCGCCTTGATGACGAGCAGGGCGACGACGATGCCGCCGATCGCCAGGATGGCGAGCCCGGCGAGCGTCGAGCCCACGACCAGCCAGCTCGCCCGCTTCTCGGTGGTCGGTCCGTCGAGTGTGCGCTCCAGCAGGGCGAGGTTGCGGGAGCTCGACTTGAACGCGACGTCGAACGCGTCGCCGAGGATGGGAACGGTGCCCCCCACCGTGTCGGCGGCGACGTTGGCGAGCATGCGCAGTACCACCACGCGCGGGGCGCCGAGCCGCTGTGCGAGCAGCACGAGGTAGCCGGACAGCACCGCACCCGCTACGTCGCCCAGGCCGGGCACCAGCCCGAGGATCGGGTCGAGGCCGAACCGGATCCCCGTGCCGGGAATCCTCGCCGCGCTGTCGAGCAGGCGCGTGAGCGCACGGGCGCGGACGAGCGGATCGGTCGGAGGCGTCATTGCGCGTGCACTCCGACCCGGAGTCCGCGCTGTCCGGCGGGCATTGGCCGCACGAAGAAGTTCGCGTACCGGCCGTCGCGATGAATCCTGAGCGTGTGCATCAGCGCCACTCCTCCATAGATGAGCGAGATCTCGGACTTGGACAGCGACGACGTCCGCGCCATGAAGTCCACGTCACTCACCGATGCCGTGCGCCCGATGGTGACGTAGAACAGCGCGGTGGCGATGCCGCCGGCGAGGATGCCCCGCTCGAACGGAGCGCCGCGCGATCGGTGCGGCGCGTCGAGGATCCCTTCGTCGAGCAGCGCTTGCACGTTCAGGCCCATGCTCGAGAAGAGGAACTGCTTGCCAGGCTCCGTCTTCACGTCGAGGCCCGAGTAGACGGTGGGCCGCCCCCTGTCGAAACCGAAGCTCGGTCGCCCTCCGACGGCGAGCGACGTGGCGACGTGTGCCCCCTCGTGCGCGAGGAGGCTCGTGGCGAACCCCGCGGCCACGGAGCGCCAGTAGTGCGCTTCACGTCGCACGCTCCGTACGGAATCGGCCGCCGCCGCACCGGGCGCGGGCTCCTGCGCCGAGAGCGTGCAGGGACGCAGCAAGAGCGGCACGAGGAGTGTAGCCGAGAGGAGCGGCCGCGCGCCGCCGGCGAGCCTGCGGCGAAAGTCGTTGAGAGGTAGACGCACGCCCCAATATCCGATGCGGCGCGCGCCCTGCACAGCAGGTGCGATGCGTGATATCATGCAGCGTCCGCTGCTCCCTTTGCGACCATTCTCCCCGAGTCCGATGCCCGCCCGACTCTCCGACCTCGAGATCCAGCGCGCCCTCGGTTCCCTGCCGGGATGGGCGCGGCGGGGCGACGTCCTCACGAAGACGTTCACCTGGCCGACGTTCGCGCAGGGGGTCGACTTCGTGACGCGGGTAGCAAAGGCGGCCGACGCGGTGGATCATCATCCGGACATCGACATCCGGTACACCAAGATCACCTGCGCGCTGAGCACTCACGACGCGGGCGGGATCACGGACGCGGACCTCGCGCTCGCCGCGACCATCGAGACGCTCGCGGAAGTCTAGACCGTCAGTCCGGCGAAGAGGTCGTCGGCGCCGTCGGGCGCCGGCACGCCCGTGGCGACGAAGTAGTCCTCGGTGGGCGGCAGCGCCTCCGCCTTGAAGTACGCCTCGTGCTCGAGTTGGGTGCGGTGCACGAAGAACGCTTCGAGCTTGCGCGCGTGCCAATGCTCCACCGGCAGGCAGATCTGTCGCTGCTGGCTCTCCTTGCGCGGCGCCTCGCCGGGGCCCGGCGTCGGCCAGGTGACGTAGCACAGCCGCTGCGGCCGGTGCGGCGCCAACCCCGCCTCGAGCTGTTCGGGAAAGGCGGTCGTCGTCGCGGCCAGGAGCACTGCGGACGTCGCGAGCCGGCAGATCGCCTTGTGATCGCGGTGGCCCGTCGGTGCGCCCTCAGGGCCGAAGGTGAGCACCACCTGCGGCCGCTCGCGGCGTAGCAGGGCGACGATCTCGCCCATCACGACGTCGGGGTCCGCCGCGGCGAGCGCGCCATCCGGGTGCCCGCCGCACTCGAGGGTCCGAATGCCGAGCACCGCACACGCCGCTTCGAGCTCCGCCCGGCGTATCCGTCCCAGCTCGGCCCGAGTCGAGACGGGGATGCCGGACGAGCGTCCGGCATCCCCATCGGTGGCACTGTAGAGCGAGCAGCGTGCTCCCTCTTCCGCGTACTTGGCCAGCGTACCGCCGGTGGCGAAGGTCTCGTCGTCGGGATGCGCGAAGACCGCGGTGAGCACGCGCATCGCCGGCGCGCTCAGTTGCGTCGCCGTCCGCCGCCGAGCAGCGAGATGATCGCGATGAAGATGTTGAGCAGGTCGAGATAGATGTTGACCGCGGCCGGCACGTAGTCATCCGGTCCGTACTGCCCCGATCGCACGATCCGCCAGGTGTCGAACACGAGCAGACCGCTGAACACGAGCACCGTGCCGCCCGCAATCCAGATCGAGCCGATCGCGCTGCCGACGAACATGTTCAGCAGCGACGTCGCGATCAGCACCCAGAGGCCGACGATGAAGAAGCTGCGCCACGCGCTGAAGTCGCGCTTGCTGACCACGGCGTAGAGCGAGAGCACGCCGAACGTGGAGAGCGTGAGCAGCCCCGCCTGGCCCGTGATGCCCGGCGCCTGGCGCTCGGCCATGAACAGGAAGGGCGCGAGCCAGATCCCTTCGATGAAGGTGAAGAGAAGGGTGAAGGCCAGATTTCTCGGAAACGTATGCCGCGCCTGCATCGCCATCCAGAGCGGGGCGAACATGACGAGCATCGTGATGAACGGATGCCGCGCGACCGCCTCCATGAGGCGGGGCTGCGTGAACCCGAAGGCGACGCCGAAGGCGGTGACGATGACACTGACGAAGACGAGGCCGTACGTGCGCCGCACCAGCGTCGCGCGCTCCTCGCCCGTCCGTACGAGGGTCCCGGGAAGCGAGACACCCATGGAAGCAATCTCCGTTGAAGGTGACTCAATATACCCCTTGGATGGGGGATGGAGCCATCTGGTGGAGTTGCGCACGACGGAGTCTCAAGAAAGTGTGAGCGGTTTTTCGGTGAACGGTTTGTCGGCGTACCTCGGGACGCTCTTGCCTCCCGAGGCCGGGCCGACAACCGAGGAACCGTTCACCGAGGAACAGCGCGCCCCGCGCGCCAGCTACCGCTTTCTCAGCTCCACATTCCCATTCACCGTCGACAGCCGGATCCGCCGCCCGCCCTTGCCCAGCGTCGCGCGCAGGTGGCGCGGGTCCACGCGGCCCGTGATCGTCACCGGCCAGTCCGTCTGGAAGCGGCCGTTCACCGTACTGAGCTCGATGTTCGCGTCGATGTCCGTGCCGAACTCCGCGACGACGCTGCCGTTCACGCTCGAGAAGTCGAGATCCTCGTCGCCAGTGAGGCGGCCCATGCGGGCGTGGACGCTGCCGTTCACCGTGCTGGCGCGCACCGGTCCGCCCGTGCTCGTCGCGTCCACGCCGCCGTTCACGGTACCGGCGATCACTTCGTCCGTCGCGCCGTCCACGCGCACCTGCCCGTTCACCGACCACATGCCCACCTTCACTCCCTTCGGCACGCGCACCTCGAACTCGACGGCGACGTCGTTGTTGTTGTTCCGATTCCGCCCCTCGTTCCGCGACTGGTATCCGCTCTCGGAGCAGCTGGCGTTCTCCGTGTAGAAGACGCACACGAGGATCCCGCCGTCCCCCGTCTTGCGGCTCTCGATCCGGACAGCGCTCGGGTCGCCGCGCCGCCAGCTCTTGGTGCCGACGATCTCGACGCGGTCACTCGACGAGGAACCGACGCGGATCTCTCCGTTCACGTTGCGCACGCGGACCCACTCCCCGGCCGGCACGCGCTCGTTGAACGAGAAGGCTTTCTCCCGCTGGCGGTCCTGCGCAGCGAGCGCCGCGGGTGCGGCCAGCAGCACGAGTGCGGCGAGCGCGGCACATGGGCGATGGTGCATCGGTCGAGCTCCCGTGAAGGACGGTGTGGCGCTCACTGGCGACGCCCCGTGTTGGTGAGTGTTACGTCGCCGCTGAACGTCTCGGCGATGATCCGCGCCGTGCCCTGTCCGATGGTGAAGTTGAGCTTCTTCGCCTGGTCCGCTCCAATGCCGTGCTCTCCCGCCTTGAGCGTGATCGGGAACGCGCTGTCGATCTCTCCACTGAAGGTGGACAGGCTGAGCTGCGCGCCCACGTTCGCCGGAAGCTGCAGCTTCAGCTCGCCGGAGTGCGTCGTGAACTCATACCGTCCGCCGTTCACGATCGTACCGACGAACGTCAGGTCCCCGCTGGTGCTGTTCGTCCGGATCTGCCTGGACTCGATGTCACGGAGCTGGATGTCACCGCTCACCGTCTCGATCTCCACGTTGCCCCGCGCTCCGGTCAGTGTGACTTCGCCCGACAGCGAGTGGACGGCGGCGTCGCCGCTCACGCCCTGAATCGTGATGTCGCCAGACAGCGTCGCCAGCTCGAGATGCTCGCCGGCATCACGCACGTTTATGTCGCCGCTCTGCGCATGCGCCTCGATCTCGCCGCGCACGCCACGCACGGTCACGGAGCCGCTCCACGTTTCGGCCGAGACGTGGACGCCCCTCGGCACGCTGACCTCGAAGTGCGCATCGCCGCAGCTCCGGCTCGACGCGGGCTCCAGCCTGGCGGTCGACCCGTTGCTGGTGAACCGGATCGCGCCGCGCTCGGTGCGCGCCCGCACCTTGATCTCGTTCCGGTCGGTTCCCGTGATCACCACGTCGCCGCCAGCGCACGAGACGGACAGGGTGCCTTTCGCATCGAAGGTCACCGTCGTATCGAGCGCACCCGCGGCGTTGCGCTCACGCCGGGTCTCTTCCCGTTCCCGGTCCCGCTCGCGCTTCGCTTCGGCGCGCTCGCGGTCCTGCTCGGCCCGATCGCGCGCCCGCTCCTGATCGCGCTCGGCTTGCTCGGCGGCGCGCTCGCGATTCCGCTCACGCGTGATGCGCGCGCGCTCCGCCTGTTCGGCTGTGGACTGCGCCGAGCCCGGCGCGGGGGCCGCCAACGCGAGCGCGGCGACGAGGACGAAAAAGTGGCGAGACATGGATTGGGTTTCCTCTAGGTGCCCGCGGGCAGCAACGCCGCCGTCCGAAGGAGCTCGACCTTCTTCTCGAGCGAATGAGTGAGCTGGGTGGCGAGGAAGCCGCTCGCCGGATCCTTCGCGAGTGCGGAACGGCTCTGCGCGATCGCCGAATCGATCACCGCGATGCTCTGTTCGAGCACGGCGATGGTCTTGGGGTCGAGCTGAGCGCGCCGTGTCTGCACCATACTGCGCAGCTTGACGATCTCGCGGTCGTAGATGGGCTCCGTCGCCTGCATCACCGGTTCGGCGCTCGCCAGTCGAGCGTCGGGAGCGCTAGTGGGGCGACGTTGGCTCATTCCGCGCGACGCGCCGACACCCGACGCGCCCTGGCTCGACGCGAGGCTTGCAGCGTCGATCGACAGCGCGGACGGCTCGGAGTCCGGCGCAACCGGTCGGGCCGGCGCAACCGGTCGGGCCGATGCGACCGGCGAAGTGGGTTGGCTGGACGGGCCCGTCAGGAACGTCCGCGTGGCCAGGGTCGTGATGCCCGCGGTGACGATCACCAATGCGGCGGCGGCGATCGCGGGCCGCATCCATGACCGGCGCGTCGGCCCGATGATGCGCACTCCGCTGTCCAGCGGCAGCACCTTCGCGTCGATCCGCTCGGCGATCCCGTCCCAGAGATCCCGCGACAAGACGAGCGCCGGCAGCTCGGCGGCGTCGTGGCGAATCGTGTTCAGGTCCTCGAGGAGCTGGCGGCAGGCCGCACACCGCGCGGCGTGCGATTCCACGGCCGCCCGCACCGCGTCCGGGGCATCCCCGTCGAGGTAGTCCGCGAGCTCTGCGGCGAACCCGTCGCAATCCAGTGGCATGTGAGCGTTCATCGGTTCAGTGCCTCCCGCAAGAGGAGCCGCGCGCGGTGCAGCTGCGCCTTGGTCGCTCCAGACGTGACGCCGAGCATGTCGGCGATCTCTTCGTGTTTGTAGCCTTCGATGTCGTGCAGCGTGAACACCCGTCGTGCGCCCGGCGGCAGCTTGGAGATCGCCGCCTCGAGGTCCATCCGGACCCCAGGAGTGACCGGTCGGGACGGCAGCAGATCGATGCCATCCCCTTCGTCGTCGTCCTCGAAGCGCGATCGATTGCGTCCGTCCGTCTTTCGCGCATTCAACACCACGTTCACCGTCATTCGATGAAGCCAGGTCGGGAAGGCGCTCTCACCCCGGAAGAGGTGAAGCTTCTCCCACGCCCGAACGAAGACGTCTTGCGTCAGCTCCTCGGCGCGCGTGCGGTCGGTGACCATCCGCGCGCAGAGCGAGAAGACTCGCGTGACGTGTAGCCGGTAGACCCGCTCGAAGGCGCGACGGTCCCCGGCGGCCGCGAGGGCCACGTCGGGATCAGCTTCGTAGCACGCTGGTGCCGTCATCGGTTCGGGCAAGGCCACTGCTGTCATCGGTCGTCTGGGTCCCCCTTGATGCACTCAATGGGATACCTGGACAGGCCAGAAGGTTTGAAGATCAGACTGGTGGCGAGCAAAATCGAGCGACCACGTCCTGCAGCTCACTCACGTGGTCGATGACGGCGTCGGCGCCGCAGGCCTCCATCTCGTCGCGCCTGAACGCTCCCCAGGAGACACCGACAGTGTAGACCCCCGCTGCGCGCCCCGAGGCGACGTCGTGGGGCGAGTCGCCGACGAAGACGGCGTTGTCCGCCGAGGCTCCCAGCAGCGCCAGCGCCCGCTCGACGGGCTCGGGGTGCGGCTTGTGGTTGACGCAGGTATCGCAGCCGACGACCACAGGGATCAGGGCGTCCAGGCCCACGAGGACGAGGGCCTTCACCGCCATCCAGTCCGACTTGCTCGTAACGAGCGCGAGTGGATGGCCGGCGTCAGCGAAGCGTTGGACCGCGTCGACGATCCCCTCGTAGGTCGTGACGAGCCCGTCGTGATGTTCGAGCTGGTACTCGCGGTATCGGCCGAACAGTCGTTCTACCTCAGCCCCGTCGGCGGCGTACTGGCCTAGGGCGGTCTGGAGGGGAATCCCGATGCCGGCTCGCCATTCCTCGTCGGTGGGCGCGTGGCCGACGAATCCGGTGAAGGCATGGCGCTTCGCGCCCAGTATGAGTTCGATGGAGTCGATCAGCGTGCCGTCGAGGTCGAACAGGAGGGCGGCCGGGGTAGGGACTGGCATCCTCAATGATAGTGGAGCCGCGGGGCGGGTCGAACTGCAACACCAGTAGCGAGTACCTGGGGGCCCGGTACTCGGATTGGCATCCGGGCTCCCGGAATTTGAGCGGAGATCTGTCCGCGGGGAATGCCCCTGATCGGCCGAACGGGGTGGAACGAACGGCGAAACGCCGCTGCCACGTCCAAGTACGTGTGCCGAGTACCCAGTACTGGAGTTCAATCCCAGCCCAAAATACCGGGAGCCCGTATGCCAATCCCGCCACCGAGGTGGCCAAGTACCTGCTATTGGCATTGCAAGTATCGAAGAAGACTGGCCTGCGCTGTTGCCTGCCGGCGAATCCACGGTTTTGTTCTCCCAGCGGCCGCGCGCCACGAACGTCGCACCATAGCGTGCGTGATTCTACCAAAGGAATGATGATCCCCCGCATCCTGCGCTTGGCCATCGCCATCCTGGTGCTTGGCAGCGGCATCGTCGTCGGCGCGCGCGCCATCGGGCCCGCGCCGGCGCTCGGTCCGTTCGTCGATCCCGCGCATGGCGTGTGGTCGCTCGCTCGCTCGGCGTCGCCGCGAACGCGCCAGCGCACCCGGCTCGCGGCGCTCGGCGACTCGGTGAGCGTGGTGTACGACGAGCGCGCCGTTCCGCACATCTTCGCGCGTACCGAAGCGGACGCGTATCGCGCGCTTGGCTACGTCGTCGCGCGCGACCGATTGTTCCAGCTCTACGCGCAGACGCTCGCCGCGAGCGGGCGGCTCACGGAGATCGGCGGTGCCCCGGCGCTCGCCCTCGACCGCGAGATGCGCCACCTCGGCCTTCCACGCGCCGCGGAGCGGAGGACCGCGGCTCACGCCGACACGGGAGCGACGATGCGCGCGGTGCGCGCGTATGCCGAGGGTGTGAACGCGTACATCGACGCGATGCCGGCGAACGCGCTGCCGCTCGAGTTCCGGCTGCTCGGCAAGCGCCCGCCCAGGTGGGAGCCGATCGACTCGTACCATCTGCTCAATCGGATGGGGTGGACGCTCGCATTCGTCGCGCTCGAGCACGATCGTGCGCGCGCTGCCGCTCGCGTGGGCAGCGCGGCGGCGGCGGCGCTCTTCCCCGACAATTCGCCGATCCAGGAGCCCATCCAGCCCACCGGGCAGCACGCGCCGCGACTCGACTTCCATCCACTCCCGCCACCCGGCACGCCGGATAGCACCGACATCCTGCTCGCCGCGGCGACGGACGTGTGGCTCCCGACGCGCGCGCTCGCGCGGGTCGCGGGTGATGACGAGTCGGCGCGCTGGATGGCGAGCAATAACTGGGCGGTCGCGCCGTCACGCAGTGCAACCGGTCACGCGCTGCTCGCCGGCGACCCGCACCTCGACCTCTCGCTGCCCTCGATCTGGTACGAGGCACACCTCGTCGTCCCCGGAAAGCTCGACGTGTACGGCGCGACCATCCCTGGCGCGCCGTCGATCGTCATCGGATTCAACCGCGATGTCGCGTGGACGTTCACCAACAACGCCGCCGACGTGATGGATCTCTATGCCGAAGAGGTGGACGACGTACGCCATCCCACACGCTACCGGCTGGATGGCGCGTGGAGTTCCATCGAGCAGCGGGTCGAGAAGTATCGCGGCAAGACGGGTGAGGCGATCGCGACGGACACCGTGTACTTCACACATCGCGGACCGATGCAGCTCGTGCGCGGGCGCTGGCTCTCTATGCGTTGGACCGTCCTGGAGGGCGGACGCGAGCTCGACGCGCTCATGGGCGGCTCGCGTGCACGCTCGGCGGCCGAGTTCCAGGATGGGATGGCCGCGTCGTACCAGGCGCCCGCGCAGAACATGCTCGCCGCAGACCGGGCGGGGCACATCACCATCCGATCCGTCGGCCGCTACCCCATTCGCCCAGGTGACGGAAGCGGCAGTCGTCTGTTCGACGGCACGAAGAGCGCCAGCGATTGGTCGGGCAACGTTCCTGTCGCGCAGTGGCCTCAAGCCGTCGATCCCGCGCAGGGATTTCTCGCCTCGGCCAACCAGCAGCCGATCGATCCTCGCGCGACATCGGTGTGGTTCGGCGGAAGCTACGACCCGTGGCGTGCGCTGCGTCTCAACGCTCTGCTGCGCACCGACAGCTCTCTCACGGTCGACGAGATGCGTCAGCTCCAGACGGATCCCGGCAGCGCTCGCGCCGACTACTTCGTGCCGTACTTCCTCGGCGCCGTGGGCCGCGTGGCGGCGCGTGGCGGAGCGGGGCTCAATCCGGCGGTGCTGACGTCGGCGATGCGCGTGCTCGCGAACTGGGATCGCCGATACACGACGACGAACACGGGTGCCGTGCTGTTCGAGGCAGCGCTGCGCGAGGCCGCAGTGCAGACGTGGGACGAGTTTGCCGAGCAGAACGACGGACGGCGTGTCACGCCTACGAGCGCAGTGCTCGCGGAGCTGATGGCCGATTCGGCGAGCGCGTGGTGGGACGACCGGAGCACTGCGCGCGTCGAGCATCGCGACGACATCCTCGCCTCGAGCCTCGCCAGCGCGTTTCTCGCCACCCGCTCGCGACTCGGCGCGCCGGATCAGGGTGGCTGGCAGTGGGGAACGATCCGCTTCGCCAACATCCATCACCTGCTACGCATCCCAGCGCTGTCGGCACTGCAGCTTCCGGTGCAGGGCGGGCCCGGCACACTCGCTCCGTCGGCCGGCAGCGGCACGCACGGACCGAGCTGGCGCATGGTCGTGGACCTCGGGCCCACCCTGCATGCGTGGACGACCTATCCCGGCGGCCAGTCCGGGAACCCGGTGAGCCCACGCTATCGCGACCGCATCGCCGAGTGGCGGGCCGGCCAGCTGGAGGCGGTGCACGTGCCGCTCGCGCCACGCGAGCTTCCCGAGGCGCAGCGGAGCGCGACCCTCACGCTTCTCCCGTCACGGTCGAGACGATGATGATCCTCCTTGTGGTCGCCGCCGTCGTCGTCGCGCTACTGACGTGGGCACTCGGCTGGTGGGGCGTCGTGGTGGCGGCGCTGTTCATCGGCGCGGCGCAGTGGCAGCGTCGGGGAATCACCTGGATCACGGCGCTTGCCGCGATCGTCGCGTGGTCGGCGCTTCTGCTCGTCGACGCGGCGAGCGGACCGTTCGGCGCGGTGGCATCCACGATCGCCGGCGTGATGCAGATCCCGGCCGCGGTGCTGGTCGTCGTGACGCTGCTGTTCGCCGGCCTCCTCGCGTGGAGTGCCGCCGTCATCGGAAGCGAACTGGCCGGCGTGGTCCGATCGCGTCGCGTCGAACGCTAGCCCTCGTCGCGGCAGCGCTCTCTGTCAACCCGTTGCACGCGCGGGCCGCCCAATGCACCTTGCGCGTCCTCTCTACACCGGCGCTCGCGCCGTTCCCGCCTCGTCGTTGCCGCGGACTCGATGGACTCGTCCCAGCTCACTCAGATTGCCGCCGCCGTCGCGCAGGAGCTCGCGCTCCCGCCCCGTCAGGTGGCCAGCACGCTCATCCTGTTCGACGAGGGCAACACCCTCCCGTTCGTCGCGCGGTACCGCAAGGAGGTCACCGGCGGACTGGACGAGACCCAGCTCCGCGCCATCCAGGAGCGCTCCGAGTATCTGCGCGAGCTCGGTGATCGCCGCAGCGCCATTCGCCGATCGATCGATGAGCAGGGAAAGCTGACGCCGGAGCTGAGCTCGCGCCTCGACGCCGTCACGACCAAGCAGGCGCTCGAGGATCTCTACCTCCCGTACAAGCCGAAGCGCCGCACGCGCGCGACGATCGCCAAGGAACGCGGACTCGAGCCGCTCGCCGATGCGGTCTGGTCGGGCGCGGTGGATGACGCCGGCGCGGCCGCCGCCGCGGGTGCCTGCGTGAGCGCCGAGCGCGAGGTGCCGACGGAGGCTGATGCACTCGCGGGCGCGCGCGACATCCTCGCCGAGCGCATCGCCGACGACGCCGAGCATCGCGGCTGGGTACGCGAGCTCACACGACGAAAGGGGAGTGTGTCGGCGCGCGCCGCGTCGGGCCGAGAGAAGGAAGTGTCGAAATTCCAGGACTACTACGATTTCTCCGAGCCACTGCACACGATCCCGTCGCACCGCGTGCTGGCGATCCGCCGCGGTGAGGAGGAAGGTACGCTCGCCTGGACGGTGGCCGCGCCAGTCGACGAGATCGTACCCGGACTCGTCGCGCGCGTCGTCGCCGGCCGCGGCGCCGAAACGCAGCTCCGGCTCGCCGCGCAGGATGCGTACAAGCGTCTCATGGCCATCTCCATCGAGGTCGAGTTGCGGCTCGAGCTCAAGACGAGAGCCGACGAAGAAGCGATCGCGATCTTCGGGCGCAACCTCGAACAGCTGCTGCTCGCCGCACCCGCCGGTGAGCGGATCGTCATCGGGCTCGATCCTGGCTTTCGTACCGGCGTGAAGGTCGCGGCTGTGTCGCGCACTGGGGCCGTGTTGCACACGGACGCGTGGATGCTGCATCAGCCCGATCGCTTCGTCGCATCGCTCGTGCGACTCGTGCAGTCGTCGGGCGCGGAGCTCATCGCCATCGGGAACGGCACCGCGTCGCGCGAGACGGAAGCGCTCGTGCGCCAGACGCTGCGCGGCGCGGCCTCTGCCAGCGCGCCGCAGGTGGTCGTCGTCAGCGAGGCGGGTGCCTCGGTGTACTCCGCGTCCGAGCTCGCCGTCGCCGAACTGCCCGGGCTCGACGTCTCGCTGCGCGGCGCCGTGTCGATCGCGCGCCGATTGCAGGATCCTCTCGCCGAGCTCGTGAAGATCGACCCCAAGTCGATCGGCGTGGGACAGTATCAGCACGACGTCAACCAGACGCGGCTCAAGAAGCGCCTCGAGGACGTGGTCGTGAGCGCAGTGAACCGGGTGGGCGTCGAGGTGAACACCGCGTCGGTGGCGCTGCTCGGCTACGTCTCGGGAATCGGGTCGACGCTCGCGGCAAACATCGTCGAGGCGCGCGACGCACAGGGTGGATTCCCCTCGCGCGCCGCACTTTTGAAAGTGCCGCGTCTCGGGGCCAAGGCGTTCGAGCAGGCCGCGGGATTTCTGCGCGTGCGCGGCGGCGCGCATCCGCTCGACGCGAGCGCGGTACATCCTGAACGGTACGCGCTCGTGGAGCGGATGGCGGCCGACCTCGGCGTGACGGTGGCGGACCTCGTCGCGAACGAGAAACGCCTCGAGGCGATCGACCTCGCACGGTACGTCTCCGCCGACGCCGGCCTGCCGACGCTCAAGGACATCGTCACGGAATTGCGGAAGCCGGGCCGCGATCCGCGCGCCGCGTTCGAGGCGCCCGCGTTCCGCGAGGACGTCACCGAGCCGAAGGATCTTCGCGAGGGGATGGAGCTCGAAGGCGTCGTGACGAACATCGTCGCGTTCGGTGCGTTCGTGGATGTCGGCGTGCACCAGGACGGGCTCGTGCACGTGTCGCAGCTCGCCGACCGGTACGTGAGCGATCCAAACCACGTCGTGAGCGTGGGACAGCGCGTGAAGGTGCGCGTTCTCGCGGTGGACCTGCAACGCAACCGCATCGCCTTGACGATGAAGCGCGAGGCGAGCGCCGATGGCCGTCCGACGGCGAGCGACACGCGGGCCGAACGGCCGGCGTCTGGCAAACCGGGCAGCGGCAAGAGCGCGAAGACGCAGGCTCCCGCGCCAGTGGCCAAGCCGTTCGTCGTGCCGAAGCCCGGAGCGATCGCACCGAACGGGATGCGGTTCAAGTAGTGGCTGCGCGCTCGGCGCCCGGCGCCCGGCATGTGTCCGCGCGAGTGGCGACGCGCGCCACTCGCGCCGGTCACGCGCCGCGGTCAATTTCAGGGATGCACACTCCTCTCTCCGAGGCGCTGCGCTCGCTCGGCGCCACTACTCTTCCCTCCGACGCACCTCCATACGCGCGGCGACTCGCCGACGTCGTCGATCGGGCGGTGCCAGCATTGCTGGCCATCGGCGACGACGATTCGATGCGGCGCCTTGCGCCCGGAAAATGGTCGCCGCGAGAGATCATCGGTCATCTCATCGACTCGGCGAGCAACAACCACCAGCGATTCGTGCGCATGCGAACCCGCGACGACCTCGTCGTCGAGGGCTATCAGCAGGACGATTGGGTCTCGGCGCAGCGATATCGGGAGTCGCCGTGGCCCGAGCTCGTCGTGCTCTGGCAACTCTACAACCGGCACCTCGGGCGGGTCATGAGCGCGACACCCGCCGCAGACCGGGAGCGCGAACGCGACGACCACAACCTCGATCAGCGCGCCTTTCGCGCCGTGCCGCGCGAGCGGCCCACCACTCTCGAGTACCTCATGGCCGACTACCTCGATCACCTCGAGCATCACCTGTCGCGAGTGCTCGGGTGACCGCTTCTCCATCGCCAAAGGTGCCGGCCCCGGCCTCCTCGATGCTGCGTCCCGCGCTCGCGCTGCTCGCCGGTCTTGGCGTCACCGTACTCATCGTCGGCGGCGGCGTCATCGTCACCACGCTGGCGGCGATCCGCGATGCGAACCCGCGCGCGTTCTCTCCGCCAGCTTGGTACTACGCCGTGAATCTGACGCTCAGCGCGCTCGGCGCCGCCGCAGGCGGTTTCACGACGTCGCGGATCACCGTCGGCCGCTCGTTCTTCACCGTGTTCGTGCTGGCGCTCATACTGTTCGTGTCCGGCATCGCACCGGTGCTCAGAGGCGCCGGCACTCCCGGCCAACCGCAATGGTATCCGTTGATCCTGGCCCTGCTCGGTCCCATCGGTGTGCTCGTCGGGGGAGCGCTGGAGCGCCGGCGCATCGGGGGAGCGCCGCCGGCGACTGTCGAGTAGGAACGCCCTTGCGTTTCGGGAACATTGGCGCTGGACGCGCGGTTCGCACCACTACAGCATTCCCCATGCGCCGACTTGCTCTCCCCACGCTACTGGTCGCCCTGCTTCCCCTGTGCGCCGCCGCGCAGACCGGCCGCGACAGCGCCCAGTTCGTGCACGTCTCGCCGGCGATCGGGATCCACTACGGCGCCCCGCTGCGACTCTCGCTCGCGGCGGGCGGCCTGTTCGACATGCGCGGCAAGCGCAACGATGGCATCATCGTGATGGCCGAGCCGGGGATGGGCGGCGCGGAGCTCTCACTCGGATATTTTCGGCGACACAGGTTCGGGAAGGGCTACTCGTTTCGCGCCGCTGGTATCCGCACCGGTGAGAACCCGTGGAACACGAGCGCACGCTCCACTTATCTAGGAGCGGAGGCGCACTGGATGTTGCTCGCGGGTGTGGGCGGCCGCGTCGGCTTCTTCCGGCGCGTCAGCGGCTCGTCGTCAGACGGGCTTCGCGACAACCTCGCGTCCTTCGGCGTCTCCGTCGGCGATTGAGCATGCGCGACGTCGACTGGCCGCTGGCGATCACGCTGACAGTCGTCTTCGTGGTGATGTCGCTCGTGCGTTGGCGCTACTTCAAGTCGGTCGCGCGCCGCTCGGCGCGCAACCGTACAAAGAATGAGCCTCCCCCTGGCATCTGACCGGTTGGCATCGTCGCTGGCGCTGTCACGCTTCTTGTAGGTCATCCGGTCATGAGCAACCGAATGATCCAGGTGACCTCGCTCGGCGAGCTCATCGACCGTGTGACTCCGGAAAAGCCCGACGATGTGACCGGCCGTCGGCGCGACCACTCCGTCTATCACGGCTCGGCCGACACGGCCCGCTCGCTCCTCACGAGTCTCGACCGGCTGGGCGGTGTCGCCCCGCCGCACACCAAGACGTCGCTGGAGGAGCACGTCCTCCGCAACTTCGCGCGCTACTCGCGGCCACATCTCGCGCACGCGACGAACGAGTGGGAGCTGCTCGTCTCGGCGCAGCATCACGGCGTGCCCACCCGCCTGCTCGACTGGAGCTACTCGCCGCTCATCGCCGCGCACTTTGCCACACTCGGTGACGCGAAGGCCGACCGGGCTATCTGGCGCCTCGACTGGAAAATGGTCCACCGTCGATTCGGCTTCTCGGAGCTCGCGTTCCTGATCGAGGACCTGCATCGCCTGCTCGGGCGCGACGGGGCGTACACGCCGTGGAAGCTGATCGACGAAGGGACGCAGGCGAAGCCGTTCGCATGTATGATCGAGCCGCCCACGCTCGATGCGCGTATCTCCGCTCAGGCGGCGACATTTACGCTCTGCTCCGACACGCGCCGATCGTTCGACGTCTTCCTTTCGGACCACGGCCTCGACGAGGCACTGTCGAAGTTCGTGATCCCCAGCTCGGCGACCGCCCGCGTGCGCGACCAGCTCGACATCGTCGGTGTCGACGAGCGACGGCTCTTCCCCGACCTCGACGGCGTGGCGGCGCAGATGCGGAGGTACTACTCGTGAAGTGCAGTTCCTCGGTTCGTCAGTGAACGGTATGTCGGCCGGCCTCGGGACGCAGGACTTCCCGAGGCCGGCCGTAAACCGATGAACCGAGAACCGAAGAGCGGCTATTCAGACGTACCCAGATCCGGTATGGGCGGTGTCCCGACATCGGGCACTGCACCGTGACGCGGCTTCCGCAACCACTTCACGAACCACACGATCAGGATGATCGGCAGGGCGATCTTGAGGGCGATCAGTCCCAGCGTGAGCAGTCCACCGACGAGCAACAGCAGCACCGCGCCGACACCAAGGACCAGCAGCACGGGCAGGCCGATCGCGGCGAGCAGAAGGAAGAGCGGTGCGCCGACGACACCGAGCACGATCAGGATCGGGAGGCCGACCACCTTGAGTACGCCGGCCACCGGGAAGAGCACCAGAAAGAGGCTGACGAGCATGCCGCCGAGCGTACGCCCGACGGCCAATCTGAGCGCAACCGCCTTGAGAAGCATCCACATGTGCCGGACTCCATCGATGAGGGTGCCGGCGGGGAGCAAGCCGACGTTGTGACCTACGGAGCTGAGCCGACGTCGGTTTCGCGCCGGCCCGGCAGCTCGCTCCCCGTTTCCAGCGCCACGACACCTTCGAATGGACGACCCCACCGCGTCAGCTTCAGTTGCCCGGCGCGTCCTGAGCGCCGCGCTCGCGCTTTATGGTACTTATCTGCTCGCGCATCTGGGGGAAGGAAGCCTGCTGGACAGCGTGGATCTGGCCGTCCACGAAACCGGACACCTCGTCTTTGGTCCATTCGGGGAGCTGATCGGCTTCGCGGGTGGAACCATCATGCAGCTCGTCATGCCCGGGCTGTTCGTCGGCTACTTCGTGCGCGCCGGCGACAATCACGCCGCGAGCGTCGCGCTCTGGTGGGTGGGCCAGAGCTGCGCGCACGTCAGTGTCTACGCGCGCTGCGTCTCTCCGTGTCGGTCACACCCTCGTCTCATGTCGCGCGCGATGTCTGGGGTCTTTCGCACCGCCCACCCGCCCAAGCGCTGCCTGCGCAGCCGAACGCGGTTGATCTCAGCAGCAGATCACCAAAGGGACCTGCTCGGGGCACTCGGGAGGTGGGCCGCCCAGCTCGCGCTTCCCGCCTGCTCGAGCACGCCCGGCCTGTGACGCACTTCTTCACTTCCTCCATCACGCTGAACGTGAATGCCATACGTTGGGCGGCGGTCAGCATGCAAGTTCCTCCGCGGAGATAGGGTCTGCCGACATCGCATCGTCGGCGCGTCGACACACTGAAACTCGACTGGGCGACTGGCTCCGTGCGGATCTCCAGGGCATACTCCATTCCTCCTGCCTCTCCAACTGCGATCCTGCACAATGCGCCTCCCTCTCTCGTTCGCCGCCACGACCCTCGCCATGCTTGCCGCTCTGCGCACCGCGAGCGGGCAGTGGACGACGCAGGTGAGTCCGACGGACGTGGAGCTTCGGGGGCTGAGTATCGTGTCGCCGACGGTCGTCTGGGCGAGCGGCCAGCGCGGAACAGTAGTTCACACGACCGATGGCGGTGTGCATTGGGTGCGCCAGACGATTCCCGGTGCGGACTCACTCGACCTGCGCGCCATTGCCGCGACGTCGGCGACGGCGGCGCACGCGCTGAGCATCGGCGATTCGTCGCGCATCTATCGCACGATGGACGGTGGCAGGAGCTGGTCGCTCCGCTGGTCGGCGACTCGCAAGGGCACGTTCCTCGACGCGCTTCGCTTCTGGGACGCGCGTGACGGCATCGCGATCAGTGATCCGGTCGACGGTAAGTTCCTGCTGCTCACGACGAGCGACGGCGGCACGACCTGGCAGGAGATTCCCGCGGATCGCATTCCCGCGGCGCTCACCGGTGAGGGCGGATTCGCGGCGAGTGGAAGCTGCATTGCAGTGTACGGCTCGTCGCACGTGTGGATCGTGAGCGGCGGCGCGCACGTCTCGCGAATTTTCCACTCGGCCGACCGCGGTCGCAGCTGGACGGTGCACGACACACCGCTGCGCGCCGGCCTCGCGTCGGAGGGCGCGTTCTCGGTCGCCTTTCGCGATGCGCGACACGGCGTGATCGCCGGTGGCGACTACCAGAAGCCGGCGCTCCGCGGACGCAATCTCGCCATGACGAGCGACGGAGGCGCGACGTGGACACTCACCGACAGTTCGGCCGGCCCCACTGGCTTCCGCTCGGCGGTCTCGTTCGTGCCGGGCACCCGCGCCAACACGCTCGTGGCCGTTGGTCTCAACGGCACCGACGCGTCGGTGGACGGCGGCGCGTCGTGGCAGAGCGTGGACAGCACCGCGTACAACAGCGTGCTGTTCGCGTCGCCCGCGGCGGGATGGGCGGTGGGGCCCAAGGGGCGGATCGCGCGTTGGCGTGGCGCCGCGCCGGACTCGGTTCCTACTCCGTCACGGAGGAGCGAACGATGACGACCGACGCGCTTCAGAGCCGTCTCGAGTCGGCGGCCGAGGGGCTGGTGTACTCGAGCGAGTCCGACCGACCGTTCACGTTCGTGCGCTTCGAGGGAGCGAGCGTTCCGATCGCCGAGCTCACGCCCGACGAGATCGCGGCGCTCGCGGATTCACTGGGCGCGGATGTCACCGAATCGTCGCTCGACGAGCTTCTCGCCCGCCACATCGAACGCGTAGACATGCAGGACGCGGCAGCGCGCGGATTGATCTCGCGCTACGAAGCGCTGCGCGACGCGCTCCGAGAGAGCCTCGGGAACGTGCGCGTGTTTCGGATGGGCAAGATCGAGGTACGCTGCTTCGCGTTGGGAAACGATCCGGTGACTGGAGAGATCGTTGGCATCGAGACGGTGGCTGTGGAGACGTGAGGAGACGGAGTCGTGACCGAGCTGATCGGCGATCGTGACTCCATCCGTTTGCGCCGGTCTCGGCGGCCGCTAACATTCGCTCATTCACCATCGGTTGCCCTCGCGCGTCCGATGCCGGACGTGGTGACTCCCGGCCCCCTCCCGTAGGAACATGTATCCCTCGATCAACCGTGCGCTGCGTATTGCGGCGCTGGGACTTCTGCTCGTTGCCTGCAACGCGGACCGCGTGCTCGCACCGTCGACCTCGCACCCCTCGCCTGGTCGCGCGCAGCTCGCGACTGCGGCGGCGGTTGGAAGCGTCATCATCACCGAGTTCCTGCCCGACCCCAACGGCACCGACACCTTCGGCGAGTGGTTCGAGCTGTACAACACTGGTACCACCGACGTCGATCTGTCGGGGTACACCATCGGCTCATTCCTCGCTGACGCGCACACGATCTCCCGCAGCGTCATCGTGCCCGCGGGCAAGTGCATCGTCATCGGCAACAATGCCGACCTGACGACGAACGGAGGCGTGCTGCAAGCGTATTCCTATCCGGCAAGCGGCGCTGGCTCGATCGTCCTCAACAACGGCGGCACCTCGTCGTCCGCCACGGACTGGATCGCGCTGCGCGATCCGAGCAACGCGCCGATCGACTCGGTGAGCTACGGCCGCTACCTCTTCGACGCGGCGGGTACGAGGATCCCGCAGGACACGCTGAGAGGGGATTGGGCGGTGAGCCCGGGGGTGAGCTACGAGGTCGCGGACGTGAGCGCGTCGCGCACGGTCGTGGCGAACAACGCGAACTGGGTGAAGTCCACCACCACGTTCGTTCCGCCGGCACCCGGTGGGCAGACGCTCAGGGGCACGCCAGGCACCTGTCCCGGAGGTACGGTCACCCCGCCGCCACCCGCGGGCCCTGTCGTCAGCGTCGCGATCACACCTCTCGCCACATCGGCCAGCGTCGGGGGCACTCGGCAGTTCACCGTCACGGCGAAGGACGCGAACGGTGTCGACGCGACCTCCTCGACGACGTTCACCTGGCTGAGCAGCGATCCATCCATCGCGACGATCAGCGGGACGGGGCTTGCCAGCGGCGTCGCCGAAGGCACGACGACGATCACCGTCACGTCGGCGAACGGCACGAACGCGAGCACGACCCTCACGGTCATTGTGGCGTCGGCGGGCTCGGTGTCGCTGAGCATGAACACGCCGCGCGAGATCATCGTCGGGTACACGAAGCCGATCTTCCCCACGGTGCGAGACGCCGGCGGAGCGGTCATCTCGGTGCCGCTCGTCTGGTCGAGCGCGAGCCCCGAGATCGCCACCGTCGATGCGCTCGGCTACGTCACCGGCGTGGCGCCCGGCACCGCGATCATCAAGGCCACCGCGCTAAGCGGAGCGTTCGGAACGGTGAGCGTACAGGTCGACGCGCCCGAGCCGACCAGCGCGATCTACCGCAACCACGTGGAGTTCGGTGCGCCAGCCGACGCCGATCCGAGCAATGACCTGATCGTCGCCAAGACGCAGTTCGTGCTCTCGTACAACGCGAGCAGAGGGGGGCCGAACTGGGTGAGCTGGAACCTGAATGGGACGCAGTTCGGCGCCGCACCGCGCTGCGACTGTTTCTCCGCCGATCTGTCGCTGCCGTCGAGCGTCTACCGCGTCGTCGACTTCGACTATCGCAACGGTGGGTATGATCGCGGCCACATGGTGCAGTCGGAGAGCCGAACGACCACGCTCACCGAGAACTCGTCCACATTCCTGTTGACGAACATCCTACCGCAGGCGGCGGAGAACAATCAGGGACCGTGGTCGAGGCTCGAGAACCAGTTGAACGACATGGTGCGCACGGGCGGCAAGGAGATCTATGTCGTCGCCGGCGGCATCTACGCCGCGTCGCCGCCCACGCTGAAGAACGAGGGCAAGGTCGCGGTGCCCGACTACACATGGAAGATCGCCGTCATCCTGAGCGCGGGGCAGGGGCTCGCCAACGTGAAGTCCGCGACGGACCTCGAGGTCATAGCCATCAAGATGCCGAACCTCGTGGGCACCACCGGACCGGCGTCGGCCACCGGGATCCGCAACATCCCGTGGGAGACGTACAAGACGACGGTCGACGCGCTCGAGGCGGAGACCGGCTACGACTTCCTCGCCGCGCTGCCCGACGCGATCGAGACGGTGGTCGAGAGCAACGACCGGCCGCCGGTAGCCGCGCTCACCGGCCCAACGACAGGGGTCGAAGGGAGCGTGTTGACCTTCGACGCGAGCGCGTCGAGCGATCCGGATGGCGACGCACTCACGTACTCCTGGTCGTTCGGCGACGGCACCACGGCTACCGGTGTGTCCCCGACCCACATCTTCGCCGACAACGGGACGTTTGCCGTCACGCTGACGGTGATGGACGCCGCCGGCGCCACGAGCACAGCCTCGCTGAGCGTCAACGTGACCAACGCCGCGCCGGTGATCACCGGCGTGAACGTGCCGGCAGTGCCGACGTCGGTCGGTGTGCAGGCGACCGGCACCGTGACATTCACCGACGCCGGCGCGGGCGACACGCACGTCGCGACCATCGAGTGGGGCGATGGCGAGAGCTCCAGCGTGGACGCGGGATCGGCGCTGCAGGCCAGCGCGACGCACGCGTACACGACAGCGGGCTTCTACACGGTGACCGTGACGGTGCGCGACGACGATGGGGCCAGCGCGACGACGCACTCGTCGATCGTCGTGGTATACGACGCGTCGGCGGGCTCGCTGAACGGGAGCGGCTGGATTCCCGGCGCGAGCGACGGTGACAAGACGCGGTTCGGCGTCGACCTCCGCTACAGAGGCGGGACGACACCGGTAGGCACCTTCCACCTGGCCGCGCAGAGTGGAGCGATCGCATTCACCAGCACGAGCTTCGCGTGGCTCGTCGTGCAGGGCACGGTCGCGACGTTCCGTGGCACTGCCGTTCTGGCGAACGGCACGGACGTCGGTTTCCAGGTGACGGCAGACGACGGCAACCACACAGGAGACAAGACCGATCGCGTGCGCATTCGCGTCTGGAACCTGGCGACGGGAGCGATGCTGTTCGACAGTGAACCAGGCGCGTCGGATTTTGCGGCGCCGACCGTCCCGCTCGGCGGCGGCAACGTGACGGTGCACTGAGCGCATAAGGAATTCACGGGCCGAAGAGGATCAGGGCGCTCGGCGCGGTAGGCGCCGCGCCTAGGGCATCGCTCGCGCGCCCAGGCGCGGCCGTCGCCAGTGCGACCGCACGACTGAGCCATTCCTCGCCGGCCGCGGCGGGATTCTCGAGTGCGTGCAAGGCCAGCTCGCGCTCGACGCCGAGCGGCAGTGGGGAATCGAGCAGACGTCGGAGCCGGGCCGCGCTGGACAGCATGGCGCGGCGCCGGTGGCGAGGAGTCGCGCTGAGGACACGGTCCAGCCGACGCTGCACGTCGCGGCGCAGCGGCGGGGCGGTGGTGAGACCGCAGCAGCGATTCGTCCACTCGTTCTCGACGTACTCCGAGAGCTGCGCCAGAGCAGCGGCAGCTTCGTCGTCGGTTGCGATGCGCGGAGGGCCGTCCGCGAGCTCGAGTGCGCGGGCGAGCGTGCGGACGTCGTCGGTCGTGTCTGCAACGCGTTCATTCTCCGCGCGCGAATGTATTCGCGCCACGAGGCGGCCGTCGTTCAGCGCGGCCACCCACCCGCGCGTGTCGCAGCGCGCCGCCGCCCAGATGCAACGCGGAGACGCGCGGCGATCAGGCGCGGAATGTTCGCGACGCCAGGCCGTGAGCCTCGCGTCGAGCTGACCGTGAAGCTCGGCGTTGGAGGGATCATGCCCGATGGACGCATGCGGCGGCGCCGCCGACGGTGATGAGTCGAACGCCGGCATGACGTCGAGCCCACGCCCTATCGTACGCTCGGCGCGCGCGAGCTTGGCACGCAGCCGCGACTCGGCGCGGAGCAGCAGCGATGCCTCCGCGGGCGGGGTCATGACGTAGCTGAACACCTCGTCGGCTCCGCCGGGCCGGCGAACGCGACCCAGCCGCTGCGCGAGCCGCGCGGGATTCCATGGGAGATCGAGATGCACCACGATGGAGGCGTCCTGGAGATTCACGCCCTCCGACAGCAGATCGGTGGCGAGCAGCAGCGTGACGCGCTCGTGCGCGGCGGGCTGCCGAGCGCCCTGCGAACGAGGCGCGAAGCGCGCGAGCAGCTCGGCGCGCGGAATGCGCCCGGTGGTAATGCGCCCTTCGCGCGCCGTGAGCATGCCGACGCCGGCGTCGCTCCGCAGCGCGCCGAAGTACGCGCGGATCGTGCTCGCCGACTCGCTGAAGGCGATGATGGCACCGCCGCAATGCGCCGCGCGCACCGATCGCAGCGCCGCGACGCGAGCCACGTCAGGATCGTCGCTCTCAGCGAGCGACGCGAGCAGCGTGTCGAGCGCGCGGCGCTCCGCGTCGAGCGCACGCGCGAGGGCGGCGGCCGACTCGCGCTCGAATCTCGTAGTCGCGAGCAGGGCCGCAAACCCGAGCTGCACGCCGCCGCCACCGCGCCAGCTTCGCAGCTCGCTGCGGGTCGGCACACGGCCCTCGTCGAAGCACTGCTGGATGGCGGAGAGCGTCTGACGGCGGCGACGCGCGGTCGCCAGCAGCGCGGCCCGGCTCGACGCCCATGCGCGCACGAGCGAGATGGTGAGCAGCGCGCCGCCATCTCCGGAATCGACGGCGCGGGGCGGGGGCGGGAGGGCGAGAATGGCGCGCAACACAGGGCCGTCATCCGCGCGCACGCTCAGCCATCGAGGAGGCGCGACGCGCGGGAGCACGGAATCCGCCAGCGGCGCGCCGCGAACGACGAAGCGCGCGAGGGCGCTGGCATCGAGCCGGTAAGCCGAGTCGCCGATGAAGAGAGCGACCTGCGCGGCGAGCTCGCGCGTGCGGTTCTGCAACGGCGTGGCGGAGAGCAGCAGCACCGGCGCCCGGGCGACGAGCCGCGCGAGAAGGGCGTGCCGACGTGACGTGGGCCGGAAGCGGTGCGACTCGTCAACGACGATTCCGTCGAAGTCACCGGGCGGCGAGACCCCTCGACTCAGCGATTCGTGGCTGACGATGGTGCCGCGCACGGACGCCCGCCGCACGGCGTCGTGCCAGGTCGGGCGCAGTGAGGCCGGCACGACGATGAGCGGATTGCGCCAGCGACGCGTGGCGGCCAGCGCGACGTACGTCTTGCCCGTGCCGACGTCGTTGGCGAGCAGGCAGCCTCCGTCGCGTGCAAGCTGCGTCTCGACTCTCCGGACGGCCTGCAGCTGATCGGAACGAAGCACGATGGAGCCGAGCGCCGCGGCATCACGCGGGTTGGCGAGGAGCTCGGCGAAGCGAGCGCGGACCGAGCGCAGCTTCGCCCCGGTGAGATGCTCGCCCGACACGAGCGGCTCCTTCACGGGCGATGATTCCACGCCAACAGCGGTGCGACGTCGGCATGCTCGAGCCGATAGCTGCGGCAAACGGCCGAGATAAGCTCCTGCTCCGACGGCACCATGCCGAGCATCGCTCGCTCGGCGAGCGGCGCCAAGATCGAGCGCGCGCGCGTCCAGTCCAGCGGAATGGGCAGCAGCGACACGGTCCATGCGAGGTATCGATGCCAGCCGCCGCGCGCCGGTTCGGCGATGGCATTGAGCCACGCTGCCGCGATGGCCGAGTTGAGGAGCGCGGTGAGGGCGAGTGCATCCGTAGGATCGGAGCAGGGAAGGACATAGCAGCTGTTGAGCGGAACAGTGGGATCGCCCGCCGGAAGCACGGCAGCGCGCGGCATCCGGCCGAAGTCGCTCCACACCACGCGAGCCGCGTCGACGTCCGCACCCTCGATCCGGAACAGCGACCACCAGCTTCGCGAGCTGCGAAGGTCGCTGCGCGCCGAGAGACGGCTGCGCCATGGTGCGAGCCAGCGCGCAGCCTGCGAGGGCAGGCTCGCCAGCGGCGACCCACGGGCATCGTGTGTCCAGAGAATCGCACTCGCGGTGGGGCGGGTCTGCCACGGCGTGACGGCCTCACCGCGAAGGAGTGGCCGCAGCATGGCGCGCTCGATGGTTCCGTGCCGGCCCTGATGGACCACCGCCGCACGTTCCATCTCGAGCGACAGCGTCTCCACCACGAAGGCATCGTTACATCCGCACTTCACGCCGAGCGTCGGCCGGCCGAGCGTGCTTTCGGAGAGCGGCTGCCCGCGCTCGCGAATCCGCTCGAACGCGCGGCGTACCTCCGGCGGCAGGAGCAGCCACGGGCTCGCCGCGTCCTCGTGGTCGAAGCGGATGGACGCATGAGATGTCGTCCATTCGAGATCGAAGGTGCGTCGTCGCACGCTGATCGTCGCATCGTCGCGCGCATCGCCGCCGCGCCCGACGATGACGACGGAGGGATAGACGGCGGCGTCGAACGCGCATGGGGCATCCGACCAGTCCTCGACCCGAAGCAGGTGAGTGGAGCCCGACAACAGCGCTCGCACGCCGCCCCCGGCGAGCGAGCGCCACAACTTGGCGGGAACGAGTAGCGCGACCACGCCTCCGGGCGCGGCCAGCGCGACGCTGCGCTCGACGAACAGTGCGGCGA
>JBDSDB010000206.1:0-26412 GCA_039920785.1 Gemmatimonadaceae bacterium
AAGCGCTTCGGCCTGTGACCACCACGCGATTCCACCTGGAGAGATGACGATGTCCACCTCCCGATTCCCCCAGCTCGCTCCGACGCTGTTCATCACGGCGTTGGCCGCGTGCGCGAACCCCAAGCACATCCACGAGGATCCCATCGCGCTGATGCGAAACGGCGAGAAGATCGAGGCGCCGTTGCGGACGATCGACGCCGCCACCACGCAGGCGCTCGAAGCACGCGTCGAAGGACGCGAGCGTCGCGACTCGATCGCCACGTCTGCAATGGTGGAATGCGCGCCGGCGGTCTGCGACGCGCTGGGCCGAGGCGAGCTGGTGATCGGCATGACCGAGGCGCAGGTGCTGGCCGCGACGCGCACGACCGAGCTGGCGTGGACCACGCGCCGGAGCGGCGGCGTGAGCGTGCTCGCGCCGCGTGACGCCGACGCCGGGCCGCGCGACGCGGTCGGATCCGTGGTGCTCGTGCAGCTCGCGGGCAACCGGGTCGCGAGCCTCACATATCGCGAGCCGCAGGGGCTGCGGACGGTGAGCGGCGCCAGTGACGCGACCGACGCGAACCGTGTCCGCGCCGCGGCACTCGTGCGCGAAGGCGATGCGCTCGCCGCGGCGGGCGACTTCACTTCGGCGCTCGACCGCTACGATCGCGCGAGCGTCGTGACCCGTGCCGACGCCGAGCTGCAGTACAAGATGGCCACGTCGCTCGACAAGCTGCTGCGGCCGATCGAGGCCGAACTGCGGTACAGGCTGTTCCTCAACCAGCTCGAGATCGCGAAGATCGACGCGACGGGGAACGCGAACGCGAGGCTCGCAGCGGCGATCGTTGCCGCACGCGAGCGCCTCGTGGTGCTCGAGCGAGGCGCACGCTGATCCGCGGCCTCACCGTGGTGGCGTGCGCCCTCGCGCTCGGCGGCTGCTCGACACTGCGCAACACCCTCCGCGGCTACGAGCGCGGGCCCGAGGGCATCATGCGGGTCCAGCATCGCCTGCGCGACGCGCTCGCCCGCGGGGATTTCCCGACCGCGCTCGCGTGGCGCGAGGACGACGCCCTGCTGCGCACGCTGACCCGGGCCACCTCGGCGTACTACGCGTCGCAGTTCCTGCGCGCCGGAACGCTGCTCGACAGCGCGGCGCTGATGGCGGACGACCGCATCACCGAGAGTCTGTCGCGCGACGCGCTGGCCCTGATCACCAGCGACAACGCGCGTCACTACCGGCCGCGTCCCACGGAGCGGCTGTTCATCGCGTACTACGGCATGCTGTCGTACGCGCAACTCGACAGCTGGGACGATGCGGCGGTCGAGGCGAGGCGCCTGGTGAACCTGCTCGCGCAGCGTGAGGGCGATCGCGACACGCAAGAGCAACCCCTGCACGCCGCGCTGGAGCACCTGGCGGGCGCGGTGATGGAGCGTGCAGGCCGGCAGGACGAGGCACAGGTCGCCTATCGCGCGGCGCACCAGATGCTCGCGTCTGTGCCCGAGCGCACATCGCCGCTGGCTCCGGACGAGGGTGAGGTGCTCGTCGTGCTGGAGCGCGGCTTCGTCGCCCATCGCGTGACGGAGCAGGTCGACGTTTACTACGGTGGAGACGACGATGACTCCTCACATCGGCGTCACGAAGGACGCGAGCATCCAGCGGCGCGAATCGCGCATCGGATCGGACAGCCTGGTGATCCGCGTCGTGGACCGGCGGGGCCGAGCTCCGAGATCACCGCCAATGACGACACGACCCGGGCGCGAAACAGGAGAGCCGACCATGCTGACGACGACGGCTACTGGCTGGCCGTCGCGTTCAGTGCGCTGCGCCGTTCCGCGCGGCCCTGGCGCGAGTCGGTGCGACTGGACACGACCGGTGTGTTGGGCGAGGCCGTGCGCATCGTCGGCGTGATCGACGATGCGGCCACGGTGGACGAGCGGCGGGCCCGAGCGGCAATGCTCATACGCGCGACTGCCCGCGCGAGCACGAAGTACGTCGTCACCAAGGCGGTGCGCGACAAGAAGGGCGAGACGGCGGGGCGATTGAGCAACTTCGGCGCGTCGCTGCTGGAGCGCGCCGACGTTCGCTCCTGGCATCTGCTGCCGCAGGAGGTGCAGCTCTTCCGCGCGCGCATGCCGGCGGGGCTTCGCACGCTGCGCCTCGAGGTGGCGGACGGCTCCGGAGCGCGCGTGGTGGAGATCGGACCGGTGACGGTGCGCGCTGGTGCCGTGACGATCGTGCCCCAACGACTCTGGAGTGATCGGAGACAGGTGCCGCTGGTCGCGGTACGCTGAACCGACGCGGGACTCAGGGAAAGCGCAGGCACTGCCGAGACTTCGATGGGACCGCGACATCCGCGGCGCCCGTCAGTGCACAGCCACCGCCCCTGTCAGCGCGTTCGCGCCGGAGCTCCCGATGCACCGTTCCCGTACCATGTCGCGCGGTTGCGCCGCGCTGGTGCTGATGCTCGTCGCTGGACGTGGCGCGTCAGCTCAATCCCTCGGTGCAGGCAACGGGTACCCGTTCAATGCGATCGTGCTCAGCACCGGGATGGGAACAACCTCGGTGGATCCGCTCAACGCGCGGATGACTGCGGCGCAGTTCGCGACGCTCTCGAACGACGCGGTAAGCTACGGCGCAAGCGGCTACTTCGCCCTGGAACGAGCGCTGATCGGGATGGATGTCCAGCGGTCGACGTTCGGCGAGGAAGGGTTGAACAACGGCCGCACGTCGGACCTGAGCACCCTGCAAGGAATGGTCACCGTGGGCTACGCGGTCGCCGCGACGCAGCGCTTCACGCTCTTTCCGCAGTTCGGCGTGGGACTCGGCCGGGTAGAGGTGACACTCCGCGATCGCAATGGCGGAAGCACGACCGCCTCGCAGCCGACCTTCGACGAAGTGGCGCAGTCGCCGGGCGCGGAGAGCAATCTCACGGCGCGCCACCTCCTGTACAGCGTCGGCGGCGGTGCCGACTACCTCGTCGCGCGGCGCGGCGCGTCCATGGGCGTGGTCATGGGCGTGCGCGCCGGGCTACTCGCGTCTCCGAACCGCGCGACATGGACGCGCAACGGCCAGACGATCGTCGCGGGCCCGGATGCTGGGGCCACGGGCCCCTATCTGCGGGTGGTCGTGGGCATCGGCGCGCGGTAGCCGCCGCGCCTGCCCTGTCACGCGGCCGTCGCCTACCTCGTTCGTTTCCATTGCGCGCACATTCACGCTTCGACGGCAGAAGTTCCCGACGATTGCCCAAGACTTCTCTTAACGCTGAGAGTTACGCGGCGTCCATCAATGTGGCAGCGCGATGGAGCGCGCCAACACTTTGGAGGCACAATGGGTAAGTCTCAAGTAATCGGATTCGTCGTCGCATCGCTCGTGTCCGTCGCCTCGCTCGCTCCGGCTCAGGCCAGTGCGCCGAACGCGCGTCATGAGCGTCATGGCGCGGGTCGTGGGATGGAAGGACGGCCGGGACGTGGCGGATTGTTCCGCGGCATCTCGCTGACGGACGCAGAGAAGTCGCACGTGAAGCAGATCCACACGACGTACCGCGCTGAGGCGAAGACGCTTCGAGAGTCGCTGTTGCCGGCGATGCGGGATGCTCGCGCCGCGCGACAGAAGGGCGACACCGCCGGTGTGAAGGCGGCTTGGAGCAGGACTGCGGGCGATCGGAGCAAGCTGCGCGCGCTGATGGATCGTGAGAAGGCGGAGATTCGCGGCGCTCTCACGCCGGAGCACCAGCATCTGTTCGATGCGAACGCGAAGCAGCGAGCGGAGCGTCGCGCCGACGGTAGGAAGAATACAAAGAGCGATCGAAATGGACGAGCGGGACGTGCACGTCGTGGCGTCCGCGCGAGTTGATATCTGATGTGCAAAACAGACAGCGAAGGGGAGTGACCTGGGCGCTGGTGGGGCGCACTCCACGAACCGGAGCGATCGCGAATGGGTTGGCGGCCTGGCCGTCAACCCATTCGTGCGTTCAATGGCCCGTCACACCGGGTGCGTACCGGCCTTGAGGATCTTCGCCTGATCCTGGGCGCGGATCGCGAGCTCCGAGGCGAGGAAGGTGTGCTTCTGCGGCACTGCCGTCTCGGTGCGATTCACCACGTCGTCGACCAGCTGGCGGCCGTATGGCGTCTCCATCTCCTTGCAATCGACGTAGTTCATGCCCTTCTTGTCGACGAGGAATAGATGGTTGCCGCCGGGGCGGCCGCCGATGTCGACGTACTTCCGGAGCTCGATGTAGCCGTCCGTGCCGAGGATGGTCATGCGTCCATCACCCCACGTAGAGAGCCCGTCCGGCGTGAACCAGTCCATCCGGATGTAGCCCGTGCCTCCGTTGCCCCGCACCATGACGTCACCGAAGTCCTGGAACTTCGGATGCTCGGGGTGGCGCACGTTGCGGACCTGCGAGGCGACGATCTCGCCCGTGGTCGAGCCGGTGAAGAAGAGGAACTGGTCGAACTGATGTGAGCCGATGTCGGTGAGGATGCCGCCGTAGCGAGCCGGGTCCCAGAACCATTCCGGCCGTGGCGTGCCTCCCTGAATGACGCGATGCGGGCCGAGACCGACGGTCTGGATGACCGTGCCGATCGCGCCCGCCTTGACCAACTCGCCGGCCCGCACCGCCGCCGCGACCTCGAGACGCTCGCTGAACAGGACGGAGTAGATGCGCTTGGTCTCCGCCTGCACGCGTCGCGCCTCCGCCAGCTGCGCCATGGACGTGATGCCGGGCTTGTCGACCATGAAGTCTTTCCCATGCTGCATCACGCGCACGCCGAGCGGGGCGCGCTGATCGGGAATGCTGGCCGAGAGGACGAGCTGGATCGACTTGTCCTCGAGGATCGCGCGCTCGTCGTCGACGGCCTTCGCAGCCGGGTTCCTCCGTGCGAACTGGGCTCGCAGATCGGGCTCGGGGATGAAGTACGATACCAGCTCTCCCCCGCCTTTCACCGTCGAGGAGACCTGGCCGTTGATATGGCCGTGGTTGGCCCCGATGACGGCGAACCGGATACGCGCCGCGGGTGCGCCGCGACGAACCGTGTGCACCGCGGCGGCAACGCGCCCCGGGAAGGAGGCGACGGCCGCGAGCCCTGCGACGGCGCCGGCGGATGCCTTGACGAGATCTCTTCGGGTGAGCTTGTCCATGACCTGCTCCATGATGACGCTGATGACGCTGAGTGCGCGCGCCGAACGACGCGATGCGGTTGTGAAGGCGATCGATGTCGGCGATACTCGGCGCGGGCCACAGGCCTGTCAAGCGCGAGCGCCAGGTGCGCTCGCGCGCGGTCCGCACCACCTTCTACGGCCCCGTCGTCCCTTTCGCTGCCGAGTCCTCTCACGCGCGCATGCATCCCTTCCTGATTCTTCTCATCGGCATGGTGGTCATCCTGGGTGCGATCATCGTCCTCAAGATGAACGCTTTCCTGGCGCTGCTCGGCGCGGCGATCGTCGTCAGCTTCCTCGCCCCTGGCGATCCGACGCTGAGGATCACGCGTGTGGCGGAGGCGTTCGGGCGCACGACAGGACACGTGGGGATCGTCATCGCGCTGGCGGCGATCGTGGGAGCAGCGATGACTCAAAGCGGAGCGGCCGACCGCATCGTGACCGCGTTCCTCAACGTGCTCGGCCAGAAGCGAGACGCCGTCGCCTTGAGCGCGACGGCATTCGTCCTCTCGCTGCCGGTGTTCTTCGACACCGTGTTCTTCCTGCTCGCGCCGCTCGCGCGGTCGATGTACGCCCGCACGAACCGGAACTATCTCAAGTATCTCGTCGCGATGTCGGCGAGCGGAGTGGCGACGCACACGCTGGTGCCGCCGCATCCTGGCCCGTTGGGCGTGGCGGACACTCTAAGCATCGACCTCGGGATGATGATCCTCATCGGCGTCGTGGTGGCGATCCCGGGCGCGATCGTCGGCTACGCGTTCGCCACGTGGATCGACCGGAGGATGCCGGTGCCCATGCGCGTCCGGCCGGGCGACGAGCACCAGACACCGCAGACCGAGTCGTTGCCAGGATTGATACCCTCGCTCATTCCGGTCGTGGGTCCCGTGGCATTGATCGCGTCAGGGACGATCGTCGAGGCGCTGCGTACGTGGATGCCGTCGCAGGCGGCCCTGTGGAACTCGATCCGACCGGTCACGACGGTGATCGGCAATCCGGTCCTGGCGATGCTGCTGGCGGCCGGCGCCGCGTTGCTGCTCTATGCGAAGCAGCGTCGGCCGTCGACCGAGCAGATGGGTGCCGTCGTGGAGACCGCGATCATGGGTGCCGGTGTGGTGATCGTGATCGTCGCCGCCGGTGGCGCGTTCGGCGCGATGCTGCAGGCGGCGGGAATCGGGCCGGCGGTTCAGGCGATGTTCGTCGGAGCAGGGAGTGACCGCGGGTACACGTTCCTCCTCCTCGCTTTTGGGATCACGACTGTTCTCAAAGTCGCTCAGGGTTCGAGCACGGTGGCGATGATCACGGCGGCGGGGATGGTTGGCGCGATGGTGCAAGGGCTCGCGCTTCCCTATCACACGGTCTACCTCGGCACGGCGATCGCCGCCGGGTCGCTGATCGGATCGTGGATGAACGACGCGGGCTTCTGGGTGTTCAGCAAGATCGGTGGAGTCACCGAGGTGGAGGCGCTTCGCTCGTGGTCGCCGCTGCTGGTCATCGTGGGGGTAACGTCGTTCCTGACGACGCTGGTGATGGCGACCCTCGTGCCGATGCGGTGAGCGAGGCATCGAGGAGTGGCGCGCGGTCGCTCCGCTACCGAGTTTGGAGTGTTCGGTCGCGTCGCATACTACCGTGGCAGGTGACGACATGAAGCTCTCTCCCAAGACCCCACCACTCGAATCCGTCCTCGGCACCGCGGCGGCGGTCGCCGCGGGACGGCTGGCCGGCGAAGGGCCGGCGGGCCAGCTCCCGTACACGCCCGAGATGCTGCGCGATGCGCCGAGCGGCGATCTGTTCGGGCTGACCCAGAACGTGGGGATGGGATGGGCACCGACCCAGCTGCAGGGGCCGGAGTATCTCATCGTGAGCACGATGGGCGGGCTGCGGGCCGAGGACGGCCGCGCGGTGGCGCTCGGCTATCATACCGGGCACTGGGAGATCGGTCTGCTCGTGCGCGAGGCGGCGGAGACACTGCGTGCCTCGGGGGGTATCCCGTTCGCTGCGTACGTGAGCGACCCGTGCGACGGTCGCACGCAGGGCACGACCGGAATGTTCGACAGCCTCGCCTACAGGAACGACGCGGCGATCGTGATGCGGCGCCTGATCCGCTCGCTCCCGACGGTGAACGGTGTCATGGGCGTGGCGACGTGCGACAAGGGGCTTCCGGCGACGATGCTCGCGCTCGCGGGCGCGGGGAACCTGCCGGGCGTGATCGTGCCAGGCGGCGTGACGCTTCCGCCGATCGGTGGTGAGGACGCGGGGCAGGTCCAGAGTCTCGGCGCACGGTTCTCGCGCGATCTCGTCACGCTCGATTACGCGGCGACGATGGGCTGTCGAGCATGCGGGTCGTCGGGTGGCGGGTGCCAGTTCCTCGGGACGGCGGCGACGTCGCAGGTCGTGGCGGAAGGGCTGGGCCTGGCGCTGCCACACAGCGCCCTCACTCCCTCTGGCGAGCCGGCGTGGACGGAGCTCGGCCGTCGGTCGGCCACCGCCCTCGTGCGGCTGCACGCGCTCGGCATCCCGATCAAGAAGATCCTCACGCAGCGCGCACTCGAGAACGCGATGCTCGTGCACGCGGCGTTCGGCGGCTCGACGAACCTGCTGCTGCACATTCCGGCGATCGCGCGGGCCGCGGGGCTGCGCGCGCCCACGGTGGAGGACTGGATCCGCATCAACCGCTCGACGCCGAGGCTGGTGGACGCGCTGCCGAACGGGCCGCGCGGTCATCCCACCGTGCAGGTGTTCATGGCGGGCGGCGTGCCCGAGGTGATGCTGCATCTGCGCGAGATGGGGCTGCTGCACGGCGACGTGCTGACGGCGACCGGCGACACGCTCGACACGACGCTCGACTGGTGGCGTGACAGCGATCGCCGGCGCGATGCGCGTGCGCGGCTTGCGTCCGGCGCGCAGGTGATGCCCGATGACGTGATCATGGGACCCGACGCGGCGCGGAAGGCAGGGCTCACGAGCACCGTGGTGTTCCCCGTGGGCAACCTCGCACCCGAGGGCTCGGTGATCAAATCCACGGCAATCGATGCGTCCGTCGTCGACGATGATCTGGTGTACAGGCATGTCGGTCCAGCGAGGGTGTTCGCCGACGAGCGCGAGGCGATCCGCGCGGTGAAGGGCGCGTCGGAGCGGCCGATCCAGCCGGGCGACGTGATCGTGCTGATCGGCAATGGGCCGTCGGGCACCGGGATGCAGGAGACGGCGCAGATCACGACGGCGCTCAAGTATCTCCCGTGGGGCAAGCAGGTGGCGCTCCTCACGGACGGCCGCTTCTCCGGATTCTCGAGCGGCGCGTGCATCGGCCACATCGGGCCGGAGGCGCTGCAGCGCGGTCCGATCGGGCGGGTGCAGGACGATGATGTGATCGAGATCATCATCGACCGAGGCGAGTCGCTGACGGGGTCCGTCAACCTCGTGGGAGTCGCGGGTGGGAGACTTACTCCCGCCGAGTGCGACGCGGTGCTGGCCGAGCGCGAGTCGTTCTCCGGGCTCGCGCCGCATCCGTCACTTCCCGACGACACGCGGCTGTGGGCGGCGCTGCAACGCGCGAGCGGCGGAACGTGGGCGGGCTGCGTGTACGACGTGGACCGGATCGTCGCGCTGCTCGAGGCAGGAGCACGAGCGACAGCGAACGATACGGCGATGGCTGACGGCAACCGACTGACGGGAGCGGTGACATGAAGCGACTTCTCCTCGCGCTCGCGGCGCTCCTACCGCTCGCCTCCGCTCCCATCGATCCGCTTGCGGCGGGCGTGTATCGCTGGGCCGACGTCAAGATGGTGAAGAGTGACGGGCGCGTCGATCGCCCGATCGTGTCCGGCTCGACCCTCGATCTGGATTCGATCGACATCCGCGCAGTGACCATTCCAGCTGACGGAAAGGCAGAGAGTGCGGGCACTCACGACAGCACCGAGCTATTCCTGATGGTGAAGGAAGGAACGCTCTGGGTGACGATCAACGGGGTGAGCCAGCCGCTCTCCGCGGGCAGCGTCGCGGTGGCGCTCCCTGGCGACCGGCAGGCGGTGGCCAACAGGAGCACGAAGCCCGCGACGTATTACCTGTTCACATATCGCTCGAGAGCGCCGATCGACCTCGCGCGCGGCAAGCAGGCCGGCGGATCGTTCATGATCGATTGGAAGGATCTGAAGGAACGGAAGACTGCATCCGGCACGCGGTACGACGTGTTCAACAGGCCAACGGCGATGTTCAAGCGCTTCGAGGCACACTACTCCTCGGTGAACGAGGGGCTGCGCAACCACGCGACGCACTCGCATCGCGCGGAGGAGATCATGATGCTGACCAAGGGAAAGGTGGAGATGCTGATCGGAGAGCGGCGCCCGACCGCCACGCTGGGCGACATCGTCTTCCTCGGCTCGCAGATTCCGCACTCGCTCGGCAACACGGGGAAGGGTGCGACGCAGTATCTCGTCATCCAGGGCGAATAGTGCTGCTCTATCGCACGAAGGACAGCGTGATGCTGAGCTACGGATCGGTGGTGCAGGCGATCGCGGACGACTGGGACGCGCTGATCAATCACGAGAATCTTGCCGCGTATCTGCCGACGCTGGTGAGTGAAGGGCCGCAGCAGCAGCATTTTGTGAAGTCGAACACGAACGAGGAGCGACTCGCGCCCATCGGCAACCAGGAGGTCTGGGCGGCGGGCGTGACGTACTACCGCAGCCGCTCGGCGCGCATCGAGGAGTCGCAGGACGCGGGCGGTGGGACGTTCTACGATCGCGTCTACACCGCTGAGCGGCCGGAGCTGTTCTTCAAGGCGGCGCCGTGGCGCGTGCGCGGGCCGGGCGCGCTGATCCGCACACGTCGGGACGCGAGATGGAGCGTGCCCGAGCCCGAACTCGCGTTGTGCGTCAACTCGCGCGGCACGATCGTAGGCTACACGATCGGCAACGACGTCAGCTCGCGCGACATCGAAGGAGAGAACCCGCTCTATCTGCCGCAGGCGAAATGCTACGACGGCTCGTGTGCGCTCGGACCGGCGTTGTTCGTGAGCGAGGATCCCCTCGCGCCGGGCACGGGAATCGAGCTGCGCGTGACGCGCGGAGGCGCGATCGCGTTCCAGGGGAGCACCACCGTGTCGGAGATGCGGCGGTCGCCGCAGGAGCTGGTCGAGTTCCTCTACCGCGAGATGAGCTTTCCGCACGGGTGCATCCTTCTCACGGGCACCGGGGTGATCCCGCCAGACGAGTTCACGCTGGAGTCGGGGGATGCCGTGGATATCACGATTCCTCCGATCGGGACCCTGTCGAATGTGGTGGAGTGAGGCGGTGGCGCCCAACTACAAAGCCAGTAGCGGGTAGTTAGCCACCTCGGTAGTCGGAATCGGCATTCAGGCAGCTACGAGGTGGGGCCGGGATTGAACTCCTGTAGTCGGTACTCGGCACAGGCAGTGTGACGTTGGCAGCGGCGTTTGCAGTTGACGCCACTCCATTCGCCCGATCAGAGGCGTTTCCCGCGGACAGCGCTCCGTTCTGATTCCGGGAGCCTATATGCCAATCCAGGTACCGGGACCCCAAGCACTCGCTACTGGTGTTGTCGTCGAGGCGCCTCCCACTGTCCAGTCGCATCAGACCGAACGATCGAATCGATCACCGCCATGTTGGCGATCGCGTCCTCGACCGCCACAGGCACCTCGCCGATGCCGCGTATCGCGGCCGAGAAGCGGTCGCCCTGTAGCGTGTACTGATCCACCGTGGGAAACTCGATCGTCTCCGCCGAGAGGTCGCCGAGCTCGCGGCCGTCGTCGACGAAGATGCGGCAGGCGCGATCGTTGGGCGCGTTGAAGGGGATCTGCACCTCGATGCGTCCCGACGTCCCGTGCAGCTGCATGCGCTGGTAGGGCACGAGTTGCATCGCGCACGTGAAGGTTGCGTGGCCAGACGGGAAGCGCATGAGCGCCGAGGCGATGCGATCGACGCCGAGCTCCGGATCGCGGTCGAGTAGGCCGACCACCGCGTCCGGCTCCTCTCCGAACAGCCACCGCGACATCGTGATGGGATAGCAGCCCACGTCCATCAGTCCGCCGCCGCCCCACTCGGCACGACTGCGAACGTCGCTCGGGTCGCGGCGATAGTAGGCGAAGTGTCCGGCGATGACGCGCAGGTCGCCGATGCGTCCGGAGCGAACCAGCTCGCGCACGTGGAGCCACTGCGGATGGTTGCGCACCATGAACGCCTCGCCGATCTGCACGCCCGTGCGCGCCCGCACGTCGAGCAGCTGGCGCGCCTCGTCGGCCGATAGCGCAATCGGCTTCTCGCACAGCACGTGCTTGCCCGCTTCGGCTGCGCGAATCGTCCATGGCACGTGGAGATGATTCGGCAGCGGATTGTAGATGGCCTCGATGTCCGGATCGGCGAGCAACTCCTCGTACGATCCGTACGCGCGTGAGAGGCCGAGCTGCGCGGCGGCAGCGCGGGCCTTCTCGGCGTTGCGAGACGCGATGGCGACGACCTGCGTCCGCTCGCCGCGCTGCATGGCCGGGATGACCTTGCGCACCGCGATGTTCGCCGCGCCGAGCACTCCCCAGCGCACCGGTGCAACGTCGGGGGCTACCATCGGGGATGCACGCTGGCGCGCACGTGGCGCTCGTACACGGCGCGCACCGTCGCCATCGCCTCGTCGGACAGCGCGGGAAGATCGGCGGCGCGCACGTTGTCCTCCGTCTGAGCCACGTTCCTCGCGCCGGGGATCGCCGCGCTGACCTCGGGGAACATGAGGATCCAGCGCAGTGCGAGCTGCGCCATGGACGCGCCCGCGGGCACGAGCGCCATCAGCTCCTCCACCGCGCGTAACCCGGTGTCGTAGTCCACGCCGCTGAACGTCTCGCCGACGTCGAACGACTCGCCGTGGCGATTGTAGGTGCGGTGGTCGGTGGGCGCGAAGCTCGAGTCGCGGCGCAGCTTTCCACTCAGCATCCCGCTGGCGAGAGGGACGCGCGCGAGGATGCCGATCCGCTTCTCGCGCGCGACCGAAAAGAGCTCCTCCGCCGGCTTGAGCCTGAACATGTTGAAGATGATCTGCACGGATTGGACGTTCGGATGTCGCACCGCGCGCAGCGCCTCCTCGACGCTCTCGACGCTCACGCCGTAGTAGCGGAGCTTTCCTGCCTGCACGAAGTCGTCGAGGATGTCGAACACTTCGGGCATGTCGTAGACGGCGGGGGGCGGACAGTGAAGCTGCAGCAGGTCGATCGTCTCCGTGTCCAGATTCTTCAGGCTGCGCTCGATGAACGCGCCGAGGCTCTCGCGAGTGAATCCCTCGGCCACGTGCGGCTTGAGGCGCCGCCCGGCCTTGGTGGCGACGATGATCTCGTCCGATCGCTCGCGCCGAAGCTGGCCGATCAGTCGCTCCGAGTGTCCGTCTCCGTAGACGTCGGCCGTGTCGATGAAGTTGACGCCGAGGTCGATGGCGCGATGCAGCGATCGCATCGACTCCGCATCGTCGGTCGTGCCCCAGGCGTCGCCGCCGATGGCCCACGCGCCGTAGCTGATGGGGGAGATCTCGATGCCGGTGCGGCCGAGCGGTCGGCGGTCCATGAGTCGGTGAATTGGTGTGTTGGTGGGTTGGTGAACTCGTTGCTGACCACTCGCGCGTCGTACGGGCGGCAGAAGTCTACGCGACACGCTCCGTTTCGGCAGTACGTCGTCGTCAGCGCTGCCGGTGTGTGGAACGTAGTGAGTTGAGACGCGGATGGAATCACCCGCGTTGGCACGTCACCTGCCGGCCGGCGAGCTCGCCCACACACCACCTTTCCAACCCTCTAGACTGGCATGCGCACACTGACACGGGCCGTCGTCGCCCTTTCGCTCGTGCTCGGCAGTGCCTCCTCGCTGCGGGCGCAACGACGAGAATTCCAGCTCACGCCGCGCGACTACTTCCACCGCGACGGCGTGGACGTGATGGCCTTCCAGGACTTCTATCCGGACGGGCATCAGGGCGGCGTGACGATCGTCCAGCACGGCGTGCGCGTGGCGGGCAACGGCGACGTGCGGCTCGAGCCCACGCCCGGGCAGTGGTCGCCCATGCCGCAGCAGGATCGACGCGAAGTGCGGCGCGCCACGGCGGAGGTGGTCACGACCCTCTCCTTCCCCGACACGAGCAAGGACCGGCACGGCTTCAACCCGATCGTCTACCCCGATTTCAAGTTCAGCTACCAGGTGCGCGTTCGCGGCGAGGGCGACGCGGTGCACGTGTACGTCGATCTCGAGAAGCCGCTGCCGGCCGAGTGGGCGGGGCGCGTCGGGTTCAACCTCGAGCTCTATCCCACCGATCTGTTCGGGAAGGGCTGGTACCTCGGCGACAGGGCGGGGATCTTCCCGCGCCAGCCGGAGGGCCCGATGCAGCGCGACGCGCGCGGGGAGCTGCAGGCCACTCCGCTCGCCACCGGACGCCGCATCACCATCGCACCGGAGACGGAGACCCAGCGCTTGAGTATCGAGAGCCGCACTGGCGACCTGCAGCTATTCGATGGACGGAACAAGCACAACAATGGCTGGTTCATCGTGCGCTCCACGGCCGCAGCCGGTTCTACCAAGGGCGCGATCGAGTGGGTGATCAGGCCGCACGGCATTGCCGGATGGCGCGAGCCGGCGACGGTGCAGGTGTCGCAGGTCGGCTATCATCCGTCGCAGAAGAAGGTCGCCGTCATCGAGCTCGATGCGGCAGACGGGGCGACGAAGTCCGCGCGCCTGTACCGCGCCTCGGAGGGCGGCGGGCTCGTGCCCGTGCTCACCAGGCGTCCCTCGCCGTGGGGCGAGTTCCTGCGATACCGCTACGCACAGCTCGACTTCAGCGGCGTGACGGAGCCAGGCATGTACGTGGTGGAGTACGACGGCGTGCGCACGCACCCGTTCAAGATCGGCGCGGACGTCTATTCACGCGGCGCGTGGCAGCCAACACTCGAATATTTTCTTCCCGCGCAGATGTGCCACATGCGCGTGGAGGAGCAGTATCGCGTCTGGCACGGCGTCGATCATCTCGACGACGCGACGATGGCGTTCACCGACTCCAACCACTTCGACGGTTACCGTCAGGGCCCGTCCACGCTCACCAGGTTCAAGCCCGGCGACCGCGTGCCGGGCCTCGACGTCGGAGGTTGGCACGACGCGGGCGACGACGACCTGCGCATCGAGTCGCAGGCGGACGAGACGTACATCCTCGCCTCGATGTACGAGCTGTTCGGGCTGCGCTACGACAACACCACGATCGATCAGGGCAAGCGGCTGGTGCAGATCCACCGGCCGGACGGCAAGCCCGACCTCCTTCAGCAGGCGGAGCACGGCATCATCAACATCCTCGGCGGCTACCGCGCGATGGGACGGCTGTATCGCGGCGTGATCGTGCCGACGCTGCACCAGTACGTGCAACTGGGCGATCCGGCGAACTACAGCGACAATCTGTTCTTCGACGCGTCGCTCGCGGCGGGCACGCGCACGGCGACGACGTCGAGCGTGCGCGACGATCGTATGGTGTTCACCGAGGAGAATCCGGGTCACGAGTACAAGGGGATCTCGGCGCTGGCGATCGTCGGGCGCGTGCTCAAGGAGTACAACCCGGCGCTGGCGCGCGAGAGCACGGAGGCGGCCGAGGCCCTCTGGCACCGGCCGCGCAACCAGCGGGCCGGATTCGACGACAAGATCGTCGCCGCGGTCGAGCTGTTGCTCACCACGGGGAAGGCGGAGTACCGCGATACGCTCCTCGCGCTGCGCGAGCCGATCGTCGCGCGCATCGGCAACGTGGGGTGGGCGCTCGGCCGCGCGCTGCCCGCGCTGCGCGACTCGGCGTTCTCGTCTGCCGTTCGCGCGGCCGTGGCCAGACAGTTCGCCACGGTCGTGGAGCAGCAAAAGAAGACGCCGTATGGCGTTCCGTACGAGCCGGTGATCTGGGGCGCGGCGTGGGGTGTGCAGCGGTTCGGCGTGAACCAGTACTATCTGCATCGCGCGTTTCCGGACGTCGTCGGCACGGACTACATGCTGAACGCGCTCAACTTCATACTCGGCGTGCATCCGGGACGGAACACGAGCTCGTTCGCGTCAGGTGTGGGTGCGCTGTCCATGACGACGGCGTATGGCTTCAATCGCGCCGACTGGTCGTACATTCCAGGCGGCGTCGTGTCGGGCACGAACCTGATCCGCCCGGACCTGCCGGAGCTGAAGAACTATCCGTTCCTGTGGCAGCAGGCGGAGTACGTGATGGGCGGCGGGGCGACACACTACATGTTCCTCGCGCTCGCGGCGGATCAGATGCTCAACGAGAAGCGGTGAGTAGCAACGCAGGGCATCACGGTCCAGATGCCCGGCGTTGCTACTCCGGTGCCTCGACCGAGGGCATGCTAGTGCCAGGTCAGCCCCAACCCGATGTGCGCCACGTTCGCGTCGATCTTCTTGCCACTGCTCTCCACCTTGCCGCCCTGCGTGCCGAAGATCGTCACGTACGGTGTGAGCGCGAAGCTCTGGGTAAGATGCACGTCGTAGCCGACACCGATGTGGAAGCCGAGGCCAGCGGATTGATCCGAGAGCGTCGCCAGTCCCGGAACTTTGACCTCGACCCGCATGGTGCCGATTCCCAGTCCGCCGGCGAGGAACAATCCTGCGTCCGGGACCAGATACCATTGTGCGAACGCATCGATCGTGGCGACGGTCACCTTTCCCTCGTCTCCCTGATCCTGACTCGTCTTCGACCAGCCATTGATCTCGCCGCCGAGAATCAGGTTCGGACGATATGCGCCACCCAAGCGGAGATAGAGCGCCGGTGCCGTCTCGCGCCCTTGCTGGCACGACGAGCACGTCACACCGGCGGAGCCCACTCCGGCGCCGGCGCTGAGCGTGAACCCCTCCCGAAAATACGGATCGCTTTGCGCCATCGCCGGGGATGCCGAGAGGAGACAAAGCGCGAGCACCTGGAACGTGGAGACTTTCATGTAGGGATGTGCCTGTGAGAAGTCGAACGTCCTGCGAGATCGTTTCGCGATGACCTTCCGTGATGACGGCACGCGGAACGTCGCACCGCGTCACTCCGCGACCACTCGATTCCAGGCGTGCGACGCTGCCGTCAGTTCGCCACCGGGGTGATCGTCGGCCGCGTCACCCGCCACGTCACCTTCCCGGCGAGCGGATCGGCGACCAGGCTCGTTCCATTGACGCGTAACGTCTGCACGGTGCCACCGGGCTGGATGAACGTCCCCTCCGCCGCCGCGCCATCACTGCTGAAGACCTTGAGCTCGACGTTCTTCCAGTCGATCGCGGCGGTGCTCTGCGCCACCGCGACGTGCGGCAGGACGGAGTGATCCCTGACCATCAGCACGATCGGGATCGTGCCGGCAGTGATGTCGTGATAGCGGGCACCCTGATAGGCGCGACTGGTCTGGTAGTCGATCCACGTGCCGGGCGGGAGGTACACGCGGCGACCCGTCGCCGCGTCCTCGAATAGCGGCGCCACGAGCAGGTTGGCACCGAGCATGTACTCGTCCTCCACGAGCCACGAGCCCGGATCGTTCGGGTACTCGAAGAACAGGGTGCGCAGCATCGGCCATCCCTTCGCCGACGCGACGTGCGACTGCGAGTAGATGTACGGCATGAGCGAGTACTTCAGGCCGAGCGCGTTCTGGAAGTCGGTGACCATCGCGGGGCTGTACTCCCACGGCTCGCGCGGTGGCGCGCCATGTGTGCGCGTGTGCGACGTGAGGACACCGAACGCCAGCCAGCGGCGATAGAGATCGGCCGGCGCGCGTCGCACGAACCCGCCGATGTCGTGACTCCAGAAGGTGAAGCCCGAGAGCCCGAACGAGAGTCCCCCACGCAGCTCGGCCGCCATGGCCGAGTTGGTGTTCTCGGCGTCGCCGCCCCAGTGCAGGGGATAACGCTGGCTACCAGCCCATGCGCTGCGGCCCCAGATGATGCCATCGCCGGTGAGCTGCTTCGTCACCGACCATGCCGCGTCGTTGTATCGGACGGGATAGAGGTTGTGCTCATACCAACCCGTGCGTCCGTTCTTGTAGACGCCCTCGAGCGGCGCGCCCTCGCCGAAGTCCGCCTTGATGACGCTCACGCCCATCTTGAGCAGTCCGCCCAGCTTGTTCTTGTACCAGGTCACCGCGGCTGGGTTGGTGAAGTCGAGCACCGCGTCCTCGGTGGAGACGCGGCCGCCCTGGTCCATCACCGTCAGCTTCTGATCGACGAGCTCCTTGAAGAGCGCGTTCTTCGGCGTGAAGTAGGTGTACTGCCAGAGGCTGATGTGGAAGCCGTCCTTCTTGAGATCCGTGATCATCTTGCCCGGATCGGTGAAGCGCGACTTCGAAAACTGGTAGTCGCTACGCCAGTCGGTCTCGAACCAGCCCGTGTCGAGATGCAGCACGTCGGCGGGAATCTTGTACTGGCGCAGCTTGGCGGCCACGTCGCGCACCTCCGCTTCCGACTTGTACGTGATGCGGCTCATCCAGAGGCCGAACGACCAGAGCGGCGGCACCGGGCTGCGGCCAGTGACGGCGGTGTACTCCGTGACGACGTCCTTCGGCTCGCCGAGGAAGACGAAGATGTCCATCATCTCGTCGCCCGAGTAGATCACGTGGTGTGCGTCGTACTCCGCACCGACGTCGAAGGTGACGGGGGCGCTCGTGTGCACGAACATTCCGTAACCGCGGCTGCTGAGGAAGAACGGCACGGCCTTGTATTGGAACGATCCCTGAACGCCCATCGCGTCGCGAAGGAAGGCGACGACGCGCTGCCCGCGCTTGTTCAGGTGCGTGAACGACTCCCCGAAGCCGTAGATCTTCTCGTCCTGTTGCAGCTCGAATGAGGCGGCGGTGGTGCGGCCGTAGTCGCGGCCTCGGCGGACGAACGAGAAGGGCGTGTACGGCAAGTAGCCCGCGGGGTCGTTGAGGTGCGTCGTGCGCGTGAGCAGTTTGCCCTGCGCGTCGTAGATCTGCACGTCCCATGGGTTGCGCACGATGCGCACGCGTCCGAAGGCGCTCGTGTAGGTGACCGCAGAGTCGGTGGACTGCACCTGCCAGGTCCTGTCCGTTGGCACCGGGCCGGCGAGCATGATCGACTGCTCGCCCTGCATCATGGCCGCGGGCAGCTCGCGCGTGTTGAAGCGCAGGCGCAGGGAGCGCGGGCTCACGAACGAGACCTCGAACGGCAGCGCGGGATCGCGGTCGTACTCCGTGCCGGGAAACTCGCTGGACGTCGCGCGCTGGTAGACGATGTCTTCCTTCCCGAACGACAGCGAGCCTCCGAGCGTGTAGCGATCCCACTGCAGCAGGCCTCGGCCCGTCGCCGGATCGAACGTCGTGAGCCGGCTCGCCACGAACGCAGGCTGAAATGGCTTGCGGTAGTCGAGGCCGACGTCGACCATGTCGCCGAGCACGCCCGGGTTCTGCGCGCGCGCTGGCGAGGCTAGCGCGAACGCGGCGAGCAACGCGAGTGGGGCGGCGATCGCCGGTCGTACGCGCGACGAACGGAATGGCATGTGTCAGTGCTCCGAGTCCGGTGCAGGGTCATCCAGGGAGAGCCGGTAGCCTTCGACGAGCTCCGCGCCTGGTGGGTGAAAATCGCGTTCGGGGTCGCGCACGAACCCCAGCCGCTCGTACAGCTGCTTCGCGGTGCGCATGCTGTGCGAGGTATGGAGCCCAAGATCGCTCGCGCCGGTCTCCTGTGCGCGGCGCGCGCACTCCATCACCAGCAGGTGCGCGATGCCGCGTCCGCGCGCGGCGGGATCGACGGCAACCAGCCGAACTTCGGGCCAGGGCAGGCGGGAGGCAAGGCCGTCATACGCCTCGATATCCGGCGCGTACAGCGCCGCGCTGCCGACGACGTCGCCATCCAGCTCGGCCACGAGCCGCGTCACTCCGGAGTCGTGCGCGAGCGCTGAATGCATCGCGGCCTCGAGCGCCCTCCACGCCGAGGGCTCCATGGTGGTTGCGTACTCGCCGTACGCCCGCTTCGTCAGCTCGGCGATGCGCGGAAGCTCTTCGGCGCGTGCCGCGCGAATCCGCACCGTGCTGCCCGTCTCGAGAACACGTCGCATCATCGTGTGGGAGATTCTACGTTGAGTGAAAGATGAGACACGTAGTTACCGCGCCACTCCCCGTCAGCGCCAGGATCTGCGCAGGTGCATTGTCGGTGTGGATACGAAGACGGGCCCCGGACACTGGCTGTCCGAGGCCCGCTTTCGTATACCGCGAGCGCGCGTTAGGGCGCGACGCTCGCGCAGATCGCGTACGGGATTACCGAGAAGTTCGAGGAGCCGCTCGGATTGAAGAGCTGGACCTCCCACGTCGTCGGAGACGAGGGGAAGGAGGCCAGCACCGTGTTGTTGGAGCCCTTGGCGTCTGGGTTCGCGTAGCCGCCGCCGAGGACGTTCTTGCCCGCCGAGCACGCGACGGTGAGTCGCGTGGAGGATCCGGCACTGGCCATCGTGGTCTGGCCGACGACCTTCTCCCAGCCGGAGAGACCGGTCGCGCCCTGCGCGCCAGTAGCCCCCTGAGGCCCAATCGCGCCCTGCGGGCCGGTTGCGCCCGTTGCGCCGGTCGCGCCGGTGTCGCCCTTGTCACCCTTCAATCCCTGAATCCCCTGGTCGCCCTTGGCGCCGACGTCGCCCTTCTCGCCCTGGATTCCCTGGTCGCCCTTGAGTCCCTGGACGCCCTGGATCCCCTGGTCACCCTTGTCGCCCTTCAGTCCCTGGATGCCCTGGTCACCCTTGTCTCCCTGCACACCCTGGATGCCCTGGTCGCCCTTCGCACCCTGAATGCCCTGATCACCCTTGTCGCCTTTCGCGCCCTGAACACCCTGATCGCCCTTGTCTCCCTTCGCACCCGTCGCACCGGTCGCACCCGTCGCACCGGTCGCACCGGTCGCACCCGTCGCGCCGATGTCGCCCTGAATGCCCTGATCTCCCTTGAGACCCTGAATGCCCTGGATCCCCTGAATGCCCTGATCGCCCTTCTCACCCTTGTCGCCCTGAAGGCCCTTGTCACCCTGAACTCCCTGAATCCCCTGGATGCCTTGAATCCCCTGGATGCCCTGGATGCCCTGGATGCCCTGGATGCCCTGGCCGTTGAACGCGAACATCACGTGGTTCTGGTTGGTGCACGCCGTCGGGGCGCCGGGCGCCGCTTCGGCGTCGGCGAACGCGGGGTTGATGCGGTACAGCGAGCCGCTCTGCGTCGTGGCCACGAAGCACATGTAGACTTTCTTCGTGGCCGACGCGACCTGCGCGTGCGCGCTCCCGGCGGTGAGCAGCGACGCGGCGAGCATGCCGATCGCGGCCAGGAGGATGGCTCGCTTGCGCCTCTCGATGTGTGACATGTCGTCGATCGTCATGGTAGCGACGTTGGTTGGATTGCGATTCATGGATGGTCTCTACTCGCCGAGCGCGGAGGCGACGTTGGCGAGCGTGAGCCGAATGACGGCCACGTCCGCGGGATCGCCGAAGTTCGACGACGAGTCGTCGGCGTCGGGGTCGATCGTCACCTGGGCTTCGGCGACGAGTCGCTTTGCGGTCGCGATGTCGCCGGCGTCGAGGTTCGATTCGGCGTCGCCGACCAGTGCACGCAGCCTGTTCGCGACCGTCGCGTTGGTCAGCATGGGCACGAGTCGATCGCGCACGTCGTCCAGGGCGAGCTCGATGTCAGATGCGATGCCGGCACTGATCGAGCGCATCGCACCGCGCGACGGCGCGAGCGTGGTCGAGCTGGCCGGTTCCGGCGCGGCCGGGCTATCGGAGCACGCTGCGAGCAGCAGCGTGGCGAGAGCCATGGTGAGGGGTCGTGTCATGAGCGATGTCCGATCGAAGGGGTGAGCGCCCTTGGCGGGCGATACGATCCTTCTTCGGCGGCCGGGCCATCTCGATGGGAGATCCCGTGCTTTGCGGACCGGCCTCGCGACCGGGGTGCCTTTGTCCAGAGGTCCGGAGGCGCTGACCCCCGGCAAGACGGACTGAAGCAATGGCACGGCCAACGGACCCAACTGGGCAAGCAACGGACAGTGAACGACTTACACTGTCCGTTCGCGTTCTGGAGCTATCGTCCTGAGGGAGGCCCGCAACGGCTCAGGTTGCGGCGGCGCTACACAACGCCGATCTACCGACGCGCCACATAGGGGCCGATTGGCATCCCAGCGAAAGAGGACCGGAACGGCAGACGGACAGTCTCACCGCGCCTGAATGGTCCAGCAGCCGGTCCGGTCGGCTGCCAAGCGATCGGCGCCGTCTTTCAACCACGGACTCCCCTTCAGTCCTCGAGCATCAGTCGAAAGAGGTTCGTGGCGATCGCCACGTTGTCGTTCTTGCCCAGGTACTCGTTGTACAGCCACGGATCACCGAGCGCGAACACCATTCCCTGGCCGACGGTGGCGAGCGCCATGATGTCCACTCCCTTGTCGGTGAGCACTGGCTTGGCCGGGCCCGAGAGCTTGAGCGGGGCGACCTCCACGAGGTAGGCGTTCAGGCCGCCCGTGAAGATCGGGTGCGGTCCGGTGGCGACGAGGATCGCCTTGCCCGTCCCCTTCGGGTGCGTCTCTTCCAGGAACTCGATCCCGAAGCGGCTCGCCAGCTGGTTGAGATGCGTGAACTCTGCATGGCCCTTGTCGTTGCCGAGCAGCACGAGGCGGCCGCCGCCGTTCACCCACTTCGAGATCGCTTCGATCTCCGCGCCTTCGATGTACTTCGGGTCGTCCGACTCCGCCGGCGTGTCCGGATCGACGATGATGAGCAGCCTGATGCCGGCGAGCGACGCCTCGTCGATCCTGGTGCGTAGCGTGCGCACCTCCACGTCGTGCTCGCGGAACCCACTGGCGAGCTGCGAGAATCCGTTGAGTGTGGTGTCGGTCCACTGATAGTGGCCCGGCATCTTGCTCTCGTTGTTGTGATAACCGTCCAGCGCCACGACCGCCTGCGCATGGAGCGGGGCGAACGCGCTCGCCAGCAGCGCCGTCGTGAGAATCCGTTTCAGCATGCCTTTCCTCAGTACTTGTCCGTATTGCTCACGAAGGCGACATAGCGCCCATCCGGCGACCACGACGGAACGTTGATCGTACCCTGGCCTCCATATACATAAGCGAGCACGGTGGATTTGCCGCCACCCACCGGCATGCGGCGCAGATAGACCGGCTTGTACCACGGGTGGTCGGTCGGCCGGACGTCCTTCATGAACGCGATGTACACGATCGTCCGCCCGTTCGGCGAGACGTGCGGGAACCAGTTGTTGAACGGATCGTCGGTGAGCTGCTTCGGAGCGCCACCGTCGGAGTTCATGCGCCAGAGCTGCATCAGCCCGGAGCGCGTCGAGTTGAAGTAGATGCGGCCGTCCGGACCGTACTCCGAGCCGTCGTTCATCGCCTCGCGCGTGAGCCGACGTTCCTCGCCCCCGCGCGACGGGATCGCATAGATGTCGGTGGCGCTGTCGCGGATGCCGGTGAAGACCAGCGTGCGCCCATCGGGCGACCAGCCGTGCAAATACGACGGCCCGTTCTGCGTGATGCGGGTCGGCGTTCCCCCGGAGGCGGGCAGGGTGTACACGATCGATCTGTTCCCGCTTTCGGCGCTCGAGCTGCTGATGCCGAGCATCTTGCCGTCGAACGACAGTACGTGATCGTTGTTGTTCCCGATGGCGGAGCCGGTATTGATCAGGGTCGGTGTCCCGCTCGCGAGGTCGAACCGATAGAGCTTTCCTCCCTCGTTGTAGATCAGCGATTTCCCGTCCTTCGCCCAGTTCGGTGCCTGCACCGATGCCGGCGATCGGTAGATGATGCGCCGGTTCCCGGTCGTCACGTCGAGGATCTCGATGTTGCTGCCGATGTACTCGCGGTACGGTACGAATCCGACTCTCGCCGGCACGGTGATGCGAACGTCCGTGAACGAGGCACGTTCCACGACGGTGTCGTTGTGCGCGCAGATGAACAGGCCGACGAGCACCGAGTCGCCGAGCGTGATGTCGGTGGTCTGCACGGCGGTGAGCGTGTCGCCGAACTTCGCGGTGGACATGATGTACGTCGTTCCGCGTCGCTCGAGCTGGAAAACATCGGCGCCGGACATCGGCGCGACGACCTGCTCCGTGATTGCGCCCGCGGTCCTGCGAAACTGGAGCGACGTCAATCCGTCGCCGTGCACCACCGCGCTCACGTGGGCCGAGTTCGAGTCGAGTGTGGAGCGGATCATCCAGCCGAACTTCCGATGCGGATCGACCCCCTTGCCGAGCAGCTTGCCGCGCGCCGTGAGGATGAAGTCGCCCTTCATCGGGCGCGTGGCGTAGTGGAACGCATCACGCTCGGCCCAGATGTTCGCGCCGGAGCCGGTGAGCGTGTACGCGCCCGTCTTCTCGACGTAGCTGGCAGATCCCGCAATCGAGGGGTGGCCGACGTCGTGCCTGGCCGTGAACTCGCCGATCCGATCGGACGCGGCCTGCTGCGCGCGCGCGGTCATCGAGCCGGCGGCGAGGGTGAGGAGCGCTGCGGCCAGTTCGAATAGCGGTCTGACGTGCCGTGTCATCGCGTCTCTCCTGGATGTTCGAGTCGCCGCGCGACGTTCATCAGCGCGCGACCGTCGTGATACGCACCCTTCCATATCTGCCCCTTCAGGCTCGTTCGCATCGCCGGCTGCTTGTCGAGGCCACCCATGTACCAGCCGCCGTGCTCGTGGTCGATGAGATACGTGGTGATGTAGCGCCACTGCGCCGAAAACTTGTCGGTGTAGCGAAGCGGATCGCCGGGATAGAGAACGCCGAAGAGGAGGAGAGTGTTGAGCCCCTCGGCCTGCGCCCACCAATTCTTCGTGCTGTCGACCACGGTGAGCGTCGGCTGGCCAGCGTAGTAGTAGCCCGCCTCGAAAAAACCGCCGACCCGCTCGTCCCACCCCGTTCGCACCGAGTGGTCGAGCATCTTCTTGGCTGCGCGCAGTGTCGTCGAGTCGCGACCGAGCCCGAGCGTCTCGGCGGCCTCCAGCATCAGGTACGCTGTCTCGACGTCGTGGCCGAACGAAACGTGGTCGTGGGAGTAGCGGTCGGCGCGCCGCGCGGCCTCGCTCGAGTCTCGATAGGAGACGGGCGTCCACTCCGCGGTCGAGAACAACGTGAGCGTACCGGGTTCGCGGGCGATGGTGTCGCGGATCAGCACGAGCATCTCGTGCAGTCGGTCGCGCAGCGTCGGGTCGGGCCACACGCGGTACAGCTCCGTGAACGCCTCGAGCAGGTGGATGCTCGAGTTCTGATCCTTGGCCGAGTTCCGCTCGAACCCGCGGCGCATCGGCGTGCCGTCGCGCTCCATGTAATTGAAGTAGCCGCGATGCGCGGGGTCGTGCGCGTGCGAGTCGAGCCAGCGAAAGGCCTGCTGCGCCAGTCGCAGCGCGCTCGTGTCGCGAGACACGTCGTAGTACGCCGCGAGGCCGTAGATGCCGAACGCCTGGCCGTACGCCTGTTTCACGAAACGGCCGTCCGTCTCGGGCTTCGGCGTGCCGTCCCGAGCAACGAGCCAGTAGAATCCGTCGTCCCTCCGGTCCCACATGCGGTCGCGCAGAAAACGGTAGCCGTGCGCGGAGGCGGCGAGCAGCATCGTGTCCGCCGGGAAGAACTGCGCGGCGCGCGCCGTGGTCCACACGTGCCGCGCTTGCGTCACGATCATCTTGTCCTGCGCGCCCGTCGCGTTCCACTCGTAGTCGAATTGGCTGTAGAAGCCTCCGGCCTCGCGATCGATGGCGCGCGGGTACCACGGCGCGAGCAGCTCCGTGCGCAGCGATTGCCTGATCACCGCGGCGAGCGCACCACGGCTCGCCGCCGAGAGCGTGGCCGCCGCCGCCGGAGATTGAGAGGCTGGGGCCGCCGCCCCTCGGCTCGACGGTGCGCCGCAGCCCATCAGGATCGACGAAAACAGCACGACTGGCGCGCAGCGCATGACGAATGAAGCTCGAGGATTGAGCAGGCGACACCCACCGACAGCCGTTGCTCCGACGGCGACGGAAGCTGCCGAATCTCATCTCGGGTGTCCAGCGAGCGCGACTCGATCGATGGGGCGATGTGGCCGAGCGAGAGGACGCTGGCACGAACCGTGACCCTCATGACAGGATGATACGAGCTCATTGGTACCTGCTGCTCCTCTCTCTATGGACGTCCGCAGCGTGCGCGCAAACGCCCGACCGGCGCGCCACGCCGGATGCATCCAGAGCGATCGATCTGTCGCACGACCTATTCGCCGACCTCGGCGCCGATCCCACGGCAGTGCGCGCCGATTCCCTCACGCGCGCGGGCCGGCCATGGCGGGCGACACTGCTGCTCGCATCGGCGCTTCGAGCTCCATCGTCGGCGGCGCCGGCGGTACGGGTGGCCGGCGCGCGCGCGGCGACAGCGTGGAGCGGTTGGTCCGAGGTCGAACGGATTCTGCGCGACGCGCCCTGGCTCGACGAGCAGCTCGACGGTGAGGGCCGAGAGCTGCTCGCACGCGCGCTGCTCGAGCGCGGCCAGCCCGCGGTGAACGACGCGCGCCGCGCTCTGGCGGCCGCACGCAGCGAGGCTCAGCGTGTCGCGCGGCGCGTGCTGCTCGCCAGAGCCTTCGATCGTGCGAACGCTGTCGACAGCGCGGCCGCCTGGTATGGCAGCGCGGTGACGCCGCTGCCCCAGGCCGCCGACTGGCTGCGGCTCCGAATGGCCGGTGTGCTGCCGGACAGCGCCGCGCGCGCCGCGCAGTTCGCCCGCGTCAGCGGGGACGTGGCGCGCGCGCGCATCCCGTGGACCGACGCACAGGCGCGCGAGCGCGCCGGAGACTTCACGGGAGCGGCACGGCTCTATCGCTCCGTATCGGCGATTCCGGCGGCGTTCCGCGCCGAGGCGCTCGCCGCGCGCGACGAGGCGGGCAAGGTCGCGCTCGCGAGGCGGATCGCTGCGTATCTGGGTGGAAACGTCCGCCCGCAGCCCTCCGACGTGCGCCAGTCGCTCGAGGTCCTCGACAAGCTGGCCGTCTCGCTGCCGCGGGCCGAGGAACAGGTCGTGGCTCGCGCAGCGGCGACGTCGGGCGTCAATGCTCGCGCCATCGCCGGCTTTGCGCGCGTCCTGACGACCGGCGCGATCGACTCGCGAGATCAGCTCGCGTACGCGGGTGCGCTTGCACGGACGAACCGCGCTGCTGACGCGATCCGCATCTACGACGAGATCATCGCCACCGACTCCACTTCGGGCGCGACGGCGGCGTACCAGCGCGCACGCACGATGCTGCAGTCGGGGAACGGCGCAGCCGCGCGAGCGGCGCTCCGTGCGGCCGCGACGCGCTACTCCGCGA
>JBDSDB010000207.1:0-48275 GCA_039920785.1 Gemmatimonadaceae bacterium
CCGCGCTCGCCAAGGCACGTGACGCCGCGAGCGCGAGCTCCTGGCAGCGTCCGCCGCGAGGGAGATCACCGGCTATATCGGATCGGTCTCCGAGCTCCACCGTGGTCTCGCCGCCCCAGATCATGCAACCGCGCCATCCCGCGCGCGCTCGCTCAACCAGTGCGGAGGCGAGCTCCGCTCCGCAGCGAGCGGCGTCACCCGACAGCAGCGTCTCGCTGCGCACGACCGGCAGCGCCAGCGCCAAGGCGCGCGCGGCGGCGGCCTGTGTTGCCAACCGGTTGCTGCCGATGACGCGGGTGGTGACGTGCGCGAACGCGGGATGCGTGCTGCGCGGGGTCTCGGGAACGAGGCCGCGCAGGACGCTGGTGAGATATTCCCGCATCGACGGCGCGATGCGTCCGTACAGGCTGGACCGGTTCAGGATGTCGATCACGTCGTGAACGGTGTTCGGATCCGGCGTGCACGGGCCAGACGCGATGTCGGCCGGATCATCGCCGGCGACGTCGCTGACGATGAGCGTGTGCGTGCGGGCCGGCGCGAGCGCGAGCGCCAGGCGGCCGCCTCCCCATCGCGTGAAGCGCTTGCGAACCGCGTTCATCTCGCGGATGTCGAGACCGGAGCCGAGCAGGAGCTCGAAGAGGTGCACGAGATCGGCGTCGAGCATGCCACGGAGCGGTGCGCCGATGAGACTCGTCGCACCCCCGCTGATCAGGACGATGGCGACATCGTCGCCGCGCATGCCGGCCGTGAGCTCGCCGATGCGTTGCGCGGCGGCGAACGAGTTTCGCGACGGCAGCGGATGGTCGCCCGCGAACGCATTGACGGCGGGATACGGCGACAGGAGGAGCTCGGGTGCAACGATCGCCCCGCCGGCGATCGGGTGCCCGCCTCGTTGCAGCAGGGCGACCGCGGCGGATGCCATGGCGTGTGCCGCCTTGCCGACGGCGTACAGCCAGAGTCGCTGCTCCGAGCGGGCCTCGACGTCACTCAGCGCGGCCGCCGTCAGGGGGCCGGGAGCGGCGCCGGCGACGGCGGCATCGTACAGATCGATCAGGAGGGCGCGACGGCTCCGCGGGGCGGCGACTGCATGCTCGAGGAGGAGGTCCGGCGTTCGGTCGATCACGATTGCGAGCGGAGGATCAGCGGGGCAGAAGGGTTTTTCGGACCGCGGCCTCGAGCTCGTCGTATGCCGATTGCGCGAGCTCGTTGAACGGCTGCATCCGTTTCACGATCCGGCCGGCGGAGTCGATGACGAAGAGTGAGCGATTGTCGACGGTGCCGCGGACGGACCCGTACAGCTTTCCGACAGTCTGACCGACGTCGCTGCCGAACACGACAGGCGTCTGGAGATCGCGGGCCCACGAGGCGAGCGCCGTATCGGAGTCCACGCTCACGGCGAGGACCACGACGTTGCGTCCGTTGTTGAAGAGCTTGGCGTACTGATCACGGTACGCCTCCATTTGAACCGTTCAGCCCTTGGTCCGGGCTCGGTAGAAGAACGCGAGGACGACGGTCTTGCCGCGGAAGTCGCTGAGGCGCACCGGCTCCTTAAGCGTTCCATACCGCGTCGCGCCAGGCAGCGTGAAATCAGGCGCAAGCGTGCCGACTTCAGGAGCGGGATACGCAGCGGGTGCGGCGGCACTCTGGGCACGTGCGGTAGAGGCCGCTGACGCGAGTATGACGGTCAGGGCAAGACGAGCTGTGAACGTGAGGCGCATCGAAAGCCGATTCCTGGTTGAGCGAGCGGGCCAGTATGCCGTGCGGTGATAGTTAGCGCAATGCGCGCGCCTGGGCGTCCAAGCTCACCGAAGCAACTCGCATTCTTCGACTGTACCCATTTGTGGACGACGCGTTCCAGTCGAGTGGACGTGATGAGTCCTGGAGGGGCCCGTGAGGCACCCGAGTGCTGGCGCGACACCTGCCTTAGTAGTGGCCAGCTATGACGAATTCTGAAATGGAGGAATCGATGCGCACAATTGCGATGACACTTTCTATCGCAGGACTGGCCCTTCTGGGGGCATGCAGTCGTGGCAACGACGGGCATCCCGACGACGCGCTCAAGAACGATCTCGCGCTGGCGGCTCAGGCGCAACCGTATCAGGCACAGCAGTTCGTGTCACCTACCGAACAGATGTATGGCCCCAATGGCGCGCTGCAGTACAATGCGATGGCGCGCGCCCCGATGTACGGAGCGGCCCCGGTCTACCAGCCGGCTCCGGTCTATCGCGCCCCAGCGCGGCGTACGGCCTCACGGTCGTCTTCGCGCGGCAGCTCTTCGGGGACGTACTACCCGGCGCCGGTGAGGCGAGAGCCCATTCGCCACACCAAGCGTGACGCGGCCATCGGCGCGGCGGCAGGCGCAGTGATTGGCGCGACGACGAGCCGTGATCGTGTGAAGGGTGGTCTGATCGGCGCGGCCGCGGGCGGCATTCTCGGCGGCATCATCGGTCACACCGTCGACGTCCAGCACTGAGTGGCGATCTCGTAGCGAGGTAGTTGCCCCAAGCAGTCGCAGTCGTTCTTCCCCTACTTCACCGCCCGCGCCGCAGTACGGCAGCGGGCGGTGTCGTTTTGATGTATCGCATGGGGACGTGGTACGAGCGTCACGACTCACTCGGTCGCCACGACCGGCGGGCTCGACGGGCATACTTCTCGCTTTCGGAGGCTGGCGATGAGCAAGCGCGCGAAGTCGAGCCGATCGAAGGCGACGGAGGAAGCAGGCACTCCGGAGCGGCGGAAGCGCCGCTACGTCGCGAACCTCGCCTTCGGCGCGATCAAGGCGCAGCAGGCTGCCCATCGCACGCCACTCGAGCGGTTCGTCGATGGGTTGAACGAGGTCGCGAGCTCCTCGGTATTTCTCGTGGTCCACGCGGTGTGGTTCACCGTCTGGATCCTGTGGAACACTGGGGCGCTGGGACTGCCCACGTTCGACCCGTTTCCGTTCGGTCTGTTGACGATGATCGTCTCGCTCGAGGCGATCTTCCTCTCGATCTTCGTCCTGATGGCGCAGAAGCGCGAATCGGCGATAGCGGAGCTGCGCGAAGAGCTGGGGCTACAGGTGAGCCTGCGGGTGGAGCAGGAGGTGACGAAGACGCTCCAGCTCGTCGCCGGCCTATACACGCGACTCGGGCACCGCGTGAGCGACGATCCAGAGCTGAACAACATGCTCCAGCCGCTCGACGTCCGCGGCATCGAGCGCGACCTGCTCGAGCAGATCGAGGCGGCGACGATGCAGAAGCATCACAACACGATGCTGGACGACGAACCGCTCGGCGCGAAGTAGATGCTGGTTGCAGCTACTTCCTGGCCAGCGACCGCAATACATACGGCAGAATTCCGCCGTGCTTGTAGTAGTTGAGCTCCTCCGGCGTGTCGATGCGGCAGAGAACCTCGAACGACTTCGCCGTGCCGTCAGAGGCTTTCGCGTTGATGGTGAGTGCCGAGCGCGGAGCGAGGCCCGCGTCGAGCCCCTCGAGGTCGTAGGTCTCGAAGCCCGTGAGGCCGAGCGAGTGGCGCGTGTCGCCATTGGTGAACTCGAGTGGCAATACTCCCATGCCCACGAGGTTGGAGCGGTGGATGCGCTCGAAGCTCTCGGCGATCACGGCGCGGACGCCGAGCAGCACGGTGCCCTTGGCCGCCCAGTCGCGCGACGAGCCAGTGCCGTACTCCTTGCCCGCGACGATCACGAGCGGCGTGCCTGCCTTCGCATACTCCATCGCCGCGTCGTAGATGAACACCGCCGCGCCGCCGGGCTCCGTCGTCGTCCAGCCGCCTTCGGTGCCCGGCACCATCTCATTGCGCAACCGGATGTTCGCGAACGTGCCGCGCATCATCACTTCGTGGTTGCCTCGGCGCGCGCCGTACGAGTTGAAGTCCTTGCGCGCGACGCCGTTTTCGATGAGCCACCTGCCCGCCGGACTCGCCGCGGGGATGTTGCCCGCCGGTGAGATGTGGTCGGTGGTGATCGAATCGCCGAGCATCGCCAACGCCTTCGCGCCCGCGATGGCATTCACCCCGGGGGGCTGCATCGTCATCCCCTCGAAGTACGGCGGGTTCTTCACGTAGGTCGAGTCGGCCTGCCAGGCGTACGTCTCGCCGGTGGGCACCTTCAAACCTTGCCAGTGCTCGTCACCCTTGAAGACGTCGGCGTACTGGGTGCGGAAGAACTCCTGCTTCACGCTGCGCAGAATCTCGTCCTGCACCTCAGTCGACGACGGCCAGATGTCGCGCAGGAATACCGGTCCGTCGCTGCCGATCCCGATCGGCTCGCGCGTGAGGTCGAGATCCATGCGGCCGGCAAGCGCGTAGGCGACGACGAGCGGCGGCGACGCGAGGTAGTTGTAGCGCGTGAGCGGATTGACTCGGCCCTCGAAGTTGCGGTTGCCGGACAGCGCGCTCGCCACGAACAGCTTGCCCGACTCGATCGCCGCCGCGATCTCGTCCGGCAGCGGCCCCGAGTTGCCGATGCACGTCGTGCAGCCGTAGCCAACCAGGTTGAATCCGAGCTTGTCGAGATACTCCGTCACGCCGGCGGCGTTGAAGTAGTCGGTGACGACCTTCGAACCCGGCGCGAGCGAGGTCTTCACCCACGGCTTCACACGCAGTCCCTTCTTCACCGCGTTGCGGGCGAGCAGACCGGCAGCGAGCATCACGCCCGGATTGGAGGTGTTGGTGCAACTCGTGATGGCGGCGATGACGACGGCGCCGTGCTCGAGGTTGAACGTCTCGCCCCGGTAGGTGCAGGAGATGCCCGCGTGCTGCGGCTGATCGCCGCCTTCGCCCTCCTCCACCATGATCGCCTTGGAGAGCTCGGGCGACGCGCTCACCGCGTGCGCCTTCTGCTGCGCCGCCACACCGGCCACGGTGCCCAGCTTCATGAGGTCGGCATCGAGCGCTGCCTTGTACATCTGCGCGGCCTGCGCGAGCGGAACGCGGTCCTGCGGACGGCGCGGGCCAGCGAGGCTGGGCTCGACGGTGCCGAGATCGAGCTCGAGATTGTCGGTGAAGACGGGATCCGGCGTCTCGTCTGTGCGGAAGAGGCCCTGCGCCTGCGTGTACGCCTCAACGAGCGCGACGTGCTGCTCGCTGCGTCCCGAGAGGCGGAGATACTTGAGCGTCTCGCCATCGACGGGGAAGAAGCCCATCGTCGCGCCGTACTCGGGCGCCATGTTGGCGATCGTGGCGCGATCGGCGAGGCTCAGGCTACTCAGTCCGCTCCCGTAAAACTCCACGAACTTCCCGACGACTTTCTTCTTGCGAAGCAGCTCGGTCACCGTGAGCACGAGATCGGTCGCCGTCGCGCCGGCGGGCAGCTTCCCGAACAGCTTGAACCCCACGACCTCGGGGATGAGCATCGAGACGGGCTGGCCGAGCATCGCCGCCTCTGCCTCGATGCCACCCACGCCCCAGCCCAGCACGCCGAGCCCGTTGATCATCGTCGTGTGCGAGTCGGTGCCGACGAGCGAATCGCAGTACGCCTCGTTCGTCTCCGGGTTCACGAACACCGTCTTGCCCAGATACTCGAGGTTCACCTGGTGGCAGATGCCGGTGCCGGGCGGCACGACGCGGAAGTTCTTGAACGCGTCCTGGCCCCAGCGGAGGAAGACGTACCGCTCGACATTACGCTCGAACTCGAGGTCGGTGTTGATGAGGAAGGCCGCGTCCGTTCCGTACTCGTCCACCTGCACCGAGTGGTCGATCACCAGGTCCACCGGCTGCAGCGGATTGATGCGCTGTGGGTCGCCGCCGAGCTTGGACAGGGCGTCGCGCATGGCGGCGAGGTCGACCACCGCGGGCACACCGGTGAAGTCCTGGAGGAGGACTCGTGCGGTCCGAAAGGCGATCTCCTTCTCGAGCTTCGCGCGCACGTCCCAGTTGGCCATCGTCTCAACGTCGGCCCGCTTGACGAAGGCGCCGTCCTCGTTTCGAAGGAGATTCTCGAGGAGGATCTTGAGACTGAAGGGCAACTGGTCGCTGTTGCCCTTCGACGCCTCGCGCAGCGCGTCGAGCCGATAGATCGTGTACGAAGTGCCCGCGACGTCGAGCGTCGCGCGGCTGCCGAACGAATTGAGTGAGGTCATTACAGGGAGTCTCTCGGTGTCGCCGCGGACCTCGGCCGGAGCGACGGTGGAGAACGGAGCCACTGTCGCGCTCGGGCGTCCGCGATGGGACGAGCAGGCGGCAGGCTGACGGGCAATCTACACGCCTCTCGCGCGCGATGGGGACGCCTCGACCGTTGCCCCGGTGCGGTTGCCCGTCCAGCTTCCGGCTTCACCTCCGCCCTCCCGATGCTGCCACCCGACGCCACCACATTTCCCGCCGACTCAGCCGACCTGGCGGCGACCGCGACCTGGCTCATGTCGATCGAATCGACGAGCGGGGGCGAGCACGCACTGATGCGCGGGTTCGGCGACGTGCTCGAGGCACGCGGGTGGTCGGTGACGCGCATCCCCGTCGCTGGCGGTCGCATCGATCTGCTCGCCACCACCGGGCAGGGACCCTACGTCACGCTCTCCACGCATCTGGACACGGTGCCGCCCTACATCCCCCCACGACGCGATGCGACCCATCTGTACGGCCGCGGCTCGTGCGACGCGAAGGGGATCGCCGCGGCGATGCTCTGCGCCGCTGAGCGACTGCGCGCCGGGGGGTCGTCGGTGGCGATGCTGTTCGTGGTGGGCGAGGAGACGGCGCACGACGGCGCGCACGCGGCCAACGTGTGGGCAAACGAAACCAACTTTCCGAGCATCGCGCTCGTCAACGGCGAGCCGACGGAGAGCACCCTCGCGCTCGGAACCAAGGGTGCGATGCGCATCATCGTCCGAACCGCGGGAGAAGCGGCCCATTCCGCCTATCCGCATCTCGGGCGCTCGGCGACGCGCGCGCTGGTTCACCTCCTCGCGGAGCTGGACGCGCTGGCGCTGCCGAGCGATCCGTTGCTGGGCGAGACGACGGTCAACATCGGGAGCCTGCACGGCGGCGTCGCCGACAACGTGGTTGCGCCGAGCGCCGAGGCGCGGATCATGGCTCGGCTCGTCTCGTCCGCGGACGAGGTCTGGAAACTGTTCGAGCAGTGGAGCGCCGGACGGGCGACGCTCGAGCGAAGCGTCGAGATCCCGGCGATGCGACTCGGCACGCTGGCGGGCTTTCCCACGAGCGTCGTCGCTTTTGCGACCGACATCCCGGCGCTCGCGGCATGGGGAACGCCCTACCTCTTCGGTCCGGGTTCCATCCACGTCGCGCACCGCGACGACGAGCGCGTCGAGATCGACGAGTTGCAGACGGCAGCTGCCAGCTACGAGCGCATCGTCCGCGCGCTGACGTCGGCAAGAATAATCGGTGCGGTGTGACGCGAATCACGGCGCGCATGCGGTCGCTACCGTAGTGACCGTGTCCCGCACGGTTCGTCGAAAACGTGATTCCCGCCGCCGCAGGCGTAGTGGCCCCTCCCTCCTGACTCGAGATCTTCATGAATAGTCGTTCGATGTTGGCGCTCGGCGCGCTCGCCTTTGGCGCGGCCTGCGCCGAGCCGATCGCGCCTTCGGCCACGAGCGAGCAGTCGCTCTCTTCTCCCAGCAGCGCGCTGCGTTCCAGCGCGGCCGAGCCGCGGCCCGGCCACTACATCGTGGTGTTCCGCGACGACGTGCAGGACGCGCCGGGCCTGGCGCGCGCGCTCGTCGCCGCGCACAACGGTGAGCTCGAGTTCACTTATGTGAACGCGATCCACGGCTTCTCCGCCACGCTGTCGACGTCATCGGCGACCGTGCTGCGGACGCATCCCGACATCACGCTGGTCGAGGCCGACCAGGTGATGAACGCGGTAGCGACGCAGAGCGGCGCCACGTGGGGTCTCGACCGGCTCGATCAGGTGGCGCTTCCGCTCGACGCCAAGTACACGTATGGCGCCACCGGCAGCGGCGTGAACGCGTACATCATCGATACGGGCATCCGCACCACGCACTCCGAGTTCGGCGGACGGGCCTCCGGAGTGTTCACGGCGATCAGCGACGGAAACGGCACGAACGACTGCAACGGTCACGGCACGCACGTCTCGGGCACGGTCGGTGGTGCGACGTACGGCGTGGCGAAGCAGGTGAAGCTGTATGCCGTTCGTGTGCTCGACTGCGCCGGAAGCGGAACCACCTCCGGCGTGATCGCCGGTGTGGACTGGGTGACGGCCAACCATCTGAGCCCGGCGGTCGCGAACATGAGCCTCGGTGGCTCGGTGTCGACGGCGTTGGATCAGGCGGTGCGGAACTCCATCTCGAGCGGCGTGACGTATGCGCTCGCCGCGGGCAACAGCAACGCCGATGCGTGCAACTCCTCGCCGTCGCGCACCTTGGAGGCGCTCACCGTGGGCGCGTCCAACATCAGCGACGTGCGGTCCTCCTTCTCGAACTGGGGCAGCTGCCTCGACATCTTTGCGCCGGGCGAGAGCATCACTTCGGCGTATGGCGGCAGCGACAACCAGACCGCCGTGTTGAGCGGCACGTCGATGGCGTCGCCGCACGTCGCCGGCGCCGCGGCGCTGTATCTGCAATTGAATCCGAACGCCTCGCCGTCCGCTGTCGGAGCCGCGCTGACGTCGAACGCGACGACTGGCAAGATCAGCACCCCGGGCAGTGGCTCGGTCAACCGGCTGCTGAACGTCAGCTTCATCGGCGGCACGCCCCCCCCGCCGAACGCCGCCCCGGTGGCGCGCTTCACCTGGTCGTGCGTGGCGCTCACCTGCACCTTCGACGGGACCACGTCGTCGGATGACATCGGCGTCGTCTCGTACAGCTGGGATCTCAACAAGTATCCGGACGGCACGGCGAGCGGCGCCGTGGTGGTTGGCTACTATCCGCACCCCGACACACGCAATGTCACGCTCACCGTGACCGACGCGAGCGGCCAGACCAACAGTGTGACGAAGCAGATCGTCATCGGCTCGACGCCGGCCGATGCGCCGCCCGTCGCTCGCTTCACCTGGTCGTGCCCGTCGCTGACGTGCAGCTTCGACGCGACCACGTCCAGCGACGACAACGGGATCGTGTCGTACAGCTGGGACCTCAACAAGTATCCCGAAGGCACCGCGAGTGGTGTGACGACGTCGGGCGTCTATCCGCACAACGGGACTCGCAACGTGACGCTCACCGTCACGGACACGAAGGGGCAGACGAACAGCGTCACCAAGCAGATCACCATTCCGTAAGCACCGTGGCGTAGGAGGGGGCGACCGGCGAGCTTGGACAGCGCCGGTCGTCCCCTTTCTTTCGTGCCCCCCAGATGTGGATCGCATTCGCACTGCTCGCCGCGTGCGGCTCGGCTTCGACCAACCTCGTGCTCAAGCGCGCCGTCGGCACCGGAGGGGTCGTCGTCTCGACTGTGGCGTTCCGCGCGATCGCCGGGCTGCTTCTGGGGCTCGCTTTCACTCTTGCCACCACCTGGCCGACGCCGACGGACGTGTACTGGCGCACGCTTGCGGTGGCGATCCCCTTCGAGATCGGCGGCATGCTCTTCCTCACTCTCGCGCTGCGCGCGGGTGATCTGTCGGCGGTGCAGCCGATCATGGGATTGCTGCCCCTGCTCGTCATGGCGGGCGGCATGCTGTTCCTGCACGAGCTGCCGAGCTGGCTCGCGGCCGTTGGCGTCGTGCTCGTCGCCGTGGGACTCTACTGCGTCGGACTGCGGGAGGGTGCGTCGTGGATGGAGCCCGTGCGTGCGCTCGCCCGCGAGCCGGCCAACTGGTTCGCCGTGCTCGCGGCACTCTGTTGGACGGTGACCTCGCTGCTGCACAAGATCGGGATCGCCCAGGTGGGCGCGATCCCCTGGGGTGCGACGCTGACGTTCGGATCCGCGCTCGGACTGGCGTGCACGCTTCCCGTCCTCGTCTGGAAGACCGGCAGCATCGGCATGCCGACGCGCGTAGTACCATGGATACTCCTCGTGACGCTCGCCGGAGTCTGCACGGCGATGCAGCAGTTCGGATTCTTCAGCGCGATGCAGCGCGCGCAGGCGAGCTATGTCAACGCGGTGACCTCGATGAGCATCCTGCTCGCTACGGCGATGGGAGTGGTGCTGCTTCGCGAGCAGGGCGGCGCGCACCGCATCACCGGCGCGTTGCTCGTGAGCGGGGGCGTCGGGCTCATCGCTCTGTTCGGCTAGACGCAGTCATCTTCACCCCTACGCATCGACGTCATGCGGAAGATCGAGCGGTTGTCGGCATTCGCACTTCTCTGCACGGCCACCCTCGGCGCGGCACTCCCCGAGCACGCCGAGGCGCAAGCGGTGGTCGAACCATGGGGCAACGTGCTGGGCGTGCGCGTGGAGGGTGAGGTGATCCCATTCGAGACGAGCATGTGCACGGTGAACGCCGCGGGCGCGGTCGTCTCGCGCACGGCGAAGGAACGGCAGCGGCCTACGTACGCGCGCACGGGGAACCGCCGCACCATCGGGACGCGGCTCGGCCCCTTCTCCGTCACGGAGGTGGTCGAGGACGTGCGGCCCGGCGAGATCACACTCGACATCCGCTTCACCGCCGACAGCGCGAGCGACGTGCGTGGATTCCTCTGCGTCGACGTGCCGAGCGCGCTGTACGCGAGCCCGCGAGTGCTCGACAGCGCGCGCGCCCCCGCGCCTCCGATCGATCCCGTGCGCTCGCCCACCGCGCAATCGCTCGCGCTCGGGTTCGGACGTGGCTTCGCCTTCGACGGTTTGCCGACGGCATCGAGACGGCGTCTCTCCATCTCGGCGAGCGCGCCTACGCAGCTCTTCAGGGGCGGGGACAGTCGCGGCGGCCAGGGCGTCCATCGCCTGTTCATCCCGATCCTCACCGGGCACTCGGAGCCTGGCCGCTCGGCGCAACTCACTGTCACCGTGAAGGCGTCGGGCATCGTCGATCATTCGCTGATCACAGTCGCGATGGACGCGAGGAAGCCGGGTCGCGTCTTCGACGGGCTGGGCGGCAACTTCCGCATTCAGAATCCGCGAGTGGATCCGAAGGTCATCGAGTACAACCTGGCCAACATGCGCGTGGCGTGGGCGCGCGTGGAGATGCCGTGGCGCAGCTGGGATCCGGACACGACGGTGGATCCCGCGGCGAAGGACACCGCGCAGCAGGACTCGCGTGTGAAGGCCGCGATGGAGATGGCGCGCACGATGGGCCGACGCGGCGCGCCCGTTGTGGTGAGCGCGTGGTTCCCGCCACAGTGGGCGGTGATCGGACCGCTTCCGCGCGGCGGCGAGCTCGTAAACGGCAAGCGGGGCAATCCGCTCGATCCTGCCAGGATGGATCGTGTCTACGCGTCCATCACGTCGTACCTCCTGTACCTCAAGCGGGAGTACGGCGTCGAAGCCGCGATGTTCTCGTTCAACGAATCCGATCTCGGCATCGACGTCCGGCAGACGGCGGAGGAGCACGACGCGTTCAACAGGGGACTGGGCGCGTACATGAAGTCGCATGGGTTGGCGACGAAGATGCTCGCCGGCGACGTGTCCGACGCGACTCCCACGTGGTTCATCGGACCGACGCTGCGCGACACGTCGTCGTGGCCGTACATCGGCGCCGTGTCGTACCACTCGTGGCGCGGATGGAGCGACTCGTTGCTCACCTTCTGGAACGACGCGGCCAAGAAGATCGGCGTGCCGCTCCTCGTCGGAGAGGGAAGCACCGATGCCGGCGCCTATCGCTATCCGCTCATCTTCCAGGAGCCAGACATGGCGCTCTACGAGATCGAGCTGTACGTGCGGATGCTCGCGCTATCGGAGCCCAAGTCCATCCTGCAGTGGCAGCTCACCTCCGACTATTCGTTGCTCGCGGGCGGCGGCGTGTTCGGCGACACCACCGCACTCCGGCCGACGCAGCGGTTCTGGAACCTCAAGCAGCTGGCGTCTACCCCGGAGAACGTTTCGCATCTGCCCATTCGATGCGACCGCCCGGTGAGCTGCGCCGCGCTGGGCAACGCGAGCGCGGGCAAGTACGCGGTGCATCTCGTGAACACGGGCGCGTGGCGTCCCATGGAGCTCACCGGATTGCCGCGCGCGCTGACCTCGCTGCGCGTATGGACGACGAACGCCACACACACGATGACGGAAGGGCCGCGCGTACCGGTGCGCGCCGGCCGCGCGAAGTTCAGGCTGGACGGGGCGAGCTATGTGACGGTGGTGGGAAGTCGGGATCGGTGAATGGGTGAATAGGTGAATGGGTGAATGGGTGAAGTGGTGAATTGGTCGGTGAATTAGTGCATTGAACGTCACAGTCCACGAACCGGCACGGTGACTCCGCGGCGGAGCTCGCACGCCGGTTCGTGGCCATTCGCTTCTGGTTCACCAACTCACCGACCGATTCACTGCATCACTAATTCACCAACTCACCGCCGTCAGGCCGTCATGCCGCGGCGCCGCCGCTCGGCGTCGGGTCGCGCAACGCCTGTAGGTCGACGTTCGACGCGCGGCGGTCGAGGTTCGCAGCGGAGATCGCGCGAGTCGGGCACTCGTGCACGAAGCCGCCGTCGGCCGGCGACCATTCGACCACAGGCGTTCGGGCGAACGCCTTGCCAGACGCATCCATCGCCATCACCGATGGCGCGAGCGCCACGCAGGTACCGCAGCCCGTGCACAAGTCTTCTTCCACGACGATCTGCACGCGGCGACGCGGGAAGACGCAGTTCGACTGGCCCCAGTACGAGTCGAATCGCTCGAGCGCGCGCATCCCCGAGCGGTATCCCTCGGCGATGTTGGCCGCCGTGTCGGTGAAGCTCAGCCAGTGGGCGTCGTCCACGCGGGGGCGGATGAGCACCATGGGCGGGCCGTGCCACCGCGCGAGCGGGAACTGCTGTAGCGCGTGCATCATCATCGTCGCGGCCCGCATGTAGATCGCTGCGAATCCCTGGCCCTCCGCCTGGGCGGCCTGGCCGGCGTCCGAGCTGCCGACGTCCACCGCGATGACGAGGTCGGCGAAGTGCGAGGCCACGGAGACCGGCAGGTTGTCCACCACACCGCCGTCGATGCAGGTGCGGCCGGACACTTTCCCGGGCGGGAAGAAGCCCGGCAGCGCGCACGACGCGTACACCGCGTCTCGGACCGAGACATCCTCGAGTCCGGGCAGCCCCCACACCACGCGCGCTCCCCGGTCGAGGTCCACCGTGTTCACGAGCAGGCGCTTCGGGAGCTCGGCGAACGTCACGTCGGGGATGGCCCCGAGACAGAGCTCGCGCAGCGGCTCCTCCAGATAGATGGAGGGAGAGCGCATGCGCTCCAGGAGCATGCCGAAGTGGTTCAGTCGGAACAGATCGCGCTTGCGCAGTCCGTTGGCGCGCGCCTCGAGCTGGTCCACACTGGTCCCTGCGAGATAGGAGGAGGCGATCATGGCCCCGATGCTCGTGCCGCCATAGACGTCCGGCACGATGCCCCGCTCCTCGAGCGCGCGGAGCACGCCGATGTGCGCGAAACCCTTGAGCCCTCCTCCACCGAGCACGAGCGCGATGCGTCTGCTCACGACTGCTCCAGGTACTCGTTGAGACCGCAGCGGCCGCAGCGATCACCCTCGAACGCCGTGCCCGCCAGGCGAATGCCTACCTCTTCCGCTCGGTGCGGCGAGCGGATGCGCGAAAGGCGGGCACCCGAAGGATGCCCGCCCTTCTTACACCAGTGACGATCGAGTACTGCCGGACGCTACTGCAAGTACTCGTAGAGCCCGTACAGGCCGATGACCGCGCCGCCGACGGCGATCGCGTATCCCGCACCGTCGCCGATGATCAGCCCCGCGAGGAGCGCAGCGCCGCCAACCGCCATCAGCGCCACAGGCCTGCCGTAACCGGCGCGGCGAGCGGGTGCGTTCGGCGCACGAGTCTCCGAGGTGACCGGCTGTCGCACCGCGACGCTCGCGGCGTCCATCGTGGGCCCGGCGGAAGTCCGCGCTGGCGCGGCGACGTCGGGGGGAGGCGTGCGCGGCACGAGAGACTGCTCGTGCTGCTGCTGCAGCTGCTGCGCTGGCGCCTGCTGCGCCTCTGCGGGACGCGCGGCGGCGCCGAGGACGAGACCGGCTGCGAGGGCGATGTGAAGAGTGGAGCGGGAGCGTACGTGCATGTGAGTTCCGGGTGACGGTGGTCGGCGCGCCGGCACGAGCCGGCGCGGAAGCAATGGTGGCGTCCTGCGAGTGCCAGGTCTAGTCTTGTCTCGCCTTCCGCTGCGAACTTCGGGCCGTTCTCTCGCTACAGCACAATCTATGTCTCCAACCCTCGCTCGCGCCCTCTCGGCGCTGCTGCTCACCCTGCCGCTCGCGCTGTCGGCGCAGGCCAGACCCGTCACGTCGTCGATCACCTCCGAGGAGCTCGACGCGCATCTCCGCTTCCTCAGCTCCGACCTGCTCGAGGGCCGCGCGCCCGGTGCGCGCGGCGGCCGCCTGACCGCGGAATACGTGGCGGCGCAGCTGCGCGCCTTCGGTGTGGAGCCCGGCGTGAACGGTTCGTACTTCCAGCCCGTCCCCATCGACGTGATGGCCACGCTGCCAGCAACAGTTCGCGCAGTGGCGAGCGGCAAGGCCTCAGCGACGCTCCGCCAGCCGAACGACGTCGTGATCTGGGGAGGAAGCGCGAAGGAGCAGGGAAGCGCGCGCGGGGAGCTCGTGTTCATCGGATACGGTGCCGTGGCGCCGGAGTTCCGGTGGGACGACTTCAAGGGAGCCGACCTCAGGGGAAAGGTGCTGCTCGTTCTGGTGAACGATCCGCCCGCGCCGCCCGCGGAGCCGTCACTCTTCGGCGGTGTCGCGATGACCTACTACGGCAGGTGGACGTACAAGTTCGAGGAGGCCGAGCGGCGGGGCGCCGCCGGAATGTTGATCGTGCACCGGACAGACCGCGCGGGCTATCCGTGGCAAGTGGTGACGGGCTCGAACGCGACCGAGCATCGGCTCCTTCCACGCGATGCCACGCTGCCCGCACCGCTCGGTGTCCGCGGCTGGATCACCGACAGCGCGGCGACCTCGCTGTTGATGCAGGCTGGACTCGACCTGGAAGCATTGCGCACCCAGGCGGCGACGCGCGAGTTCAGGCCCGTATCAACGGGGATCATGATGGATCTCTCCGTGGGGAGCCGCGTGCAGCGCGTCTCGTCGGAGAACGTCGTCGGCGTGGTGCGCGGCAGCGATCCGCGGCTGAACAAGGAGTATGTGGCGCTCAGCGCGCACTGGGACCACCTCGGCATCGGCACGCCCGTCAACGGCGACTCGATCTACAACGGCGCGTTCGACAACGCCTCGGGCGTCGCCTCGATCCTGGCGATCGCGCGCGTATCGGCGGCGCGCGCGCGGCCGAAGCGGTCGCTCCTCTTCCTCTTCGTCACGGCGGAGGAGTCCGGCCTCCTCGGCTCCGCGTATTTCGCGCAGAGCCCGACCGTACCACTGGCCCAGATCGCGGCAAACCTCAATGTCGACGAGACCAACTTTCTCGGACGCACCCGCGATCTCATCCTCTTGGGAGATACCAAGAGCTCGCTCGGACCACAGTTCTCCGCCATCCTGAAACCGCTGGGGATGCGACTCACTCCGAAGGATCATCCCGAGGCCGGCCACTTCTATCGCTCCGACCACTTCTCACTCGCAAAGGCTGGCGTGCCCGCCGTGTCCATCGAGGCGGGAACCGACTTCGTCGGCCGGCCCAGGGAGTGGGGCTTGAAACAGTCGGAGGACTTCACCGAGAACCGGTATCATCAGCCGTCCGACGAGTATCGTGCCGGCTTCGATCTCGGCGGCGCCGTGCAGCTGACCGAGATCGTGCTCCGCGCGGCCAATTCGATTGCCAACACGGCCGGCATGCCTACCTGGAACGCCGACGCGGAGTTCCATCGGAAGCGCGCGACGCAGCCGTGAGCGATCCCGTTCCGATCGGGGCGACACCGGACAGGAAGCTCGCGCGCGTGATTGGCACGTGGGGGCTGGCAGCGGGGATCGTGAACGTCACCATCGGCGGTGGCATCTTCCGACTCCCCGCGGGGGTCGCCGCCGCCGTCGGACCCGCTGCGCCGCTGGCGTATCTCGCGTGCACCGCGGCCATGGCGCTCATCGTGATCTGCTTCGCCACCGCGGGCAGCCGTGTGTCGATGACCGGCGGTCCGTACGCGTACGTGGAGACGGCGTTCGGACCGTTCGTCGGATTCATCGCCGGCGCACTGCTGTGGGTCGGGATAACCCTCGGGGTGTCGGCGGTGTCCACCTTCTTCGCGGACTCGCTGCTAGCGCTCGTCCCCGCACTCGGCGTCACGGGACGACGCGCGGCGCTCGTCGTCGTCCTCGTGGCGCTCGCCGCGGCGAACGCGCGTGGCGTGGCCGGTGTGACACGGTTCAACACGATCGCGACTGCGGCCAAGCTGTTGCCGCTTCTGATTCTCATCGCCGTCGGGCTGTTCAGCATGCAGCGCGGCAATCTCGAGTGGACGAGCGCGCCGAGCACTGCGTCTGTTTCGCGCGCCTCGGTACTGTTGATCTTCGCATTCCTCGGCGTCGAGAGCGCGCTCGTGCCGAGCGGCGAGATCCATGATCCAGCGCGCACCGTGCCGCGCGCGATCTTCGTAGCGATGGCAGCGATCGCCGTCGTGTATGTGTCGATCCAGATCGTCGCGCAGGGGGTGCTCGGGAGTGCGCTGCCGGGCGACCCGACTCCGCTCGCGTCCGCGGCGGGCGTGGCGATCGGACCGGCGGGGCGGACGATGATCCTCGTTGGATCGGCGGTGTCGATGTTCGCGTACGTGAGCGGGATGACGCTCGCCGTGCCGCGGATGCTGTTCGCGTTCGGCCGCGACGGCTTTCTGCCGGCGGCTCTCGCCAGCGTCCATCCGACGCATCGCACTCCGCATGTGGCGATCGTGGCGCAGACGACTGTCGTGGCCGCGCTCGCGCTATTCGGGAACTTCGAGGTACTGGCCGTCGCGGCGAACGTGACGGTGCTGATCGTGTACGCCGCGTGTTGCCTCGCTGCCGCCGAGCTGCAGCGGCGGGACGTGCGAAGCGGCGGCATCCCGTTTCAGGTGCCCGGCGGACGCGTCGCGCCGTGGCTCGCCGTGCTGGTGATCGGGTGGCTGCTCTCGGGAGTGCACGCGGCGGAGTGGCGAGCCGCGGGTATCGTGATCGTCGTGGCGGTGATCGTATACGCCGTGACGCGCTCGTCGCGCCGCGCGCGTGTCGCTGGTGGCCTGACATGATCGGTGATCCGCTGCTGCGCTTCCGTCCCGAGTTTCCCATCGTGGACTCGACGACGTATCTCGTGAGCAACTCGCTCGGCGCGATGCCGCGTGAGGTGCCCGAACGGCTCGCCGAATATGCGCGGGAATGGGCGACGCGCGGCGTGCGCGCGTGGGCCGAGGGATGGTGGGAGATGCCCATCGCCGTCGGCGACGAGATCGCGCCCCTCTTCGGCGCCGGCCCGCGCGAGGTGGCAATGGTGCCCACCGTGTCGATGGCGCAGGCGCAGGTGCTGACGTCCCTGGAGTACGTCGCTCCGCGAGATACCATCGTCATGAGCGAGCTGGACTTCCCGTCCGTGCGCTATGTGTACGACCGGCTCGCCACCCGACTCGGCGCTCGCATCGTCGTCGTGCCGAGCGATGACGGCGTCGGGGTGAGCGAGGACCGCCTCATCGAGGCGATCGATGAACGGACGCGACTCGTCGCCATCTCGCACGTTCTCTTCCGCTCCGCATACGTGATGGACGTGGCGCGCGTGGCGGCGCACGCACATTCGGTCGGCGCGCTCGTGTCGCTCGACGCCTACCACTCCGTTGGTGTCCTGCCCGTGGACGTGTACGCGCTGGGCGTCGACTTCCTCACGGGCGGAGTGCTGAAGTGGCTGTGCGGCGGTCCGGGTGGATGCTTCCTCTGGGTGAGGCCCGACCTGAGCGCCACGCTCGCGCCCGCGCTCACCGGCTGGCAGGCGCACCGGCATCCCTTCGCGTTCGCCTCGGAGATGGACTACGCCGACGATGCGTGGCGATGGCTGGGCGGTACGCCCGTCGTCCCCGCGCTGTTCGCCGCGACGGCGGGCCCGCGAATCCTGCGCGAGGCGGGGATGGACGCCATCCGCGCCAAGAGCGTGCGACAGACCGAGCGGTTGATCGCGCTCGCCGACGCGCGGGGCTTTCCCGTGAGTGCGCCGCGCGCCTCCGACAGGCGCGGCGGGACGGTCGCGTTCGACGTGCCGCATGCGCTCGAGGTGGCGCGCGCGCTGCTCGCGCGCGACGTGATCATCGACTACCGGCCGGGCGCGGGGATTCGCGTCGCGCCGCACTTCTACACGCGCGACGACGAAGTCGAATCGGCAGTCGAGCACATCGACGACATCCTCGCGCGCGACGACTGGAAGCGATACACTCACGACGTGGGCACCGTCACCTGAGCGGCGACCAGCGCGCAACTCCCTCGACGATCCGCCCATCCACACCACGTATCGACGCACCTCGCGTCGTACCAGCTTCGAGCTCTCTCTTCCTCGTGATCGCATGCCTCCCGTCCCAGTCAAGCTTCGCAAGGCCTACGTCAACCTGGACCATCCGCAGGTCATCCTTCGGTTCGAGGACGGCCACGAGATCCGCGTCGGGAAGGATAAGGTGAAGACGTTCGATGCCTACACCGGTGAGGTGATCAGAGTCGTCGCCGTGTACGATGCGACCTCGAACGAGCGCGATCTACTGGAGTCGGTGCGCGCCGAGGATCTTCCGGACGCCGAACCGCACGAGTCGCGCTGATGCGCGCCCGGCATCTCGGGCGACATCTCGCGCTGCTGATGGCGGCGCAGCTCGGGATGCCGGCGTGCGCCGGCGGCCAACTCAAGGGTGCAGCGGCGACGCCGAGCTTCATCCGGGCGGATACGGCGTCGCTCAGACGCGTGCTCGACTCGCTGGCCTCGGCGCATCGCGGCGTCGTCGGCTATGCGGTGCACGACCTCGATACCGGTGAGCGGCTCGAGCGACGCGGGGACGAAACCTTCCCGACGGCGAGCCTCATCAAGGTGCCGATCCTCGTCACGGTGTTCGATCTCGTCGAGAAGAAGCAGCTGTCGCTCGACGATCAGCTCACGCTGCTGAAGATCGACAAGGTACCGGGCGCGGGGCAGCTGCAGTTTCTGCACGACAACGCCGTCGTCACGGTGCGTGACGCCGCGTGGCTCATGACGACGGTCAGCGACAACACGGCGACCAATCTGCTGCTCGACCGCATCGTCATCCGTCGCGTGTGGGAGAAGATGGAGGCGCTCGGTCTGCCGCACACCAAGGTGCACTCCAAGGTGTATCTGCGCATGGCGAGCGTGGCGATGGACAGCTCGGTGAAGTACGGGCTCGGCGTGAGCACGCCGAACGAGCTGGCGCGGCTGTTCGCGCTCCTGGCCGATGGAAAGGCGGTGAGCCCAACGGCTGACAGCACAATGCTCGACTTCCTGGCGCACAATGAAGATCACGAGCTGCTGCAGCGGCACGTGGATGCGCTCGACGTGCCGCACAAGACGGGGGCGACGGACAAAGTGCGCGCCGAGTGCGCGCTCTTCCCGTTGCAGAGCCGCGTCGTGGCGTGCGTGCTGACCAAAGAGAATCAGGACCAGCGCTGGATTCTCGACAGCGAGCCGCAGGTGATGATGGCGCGCATGGGCGATGCGATCGCGCGGTCATGGCCGCGCCGGCCGCGCGCGCCGGAGCCCGCGCCATGACCTTCCATGCGGGCGATTGCGGCACGCGACGTGCTCTTGAATCAGCCACGCGGGGATCGTCAGTTGGGAGGGGCCCGTGAGCGTACTGAGCGGTGGGGACCGCGAGGCATCGCGACGAAGCGCGGACGGCTAGCTTTGCTGGCCATGTCCGCGCTTCGTATTTTACCCGCAGTCGCCGACGCCATCGCGTGGGGCCGCCCCGTAGTCGCGCTGGAGAGCTCCGTGCTCGCGCAAGGACTGCCGATCCCTGCGAACCGCGAAGCGGCCGAACGGATGGTCGCCGCGGCGGCACAGGCCGGGGCTCTCGCGGCGATCACCGGCGTGGTGAAGGGGATCTGCACCCTCGGCCTCGACCAGGGCGAGCTTGTACGGTTCCTCGAGCGCGACGGCGTGCGGAAGGTCTCGGCGCGCGACCTGCCCGTCGCGATGGCTCAGCGGGCCGACGGCGCGACCACCGTTGCCGCCGCTCTGAGCATCGCCAGCGCGGCAGGAGCCACGGTGTTCGCCACCGGGGGGATCGGCGGGATACATCGTGATGCGCCGTTCGACGAGTCGGCCGACCTGCTCGAGCTGGCGCGCACGCCCATGGTCGTCGTCTGCGCGGGCGCCAAGTCCGTGCTCGACCTCGCCGCCACCCTCGAGCGGCTGGAAACGTTAAGCGTCACGGTCATCGGCTTCCGAACCGACGAGCTGCCGGGCTTCTTCACGAGGACCTCCGGATTGCGACTGCCGGCGCGAGTCGAGAGCGCTCGCGAGATCGCCGACATCCACCTGGCGGCGCGGCTCCTCGGTCGCAGGCAGGCGACGCTCGTCGTCCAGCCGCCCCCGGAGGCGGTCGCCCTCGACGCTGCCCTGGTCGACCGCGCGGTGCACGAGGCGCTCGGTGAAGCACGATCGGCGGGAATCCGGGGGGCGGCCGTCACCCCCTTCCTCCTCAGCGCGGTGGAGCGCGCGACGGAGGGACGCTCTCTCAGGGCGAACCTCGGGCTGCTCGAGGCCAACGCCCTGTTGGCCGGCGAGATCTCCGCGGAGCTGTCCGACCGCGACGAGCGGCGCGGTTGAGGAACTCCGGGCCGGGCCTCTGGAATTTGTGCACGGAAGCGAGTGTCAAGCCGTTGAACTTGGCAGTCTCTGAATGGTACAATAGGTAACCCCTCACGAGCCGGAGGCTTTGGTACCTATGCCCACCCCGTTCCTGAGCTCCGAAGAGTACGACGAGCGCGCCCACCAGCTGTACAACGAAGGGCAGTACGACGAAGCGCTCGACGTGTTGCGGGAAGGGCTCACGCTCTACCCGACCTCCGTGGAGCTGCACATTGGTGTGGGGTACGCGCGTCTCGCTCGCGAGGAGTTCGCGTGGGCGCGGCGCAGCTTCGAGGAAGCGTTGGTCCTGGAGCCCGAGCACGAGGACGCGCTCGCGGGACTCGGCGAGACGCTGCTCAAGTTCGGGCTCGAGGAGGCGGCGTTGCGGTGCTTCCGCCGCACGCTCGAACTGGGCTACGCGGACGACCTCGATCTGATGCTCCAGGTGGGCCGCGCGCTGTTTCGCGAGGCGTCGCTTCGCGACCGGCGCGAGCTGTTCGCCGTGTCGCTGGAATTCTTCGAGGTGGCGGTGCAGCAGGCGCCCGAGAGCGCCGAGGCCATCGCGTGCGTCGGTTACGCGCAGCACCGGCTCGGCGAGGACGACACCGCGATCGCCTCGCTCCGGAAATCGCTCCAGGTGGACAACGAGCACGCCGAGGCGCGGATCTATCTGGCGAACATCCTGTACGACCGGAGCGACTACGAGGCGGCGCTGTACCATTTCGAGCGCACCACGCCGGAAGAGCACTGGGACGAGCTGGGGATCTGGCGCCTCATCGAGTTGAAGCGCGCGGCATACAAGCTGGACGAGCACGACGCCGACCTGAAGCCCTGGGAGGATCGTCTCACGGAGCTCGGCGGAGAGCTGGACGACATCGATGAGCTGTTCATCGAGGTGGATGGTGCCTCGGCGAACGAAAGCGGCGAGGTCGAGGTGGCTCGCGGGCAGCTCGAGTTGTTCGGCACGCTTCTTTCCTCACTTGCCGACTCCAAAGCGGAGGATGGGGTACGACCCGACGATCTCGATCTCGGCGTCCACTCCATTCTGACGCGGGAAGGACGGCAGCTCACCGGCTCGTGGGAGGAGATCGTGCGCTCGATGCTAGACGAGGAGAAGAACTCGGGAAGAGATGCGACGCTGCGGGAGTTCATGATGCGGATGGCGAAGCGCACCTACCGTGAGACGGGCGTGCGGGTGCCAAGCCATGACGCCGAGCTGTTCGTCCGCGCCAGTGCGGACGCTGGAGTTCTGCGAATCGTGCAATGATCGCCGGCTCGCAACGCGCCGCGCTCGATGCCATCCACTCGGCGCGGCCGATCGTGGCTCGGCTGAGCATGAGTCGGGACAGTGAGGACCTGGCGGCGGATCTGATCGAGGCGTGGACAGCGACCGAGACGGGTCTTCGTTCCCTGGTGGGCGGAACCTCGCTCTCGGGCCAGATGCTGATCCGCGAGCTGCGGCAACGGCACTTTCTCTCCCTCGAGCAGGCGAACGCGCTCGCCGAATTCCACGCGGCGCGCGAGCGCGCGTCGCGGGTGGATTACAAGGTCACCGAGGGCGACGTCAACTCGTCGCGCGACGCGTTCCTGAAGCTCGAGGCGGGCCTGATGGGGGAGACCGCGCCCGTTCCGGCGGCGAACGCAGCGGCAGTTCCGCCTGCGCGCGTCTCTTCGGGCGCGACGATCACGCCCACCGGGCCGCTGGACCCGAGCGCGCGTGCGCGATTCGAGGGCGCACCGCAGGCGGTGCCCGCCGAGCGCGCGCGGCCGGCCTGGCTGCTGCCCCTGCTCGGCGTGCTCGTGCTGATTGCCGTCGGCGGTTTGGCGTGGTACGCGGTGAATGGGCGGGGCTCGAGCAGTGGAGCCTTCACGAACGGCGTCACCGCGTACCGGGAAGGGCGGCGCGAGGCGGCGGTGGGCGAATTCATGAAGGCGGCGAAGGACGACCCGAGCGACCCTCTGCCGCACGTCTATCTGGCGCGGATGGCGAGAGAGGCGGGGAACATCAACACGGCGAACCAGGAAGCGGTCACCGCGGTGCGCCTGGGGCCTGCGAACGGCGCCGCGCTGCGCGAGCTCGGCACGGTGAGCTTCTCGCAGCAGAACTTCGACGCCGCGCGGCGCTTCTATGCCCGCGCCGTCGAGGCCGACGCCAGCGACAAGCTGTCGCAGGGTTTCCTCGGTTGCTCGCTGGTGCGGCTCGGCCGCCTTGACGAAGGGGTCAAGTGGATCGATCGCGCTGGGCCGGGTGCGTGGAGCAGCTGCAAGCCGGCGCCAGGCTCCGTCGTGCCGGGACAGCCGGCGCCGGCGGGGGGCGCGCTGCCGGGTCAGGGCGCGCAGAATCCTCGCTGATCCTCGCGAGCGGCACGGGGTGCTGGCGAGCTGCTCGCCGGCACCCGCTCCATCTCTCTCCTCGAATACGCGAGCATCGTGATCTCGTTCGTCCAGGTCGGCAAGCGGTATCGTAGCCTCACCGGACGGCAGGTGCGCGCGCTGGAGGAGTTCACCCTGGAGCTGCACGCGGGCGAGGTGTTCGGGCTCGCGGGCCCGAACGGCGCGGGCAAGAGCACGCTGATCGCGCTGCTCATGGGTTTCCTCGCGCCGAGCGAGGGCACAGTGCGCATCGAGGGGATGGAGCCGCGTCGCTTCATCGAGGCGCACGGCATCGGCTACCTGTCCGAGCTCGTGAACATCCCTCCCACCTGGCGCGCGCGCGACGCGTTGCGGCGATATGCGCTGCTCGCCGGCGTGCCGGCCGGTGCGCGCGACGCGCGGGTGGACGAGGTGATCGAGCTGCTCGGACTCGAGGAGCATCAGACCAAGCGCGTGCGGCAGCTGAGCAAGGGCAACCTGCAGCGGCTCGGATTGGCGCAATCGCTGCTGTGCAGCGAGCGCGTGATCGTGCTCGACGAGCCGACGCACGGGCTCGACCCGGTGTGGACCGGGCGCTTTCGGGACGTCGTGAACTCGCTGCGGCGCGACGACCGGCTCATCCTCATCGCGTCGCACAATCTCGACGAGCTGGCGCGGCTCGCCGATCGTGTAGGGATCATGGACCGAGGCCGTCTGCAGCGAGTGGTCGACGTGCGCGCCACCATCGACCACGACACCGCGGAGACGACGTCATATCGCATCACGCTGGCGCGCGGCGTCGAACAGCTCGCGCTGACGTTTCCGGCGGCGCGCGCGGTCGGTAACGGCGAGTTCGAGCTGGCGGACATCACGCTCGATGCGCTCAACGCCGGCATCGCCGACCTCGTTCGAAATGGGGCGCTGGTCAGCGCGCTCCAACCCGTGCACTCGGCGCTCGAACAGCAGTTCCGTGAGGCGGTCGGCGCCGGGGAGGGACAGCGATGAGCACGAGTGTCGAGACGCGGGCGCCGGGCGCGGCGACGATGCCACCCGCCACGGAGCCGCGACGCGCGCGGATCGCCGCGTACGGACTCTGGCAGCTCCGCGATTACCTGATGGATCGTGGCACACCGACGTTCATCGTCGCCATGTTGTTCGGCTATCTCACTCTCATGCCCATGCTCCTGCGACACGAGGCGCCCGTGTCGCAGGAGGTCGTCGCAAGGTTCGGATCGGAGACCGCCGCCCGCGCGGCGATGCTCGGCCAGTTGCACTACGGGTTCCTGCGCACCTTCCTGGGGACGCTCGTCTTCCTCGGAGCGCTGTTCGCCATGAACGGCATCGTCGCGAACGACCGCAAGCTCGGCTTCTATCGCTTCTTGTTCGCGAAGCCGGTGACGCCGGCTCGCTACTACGGTCAGGCGTTCCTGATTCACTGGGTGGCGTTTCTCGGCGTGATGGCGCTGCTCGGCGTCATCTACGGCGCCGCGGTGGGTGCGGTGCTGTCGTGGCCGTTGATGGCGGTGGTGGCGCTGATGTTCCTGTGCTATTCGGGGATCGCGTTCCTGCTCTCGGCGGCAGCGCGGTGGGACTGGCTCTCGCTCGTCGCCGTGTCCGTGCTCTCGACCTTCGCATGGGGAAAGTTCGGCGGTTCCACGCATCCGCTCGCCGGACTCCTCTATCTGCTACCGCCGCTGCACAGAACGGACGAGGTGTACGCGTCGGTCAGCGGAGTCCACCTTCTGGCGGCCGGCGCGCCGCTCGCGCTGCCCTGGCCGTTGATGTGGTGGCTCGCGGGCTACGGGGCGACGAGCTTTCTCCTGGGGCTTCTCGTCCTGCGCCACCGCCGTCTCGCCATCGTCTAACGCCGCCCAATGACCGTCTCCGATCTCTCCATCGCACTCGATCCCGCGACGGTGCGTCGCATCGTCCTCGACAACGGCCTGCGAGTGCTGGTGCGTCGCGACAGCTCCGCACCCGTCGTCGCCATCGTCACCTATGTGAGCGCGGGCTACTTCGACGAGACGGACGACGTCGTTGGCATCGCGCACGTGCTGGAGCACATGTACTTCAAGGGGACGCCGACGCGCGGCGTGGGCGAGATCGCGCGGCAGACGAAGTCGGTGGGTGGGTATCTCAACGCCGCGACGATCTACGATCACACGAGCTACTACACAGTCCTACCCGCGTCGAACTTCGCCGCGGGGCTCGACGTCCAGTTCGACGCCTACGCCAATTCGCTGATCGACGTCGATGAGCTGGCGCGCGAGCTGGAGGTGATCATCCAGGAAGCGAATCGCAAGTCCGACAACCCGAGCGCCGTGGCGACGGAGACGCTGTTCGAGTTGCTGCACGACCGGCATCGCATCCGGCGGTGGCGGATCGGGCGCGAGCCCGGCCTGCGTGCGCTGACGCGCGACGCGATGATCCGCTTCTATCGCAACTTCTACCATCCTGGAACCACGGTGCTCGTCGTCGTCGGCGACGTGGACCCGGACGACGCGATCCGCGAGATCACGGCGCGCTATGGTGCGCTGCCGGCCGGCTCACCGGAGCGATCACCTGGGCCGATCGAGGAGAACGCTTCCGGCTTCCGCTATCGCGAGTGGACGGGCGACATCGGCCAGACGCAGATCTCGTTCGGCTGGCGCACGCCGCCCACGCTCGACGACGCGACGCCGGGCCTGGACATCCTCGGCACGGTGCTCGCCTCGGGGCGCGCCTCGCGGCTGTACCGCGCGGTGCGCGAGCGCAAGCTGGCGACGTCGGTGTCGGCGTACGACTACACGCCGACGTCGCTGGGGGTGTTCGTCATACACGCCGAATCGCCGCCGGAGCGCGCCGCGGACGCGGCGCGCGCGATCTGGGCGCAGCTGCGCGACGTGCGCGAGCACGGAGTGAGTGAGGCCGAACTGCTCCGCGCCAAGCGCGTGTACGAGTCGCGTTGGGTGCGCCGCCTCGAGGACATGGAAGGACAAGCGAACTACATCGCCGAGTGGGAGGCGCTCGGCGACTGGACGATCGGCGACGACTATCTGCGACGCGCGCTCGACGTCACCACCGACGAGCTCCAGGCGCTCGCACGCCTGTACCTCGATCCGGATCAGGCCGGGGTCGTGATCTATCGCCCCGAGAAGAGCGCCGCGATCTCCGGCGACGCGATGGCGATGCGGGCGCTGCTCGACGATGCGCCGCGCGCCGCAGTCGAACCGCCGACCGTTCCGACCGTGGTCGCGCCAGCGGTGCACACCAGACTTCGCGCCGGTCGTGCGGAGGCTGGAGTAGAGGTCTTCCACACTGCCGCGGGTGTGCCCGTGCTCGTGCGCCGCAAGGCGGGCGCGCTGCTGCACGCGGGGGTGTACGCGTTCGGCGGGGCGCGCGACGAGCCCGCGGAGCGCGCGGGACTCACCTCGCTCCTCGTGCGGTCTGCCTTGAAGGGCACCGCGCGCCGCACGGCGATGCAGATCGCCGAGGAGGGCGAGTTGCTGGGTGGGAGCGTGACCGGGAGCACGGGATCGGAGAGCTTCGGGTGGTTGATCAGCGTGCCGTCGCGCTACGCGTCGGAGGCGATCGAGCTGTTGGCCGACGTCGCGCAGAACGCGATCATTCCGGAAGAGGCGGTGGAGACGGAGCGCGCGATCGCGCTCGCCGATCTCGTGGCGATGCGCGATGACATGTATCGCTATCCTGTCAGGCTGGCGACGCAATCAGCATTCGCGGGGCATCCGTACGGCGTGCCCGCCACCGGCGACGAGGACTCCCTGCCGACGATCACGCCGGACCTGCTGCGCGAGTGGCACAGATCGCACGTGCTCGAGGCGCCGACGATGATCGGCGTCGTGGGCGACGCGGATCCCGAGGAGCTCGCGGCACTCGTGGCTGGCGCGTTCGGCTCACTGCGAGGTGGCGAGGCCGAGCCGCTTGCACCGCCCATGTGGGCGGAAGGTATCGTGCAGCGGATCGAACGGCGCGAGAAGGCGCAGACGGCGCTCGCGCTGTTGTTCCCCGGACCGGCGCGCAACGACGACGCGCGCTTCGCCACGGCGATGATCGCCGGCGTGGCGAGTGGACTGGGCGGGCGATTCTTCGACGAGCTGCGCGACAAGCAGTCGCTCGGCTATACCGTGCACGCCTTCTCGAGCGAGCGCGCGTTGGCCGGCGCCTTCGTGAGCTACATCGCGACGTCGCCCGAGAAGGAGGACGTAGCGCGCCAGGGTCTGCTGCACGAGTTCGCGAAGCTGCGCGACGAGCCGGTGACGGCGAAGGAGCTGCAGCAGGCGCAGACGTACGCGCTCGGCGTGCATGCGATCCGGCAGCAGAGCGGCGGCGCGGTACTGGGCGAGATGGTGGACGCTTTTCTTTTCGGTCGGCTCGGCGAGCTGACGGAGTTCGAGGCGCGGGTGCGCGCGGTGACGGCGGAGCAGATGCGCGCGGTGGCGCGAGCGTACTTCGTTGAGAATAGGAGGGTGGAGGGGATCGTTCGTGGAGCACTGCAACACCAGTAGCGAGTACTTGGCCACCTCGGTAGCCGGATTGGCAGACGGGCTCCCGGTGTTTTGGGGTGGGATTGAACTCCAGTACTCGGTACTTGGTACTGGTAGCTGGAGGTAGGCGACGGCGCTCGAAGTTGCCGCCACTCCGCTCGAATGATCAGAGGCGTTCCCCGCGGACAGCGCTCCGTTCTGATTACGGGAGCCAGTCTGCCAATCCGAGTACCGGGACCCTAAGTACTCACTACCGGTTTTGCAGTTGAGCGCCAGCCAAGCCTCACTGCACTCTCAACTGCGGCGTCGCCGCCGCCGACTCGCGTATCCCTCGCATGGCTCGCATCACTGCGAACGCCACGCGGCGCAGGTGGCCATCGGGAGCGCGGAGGCCGCGGATCGTGCCGTAGTCGCCTGCCTCGCTCACGATCAGGCCTTTGACCTGCGGGCGGCTCGTCGCCCACGCGAGCGCGGCCCAGACCGCGCGCTCCTGGCTCGCCTCACCGTGGGCCTCTGGAAACCCACCCGCGGCGAACACCCAGTGCTCCTTCGTCGAATTCGACTCGCGCATCCAGCGGTCGGCCGCATGCGTGGCCGCGTCGAGCGTGCGCACACCGGTGCGCGACGGGTAGAGCGTGAAGCCCACCACGTCCACCGGCGAGCCGCGCTCGGCGGCCCACGCGTACAGAGTGCTGTCGCGACGGTCATAGGCCGACGCGGCTACGCCGATGCGCACGTGCCTGTCGGCGCGTTTGGCGATCGCGCGGGCGCGCGTGAGAAAGCTTTCCCAGTACTGCGGCGCGCGCTGTCCGGCGGCGCGGGTGCCTGAGCCGTACGGATCCTCGGCGGGCAGCAGGATGTCGGGATGGAGCCGGCGTACAATTCCGTCGATTGTCTTGAGACGCGCCGCGTCGCTGAAGGTGCGACCGGGCAGCGGGATGATGCGGCTCGGATAGCCGAGCGTGACGATGAGCTGCGTGCTGTCGCGCCGGAGGAGATCGAGCGAATGCGCGAGCGAGTCGAGGGCGAGGCGGTCCATCTCCTCCGGGACGATCGTCACGCTCACCACCGACACCTGGAGCGTGTCGGCGAGCGAGAGGTCGTTGCGGATGGCGACTGGCGGCGGCGGGCCATCGAGATCGGGGAACAGCTTGAGCCCGATGTCGAAGTCTCCGTCGGGACGCTCCTCCAGCTTCTCCACCGCCGGATCGTGGATCCGATAGGACTTCACCGCCTGGTCGGCCGGCGTGAGTTGCGTGATGAAGATGACCACCCACGAGCCGGCCACGACGGCGAGCAGGAGCCGGAAGGTCGCCGTCGTCCGCCGCAGCGCGGGGAACGCGGGAGCGATCATCGGCACGAGCAGGAAGAACGGAGAGCTGATCACCGTCGACGAGCCGAGGATCACAGAGAACGCGCCCGTCGTCGTCGCGAGAAAGAGCAGGGCGGGATCAGGCAACACCGTGCCGTTCGCCGCGAAGGAGCGCAGCACCGCGTCGATCGCGATGAGCACGTCGAACGAGGAGATGAAGAAGCCGAGAAAGGGATTCACGAGCCGGCGCGCCGCGGCGTAGACCGCCTGCATGGCGAACATCACGAGGGTGAGCGGCCAGAGCCAGTCCACCTCCGTGACCGCTCGTCCCGTGATCGCGCTCGTCGTCGCAAGGTGGATCACCAGCGAGGGCAGGAGTAGGAATCCCGCGAGTGCCGTGAGCGCGACGAAGGCGCGCGGCAGCTGACGGACCTGCACGATCCGGCTCGTGAGGGCGATGTTCCAGATGATCACCGTCGTGACGATCAGGAGCTGGACGAGTGGGAGGAACGTCCGCACTAGCCGCGCATCCGGGTCTCGCGTTTCACGCTCGCGGGCGCGAGCCGTCGCACGAACACGTCCAGTGCCTTGGTGGCGTGCGCGACGTCGCGCGCGAGCACGTCCACGAGGGCCAGTCCGCGATCAGGAAGGGAATGCACACTCAAGTGGCAGGGATCGAGCAGCAGGATCGCGGAGATGCCGCCATCATTCCCCGCTCGCACCATGGGCGCCGCCGCCGCGTTGAGGCCGGCGGCGCTGGCCGCAGCGATGAGCAAGCCACTGAGCAGCGCGGCGTCGCGGAGCGGACCCGAGCCGACCCCGATCAGGTCCGCGCTCACGTGCGCTATCGGCACATATGCCGAGGCGTCGCTCACAGCGCCGCTCTGGCGGCGGGCCACAGTGCGAGACCGGCCATCACCGAGACGGCGGTGGCCGTGTCGAGTCGGATCACCTGGTCTGCAGAGCCGAAGTTCACGCGCGCGAGGTTGTCCGTGGGAGGGTGCTGCCGCTGGTCGTTCTCGACCCGTGCCGTAAAGCGAAGTCCGGGCCAGCCCGATTGGGTGAGCAGGATCACCATCAGAAACCACGCTCCGCGCGAGACGCCGCGCGCCAACCGCATCGCTCTCGCCATCGACGTTCACCTCGCGCTCGAGACCGTACCCCGACGCGCCAAGCTAGAGCGCGACTCGGCACGCGACAAGCAATGCGTCGCCGTGCATCGTCACGTAGCTCGGCTTAGTATTCACTGCGATGACACCACGCCGGACCCTCGGGACGCTGCCCAACATCATCTCCTGCTCGCGGCTCGCGCTCGCGGCGGGATTCGTGGCGTCGAGCGCGCAGGAGACGCAAGTCGGGATCATCGGTGTTGCCGCGGTCACTGATTTCCTGGACGGTTGGCTCGCTCGCCGAGTGCACGCGACGTCGCGGTGGGGGGCGATGCTCGATCCGATCGCCGACCGGTTCTTCGTGCTCACCGTGGTGGCGACGATGCTGTTCACCGGCGCGCTCGGCACTGGCGCCTACTTCATCCTCATCATGCGCGATCTTGCGACGGCGGTCGGGTTCGTCGTCGCGCGCATCATTCCATGGCTGCGCACCGTGCCGTTCCAGGCGCGCATCTCGGGGAAGGTGGTGACGGTGCTGCAGATGGTCACGCTCGCCGCACTCCTGGTGCTGCCCGCGGTCGCGCCGTGGCTGCTGGGTATCGTCGCGATCGCGTCGGTGCTGTCCATCGTCGACTACACGCTCGCACTCTGGCGCGCACGCGCACGATGAGCCGTCGGTTCGGCCGAGGCGCATACGGCACCCTTCTCACCATCGTGACCATCTCGCTCGGGGCTGCCCATCGGCTGCCGGCGCAGAGCCCTGCGCCGAGCGCGTCGGTCACCGTCGTGCCTGAGGTGCGAGCCGACGTGATCGGCGGACGGCGGACTTCGGTGCAGCTGGCCGCGGGCGCACAGATCCCCATCGGTCCGTACGTTCGGCTCGGCGCGATCGCGGGCATCGGTGCTCCCGTCACCAGCGGCTCGTCGGGCGCGTCGGGGCGCCTCGACGTGCTGGCGAGATTCCTCATCGATCCTTTTCGTCAGTCGTCATGGGGTCTCTCTGCCGGCGGCGGAGTGAGCTTGCGCGCCGAGGCACGAGATCGAATCCGGCCGAACCTCCTGCTGGTACTGGATCTGGAGGGACCTCGCTGGCGGCGCGGCTTCTCGCCCGCGCTCCAGGTCGGGTTTGGGGGCGGTGCGCGAATCGGCGTCGGCCTCAGATGGAATGGACGCGCGGCCCGCTGAGCCGATCGCTGAGCTGCGCGCCCGCCCGGCTGCTCGCACTGCGCTGAACGAAGGTGTCCCGAAACGCAAACGCCCCCAAGCTGGTTGGGGGCGTGTCGTCGTGCTGTAATGGCGGGGAAGATCAGGCGGCGGAGGCTGCGTCCGTCTCCGCTCGTGCCTTGGGCGGCTGCGCGAAGCGCAGGCCCAGCGTCTTCAGGTCGCCGATCTGCTGCTCGCTCAGCTCGGGGAACCGCTCCGTCATGTACTTGATCGTCTCAGCGAACCATTCCTCGGCGTGCTCCGGATCGGACCCGACGACGCCGCAACGCATGATGTGCTGGAACAGCTCGTCGCGCGCCTGCTCGAAGGGCGAGGGCTCAGTGGGGGCTGCGAATCGCCGCGCCCCGGTGCTTCTCTGCTGTGTCTTGGCCATGTATTGGGAATAGGGTAGATGTTCTAACAAACATAACCGATGTCGGGGCGTTATCCCAGTTCTCGCGGCCAATTAGCCGTGAATTCGGCCCTGTGCATCAACTGTGAACAGCCGCTGCCCCGATGAATTCGAGCAATAGGGAGACCACCGTATCCGGAACCTCCTCCGGAACCAACCGTCCGACTCCCGGAAGACGAACGAGACGGCTCCCTGGAATCAGATCCGCGAGCCTGTCCGCGAAGCGCGGACCTACCCACGGATCCTGATCCCCCCACAGGATCAGCGAAGGCTGGGGAAGCGAACCCAGCTCGGCATCCGCCATGTCCTCATCGTCGATCGAGCGCGCAAGGAGGAGGAGATGATTTAAACCCTCCTCGCCCACATAAGGTGCCAGATATCTCGCGACGAGCTTGTCGGGCATGTTGGCCTCGTTCGCCACGCTGCGACGCAGCACCTCGCCGAGAATGGGCGCCGCACCGAGGATCCCGCGCGAGGCACGGAAGGCGAAGCGGGCGGTGTTTCGCTGGAGCGAGGTCACGTCGCCCGCGGGGATCTCGTCGAGGGCGATCGGATTGATCAGGAAGAGGCGCTCCACTCGCTCCGGCCGGCCGGCAGCGAGGCGGAGCGCCACGGCGCCGCCGAGATCGACGCCGACCAGCGTCGCCTTGGGAAGTCGCAGCGCGGTGAGCGCGCGATCGACCAGCTCCGCCTGGGCCGCGATGCCGAAGTCCGCGTCGAATGGCCGATCGGACTCCCCGTACCCGAACATGTCGACGGCGAACGCCGTGCGGTTGGCGAGGGCGATCTCTGGTGCGACGTTTCGCCAGAGGAAGCTCGACGTGCCGAAGCCGTGCAGGAGCACGATCGGGGCGCCGCCGTGTCCATAGCGCTCGACGTGCATCGAGCCGGGTCCGACCGGGATGCGCAGCAGATCAGCGTCGATGGGACCCTCCTCCTGAAGCAGGGGTAGTGCGCCGATGAGCAAGCCGCGGGCGGACGGCAGGCTCTACACGATGGCCAGCAGGCGAACAGGCATGCTCACCCTGTGTGTGGCGCAGGTCAAGGCTGGCACCGCCAATGCACGCCTCGCGCCGCGTCGTGTGATGCGAAGGCAGTTCGCGCGTCGATTGCTTGCGTGATGCAGATACGTCTCTAGCTTTCCCCCCGCAGGCCCCGGAGCCCTCCAGAGGAACCTCCCGGTCGCTTGTCCCGCCTTTCCCCGACCTCCTTGGCAGCATGTCGGACCAAACGTATGACGACGGGCGCGCCCGCAACCTCGAGCAGATCCTCCGACAGCTCGCGCTGCGCATCCGCGAGCTCGACGGCGAAGGAACGCTCCTGGCGAACGCGAGCGAGCTGACGAAGCTGCTGGGCGAGGCGAGAAGCGAGCTGTTTCACTACGAGGTCCGCGCGACGTACGACACTCCCGAGGTGGCGGATAACCGCCGCATCGTCAACGACGCCATCCAGCAGTCCGAACAGAGATCAACATGGCAAAGGAACGAATGGGCGCAGGACGGGGACGACGCCCCGGAGCGGTAGCCGCATCGCAGCGCTCCGGTCCCGGTCGAGGATTCTGGCTGGCGCTCGGACTCGTCGCGGTGCTGGGGATCGGTGCGCTCGGCTTCATGGCCAGCCGGCCCAAGGTGCTGACCGCTCGCGTAGACCCGACTCTGCCGCCGATGAAGGCGGAGGGGTACCTGCTCGGCAGCCCGAGCGCACCAATCGAGGTGATCGAGTTCGCTGACTTCGAGTGCCCCGGATGTGGGCAGTTCGCCACGCTGACCGAGCCCGACATCCGCACGAACCTGATCAACACGGGCAAGATTCGCCTCCGGTTCATGGACTTCCCGCTTCCGATGCATCGCAACACGTGGGACGCGTCGCTCGCCGCCGCGTGCGCCAACGATCAGGGGAAGTTCTGGGAGATGCACGACCAGATCTTCACCAATCAGGATCGGTGGAACGGTGAGACGACGAGCAAGCCGCGACCGGTCCTGGCGAACATGGCGAAGGGACTCGGCCTGGACATGTCCAAGTACGATGCGTGCGTGAAGGACGAGACGCATCGCGCCAAGGTACAGTCGCACCTGCAGGAATCGGAGCGCCGCGGTGTGTCGCAGACGCCGTCGTTCCTGATCGCGGGGTCCCTCGTTGCAGGCGCGATCCCGTACGACGCGTTCAAGAAGCTCGTCGACGACGCGCTCGCGAAGGCGCCGGCAGCCGCTGATACGTCCGCGAAAAGCGCCAAGGCGCCGGCCGGCGCGACAGACAGCGCGGCCAAGGCGAAGGCCGGCGCGAAGTGAACAAGCGCATGCTGGTAGCGCTCGTGGCGCTCGCCGGCGTGTTCGTCGCACTCTACCTGACGCTCTACAAACTGGGTTACATCGGCACGCTGGCCTGCGCGGTGGGCTCGTGCGAGAAGGTACAGACGTCCAAGTGGGCGACCTTCCTCGGCGCTCCGGTGGGCGCGTGGGGCGTCGGGTACTACGTCGCGGTGCTCGGCATCGCGCTCGCGGGCCTGACGCCCCGGTACGCCGACTCGCACCGGTTGTCCCAACTGCTCGTCGGCGTCACGACCATCGGTGTGCTCTTCTCGCTCTGGCTCACCTATCTCGAGCTGTTCGTGATCGACGCGATCTGCCAGTGGTGCGTGGTGTCGGCGATGCTGGCTGTCGTACTGCTCGTGTCGAGCTGGGTCGATCTGCGGGAGGTGACGGCGGTGGTGGACGAGTTGGCGGCGGAGGCGGCGGAGCGGTTGCGTTAGGGGTGTTCGGGACGCGCAGTACGCCCGAGGTGGCGATGAGGGCGGTGCGGGGGGAAGAAGAGCAACACCAGTAGTGGGTACTTGGTGTCCGGGTACCCGGATTGGCAGACTGGTCACCCGAATTGTTGGACACTTCGGTGCGGCGAAGTGCGCTGGAATACGCTCGTCTGGTGCGGTAGTCAACAGAGTGCGGTGCACCTTGCGGCCATGCACGATTTCCGGCGGCTTCGAGTGTGGCAGCGAGCGCGCGAGTTGTTCCGAGAGGTAGATCCGATCACTCGCGCTTTCCCATCGTCGGACCGCGGCGTCATTGGGAGCCAGCTTCGCCGCTCGACCTTCTCGATTGCGGCGAACATCGCCGAAGGCTGCGGTAAGGGCTCGACGAAAGAGACCCTCCGTTTTTTCCAGATCGCTGCGGGGTCCGTGGCCGAGACGGAGAGTCACGTCATCCTGGCCACCGATTTGGGCTACATCCACACGAAGCTCAGCGAGACGCTACTCGACCAAATCACGTCCATTCGGCGGATGCTGTTTCGCCTGACGAAGAGCCTATCCGAGCGAGCCCCGAATTCGGGTGCTTAGTATGCCAATCCGGGTACCCGGATACCAAGTACTCGCTACTGGTGTTGCATTTAAAGAGTAGCCGCCGCCCGAATCGCCACGATGGCCTGTCCGGCCGCAACCGGCGCCGCGTGCGAGTGCCGTGACAGCTCCACCGACGCAATCCCACGAAACCCGACCTCGCGCAACGCGCGGAGGATGTCCACCCAGTCGAGCTCCCCGTCGCCGATCTGCAGGTGCTCGTGCACGCCGTTGCGCGAGTCGTCGAGGTGCACGGTGCGCAACGCGCCGCCGTACCGGCGGATCGCGTCGCCCGCGGAGATCGTCTCGGTGCAGGGCACGTGGCCCACGTCGAGTGCGAGGCCCAGGTTCGGCGCGGCGACGTCGGCGCGAAGCCTCTCCCAATCGGCGAGCGACTCGGCGAGCATCCCGGGCTCCGGCTCGAAGGCGACGTGGATGTCGAGCGGGGCGACGCGGTCGCAGATGCGCGAGACGCCGTCGACGAGATGACCCCACGCGGTCTCGCGATCCATGTCCGGTGCGGCGATGCCGGACCAGAGTGATATCGTGTCGCCTCCGAGCTCGGCGGAGATCTGCGCGCACCGCTCCAGAAAGGCGAGGCGCCGCTCGCGTTCGACGGCTTCTGCCTCGAGCAGGTTCGGGCGCTGCTTGCGTCGCGGGTCCAGGACGAAGCGGGCGCCCGTCTCCACGATGACGGCGAGGTCCAACCGCTCGAGGAGCGCGCGCATCGCTCGCAGTTCGCCCGCCGACGTCCGGTCGGGCGGGAGATGGTTCGCGTCCGGCGTCAGCGCGACGGCGCGGTAGCCCAGCTCCGCGATGACGTGCAGTGCGTCGTCGAGCCGGTGATGCGCGAAACCGTTCGTGTTGTACCCGAGCCGGAACGCGACGTCAGACATCAGCCGTTCGCGATGGAAGCGTCGGCGACCCACCGCAGCAACGCGTCGTACTGACGGTGGAGGTTCATCTCGCTCGAGCCCTCCGGCGTCTTGAAGAAGAGACCCAGCTCGCCGATCGGACCCGATTGGCCGCGACGGTGAGCGAGGAGGATGAGACGCGCGATGTCGAGCACGAGTGGGGCAGCGAGGGCGGAGTCGGTGCCCTCCCAGGTGAACTGGAGTCGCATCTGGTGCCCTCCCCAACCGCGGAACTGGATGAAGTTCCACGCCACCTTGTGGTCGGCGAGCGGCTTGAAGTAATCGATCCGCACGTCGCCCTCTGGCGCGTAGCCGAGGATACCCTCGAGCACACCCTTCTTCGAGGTGATCTTGCTCGACTTGTTGTCGGGATCGGCGAGCACCAGCCCGTCCGTGTTGCCGAGGATGTTGGTGCCGTACCACCCCTCGACGGCGAGCGCGCGAATGGGGAACATCGGCGCGAGCGCCGTCTTCATCAGAGTCTCGCCCGTCTTTCCGTCTCGGCCGGCGAGCGGAACGCCAGCGCGCTGCGCGAGCTCGATGATCGCCGGGAGCGCCGCTCCGGCCGACGGCGTAAAGTTGGCGTGCGGGCATCCCGCCTTGATCGCGGCATACGCGTAGAAGCACGACGCCGGGATTCGAGGATCGTCGTCGTCGATCGCGCGCTCGAGCGTGGCAGCGTCCCACTCCGCGAGCTCGAGGCGCGGTGGCGGCTCGGTTGACGCGAGGTTCACGACCACCGTCGGCTTGCCGCCGGCGAACGCGCGGATGTCGCCTTCGATGCGCGCAACGATCTCGCGCGCCGTGCCCGCGGCGCCGGCGGCCAGCTGCGATCCGGCCAGCGCGTCGATGGCCGGTCCGCCTCCGCGCAGGGTCCCGCGCGTGATCGCGATCCGCGCGAGATCGGGGCTCAGCACGTCCATCGTGGCAGCCGAGAAGATGCCCACGCCGGCGAGCGTCTCACGCGCCGATTCCACGAGCGTGCCGGGCGCGAGGTCGCATCCGCCGAGCTCGATGTCGGCGAGCGAGGCGAGCCCCAGATCTACGAAGGGCTGCGTCTCGGTGAGCACGGCCTCCAACGGAATGAGGCCACGCTGCGCCGCGAGAACGCCCGCAGCGAGCGTCGTGGCGATCGCGCCGCGCGCACCAACGATCCAGATCTTCACTTCGGGTATTGTGTAGGGAGTGGAAAGTGGCGGATGACGACGCGCGAGCTCATGAGATGGGAATGATCTTGCGACCCCAGCGCGTGAGCCCGAGCAAGGAGAGTAGCAGAAGGGCGGGCACCGGGTGACGCGGAGCGGCAAGCGCGCCGTCCAGAGCGGGGATGGCGCGGACGAGCGCACCGACGGCCGGTCCGACTGTGGACGGCCCCGGCTGGCGCAGAGCACGCGCGACGGCGGGACCAGCCACGGCGGCTGCCGCCGCGCCCCACGGTATCGACGCGGGCCCGCCGCGCACCGTCGCGGCCACCAGTGCTGCCGCGGCGAGCGCAGCTCCGCCGCGGAGCTCCGCGCGGCGAGCGTCGCCCGTCTCGCTGCGCGCGAGCAGGGTCAGCCCCGCAACGTAGGCGCCGAGCAGCAGCGCTCCCTCGCGGCCGCGCCGCTCGAGGTCGCGTCCGCCCGCCGCCTCTACACCCATCAGCAGCGAGAGCGACCGGCACGCGCCCATCGCGACGGGCCCGAGTGCTTGGGAGTGCTTGAGCTGGAAGTCGTAAGCGACGACCATCGCGGCAAGGGCGGGACCCGACCAGCGCGCGCCCGCGCGATGTGCGACGGCCACGCCCGCAAGCAGAAGCGAACCGCCGACGAGCGCCGCGGCGCGCGTCGAGACGGCGCCCGACGGGATCGGGCGCTCGGGCCGCTCGCGCGCGTCCTCGTCGCGGTCGGCGAGATCGTTCAACGCCATTCCCGCGAGATAGATCAGTCCCGCCGCCGCGGCGAGACGCGGTGCCCGATCGCGTGACAGCCCCCCCCCATCGCCGCCTAGCAGCATGCCAGCGACCGGATCGCCGAGCGCGGAGAAGAGGGCCGGCGCGCGCACGAGCCGCAGATACGGAAGCAGCGCCGATGACAGCGTCGTGCGCGGTGCGACGCGCGGTGCGATGCGCGGTGCGCGCGGCCCTACGTCAGCGGGCACGCGCCGGCGCCGAGCTCGAGTCGCCGGCGCGGTCGGCGCCGAAGAGCTGCTGGAGCAGCAGCTCCTTCACTTCTGTCGCCGCCACGTCACGATCGGGGACGAGCGTTGGATCGCCGGAGATGAACAGTGGGCCCGCATCCGGATCGTCGGTGAGCCGGCCGTGTGAACCCTTCACGAGCGACGCGTCGAGCGGCGTGACGTCGAGCAGCGTGCGGGCGTTCAGCAGCTTTCGCTTCGCGAGGATGCCGCCGACCTTGAGCATCGGAAAGCGGACGGCCGGATCCATGAACAGCTCGACCGGGTCGTAGCCCGGTTTGCGATGGATGTCCACCGTGCGCGCGTAGTCGGGAGCGCGATCGTCGTCGAGCCAGAAGTAGTAGCTGAACCACCGATCGGCGCGTGAGACGGCGACGAGCTCGCCCGAGCGGGTGTGATCGAGCCCGTTCGCGCGTTTGCCCTCGTCGCCCAGCACGGTTTCCACTCCGTCGAGCCGCTCGAGCAACGCGCGCACTTCGGCGACGCGCTCGGGACGCTTCACGTACACGTGCGCGATCTGGTGATCCGCCACGGCGAACGCCTCGGACGCGCCCGGGTCGAGCATGTCGCGTCCCATCTCGGCGCGTACCTCGATGAGGCCCGCCTCGCGCAGCGCACGGTTGATGTGGATCGGACCCGTGACCTTCGTGATCCCGTACTCCGACAGCACGACGACGCGCGCGCCATCTCTCTCAACATGTTCGATCAGTTCTCCACAGACGGCATCGATCGCACGGAGATCGGTGGCGAGCTTCGGGTCACCGGGGCCGAGGCGCTGCAGGTTGTAGTCGAGATGCGGAAGGTAGACGAGCGTCAGAGACGGATGCCGCGTGTCGTAGATATGGCGCGTGCAGTCGGCGATCCACCGCGACGGCGTGATGTCGGCGCGCGGACCCCAGTAGTTGAACAGTGGAAAGGTCCCGAGCTTTGCGTTCAGCTCGTCGCGCAGCGGCATCGGCTGCGTGTAGACGTCGGGGATCTTGCGTCCGTCAGCGGGATACATCGGGCGCGGCGTGACGGTGAAGTCCGCCGAGCTGTACATGTTGTACCACCAGAAGAGCTGTGCGCACGTGAAGCTTGGATCGGTGCGCCGCGCCGCGTCCCACACCTTCTCGCCGGCCACGAGGTGATTGGACTGCACCCAGAGCCGCACCTCGGACGTGTCGCGAAAGTACCAGCCGTTGGAGACGGCGCCGTGCTCGCTCGGGAGCAGTCCGGTGGTGAACGTCGCGTGCACCGAGCACGTGACTGCGGGAAGGATCGTCTTCAGCGGCCGGAGCCCGCCGCGCGCGGCGAAGGCGCGCAGATGCGGCGTATCGTCTCCGATCAGATCGGTCGTGAGCCCGACGACGAGCAGGACGACGGTCCGTCTCACGCGGCGGCGGCTCCCGATCCCAGGCTCGTGTCTGACTCGGACGACGACAGGGTGGGCGCGGCCGTAACGCCGCCGCGTGCCGTGTCGATCTTGAAGTTGGCTGACTGGCTGAGGAAGTCGACCGGATTGTCGAAGATCACCCGATCGATGAGCGCCTCGTCGTGGCCGCGGCGGCGCATGGCGAGCGCGAAGTGCGGCACCGCATCCGGCAGGCTCGGTCCCCAATCGCACGCCGACGCCACGCAGATGCGCTCCGCACCACAGCGCTCGATCATGTCGATGGCGCGCTCGGGGCTGGTCTTCGTCTGCGGATAGAGCGTGAGCCCGGTCCAGAAACCATTGTCGAGGATCATCGGCAACGTGTGCTCTTCGGCGTGATCGATCATCACGCGCGACGGGTCGATGCGATCGTACGAGCGCAACGCGTCGACGATGGTGCGCGTGCCCTTGTACTTGTCCTCGAGGTGCGGCGTGTGGATGTGGATCAGCTGGTCGTGCTCGAGCGCGAGGGCGACGTGATCGTGGAAGGTGGCGAGCTCGTTCTTCGTGACGCGATTGAGTCCGATCTCGCCGATGCCGAGCACCGTTGGTGACTTCAGATACTTGGGAATCCTGGCGAGCACTTCGCGGGCGAGCGTGCGGTCCTCGCCCTCCTTCGGATTGAGGCAGAGCCACGCGTAGTGCTTGATGCCGTACTGCGCGGCGCGCTTGGGCTCGAAGTCGGTGAGCTGGCGGAAGTAGTCGTCGAAGCCGTCGGCGGAGCTGCGGTCCCAACCTGCCCAGAAGGCCGGCTCCGTGACGGCGACGCAGCCGGTGAGCGCCATCTGCACGTAATCGTTCGTGGTGCGCGACACCATGTGCGCATGCAGGTCGATGTATCTCACCGGGCCACCCCCAGCTGCCACCGGTCGTAGGCGCCGCGCGCGCTCTTCATGTCGAGCTTCTCGAGCGGCTCCGTGCTCGGGTCGCTGAAGAGCAGCTGGATGCGATCCACGCGCGATGCGTCCTCCGCCGGCGTCACGAGCACGGACAGCGCCTCGCGGAAGGCGCGCGCGCGGAAGTCGCGGTCGGCGAGCGTGGTGTCACTGCGATCGAGACGGTCCAGATACGCGGCGATCTCGAGCAGGCGCGTTCGGTTCTCGATGAAATACTCGTCGACGAGCTCGCGGCCCGTCTTGGGTGAGGCGATCACTCCGGGCTGCACGAGACGCCCTCCTGTTGGGTGATGACGTTCGCGCCGCGCACGCATGACGAGTCGCGCGGCGGCCAGTCCAACTCCATTCGAATTCCCTCTCAATCTAGTCTACGGACGGCGGAGTCGATTGGCTGTGCATCCGGTCGCCCGGGAGGGCCGCGGTGGCTGCACCCGCTGACGCACGGGAGGGAGCGGCACCATCTTCCGTGGTGCGCTCCGCTTCTGCATCCCGCGGACGCCGGCGCCGCCTCACCCTCACTCCGCTCGCGCCCACCGTGCCGAATTCCGCGCCGCCCCCGCATCTCACCTACTGCACCAACATCCACCCCGGCGAGAGCTGGGCGGAGGTGCGGGACAACCTCGTGCGCTACCTGGTGCCGGTGCGGGAGCGGTTCGCGCCCGGAGCGCCGTTCGGCGTGGGCCTGCGGCTGTCGGCCGAGTCGGCCGAGGCGCTCGACGACCCAGAAGCGCTCGAGGAATTGCGCGAGTTTCTGCGGGCGCACGACCTGTATGTGTTCACGATCAACGGGTTTCCCTACGGGCCGTTCCACGGCCGGCCCGTGAAGGAAGCCGTCTACCGGCCAGATTGGCTCCAGCCCGAGCGGCTCGCCTACACCAACCGTCTGGCCGACATCCTCGCCGCGGTGCTGCCGGTGGGAATGGAGGGTACGATCAGCACGGTGCCGGGCGCGTTCGCACCGCGCGTGAACGGCGAGCGTGACGCGGAGCGCATGGCGCAGGCGATGCTCGACCATGCCGCTCACCTCGTGCACCTCCATGCCACGACGGGCCGTCGCGTCGTGTTGGCGCTCGAGCCGGAACCGTGCTGCTATCTGGAGACGATCGCCGAGACGGTGGAGTTCTTCGCCCGTCACCTGCTTTCCCCGAGGGCAATCAGCTCGTTCTCGGCGACCACGGGGCTCGACGCGCTCGCGGCCGAATCGGCGATCAGGGAACACCTGGGGGTGTGTCTCGACACCTGCCACATGGCGGTAGAGTTCGAGGAGCCCGCTCAGGTGCTCGACACGCTCGATGCCGCGGGGATCCGGGTGGCCAAGGTGCAGGTCACGGCGGGGCTGCGCGTCCTCCTCGCGGGCGACGATGCCGAAGCGCTCGGCGCGCTGGCGGCGTTCGCCGACGACGTCTACCTGCACCAGGTGGTGGAGCGGCGCGCCGATGGCGGGTTGTCGCGGTACCTGGACCTACCACAGGCAATCGCCGCGGCGGGCGAGCGGACCGCAGAGGAACTTCGCGAATGGCGCGTGCACTTCCACGTGCCGGTGTTCCGCGAGCGGTACGGGCAGTTCGAGGGGACGCAGGCGTACGTGGCCGAGGCGCTGCGCGAGGTTCGCGAGCGGACGGCGTGCACGCACTTCGAGGTGGAGACGTACACCTGGGACGTGCTTCCCGAGGAGTTCCGCCGGGAGGGGATCGTCGCGGCGATCGTGCGGGAGCTGGAGTGGGCGGAGGAGCGGGTTCGTCGGTGAACGGTTCATCGGTTGTCGGCCAGCCCCGGGAAGCTCTGGCGTCCCGAGGTCGGCCGAAAACCGTTCACCGAAGAACCGACGAACGCGCCCTACGCGCGCTTCACTCCCCGCTGTCTCGCCTCTGCCGCGTCGCCGAGGCGGAGTGCGGGGCGCGAGTCTTCGGGCGTGGCCGTGCCCTCCTCGCGGGAGCGCCGGCGGTACGGCACGAGATCCTGGCCGAGCACGACGAGCGTGCGCGTGGCCACGGTGCTGGCGAGCGGCTCCGGGATGGACATCTGCCGGACGTACGAGTCGATGGCGCGGTCGAAGGTCATGTCCTCGGCCAGCGTGTCGACGAACATGAGGGCGTTGTCGACATGCGCGCGGATGATCGACTCCTCGGCGCGTGCCTGCGCGAGGCGCAGGCGCCGCTCCGCGCTCGGATCGATCTTGCGCGCAAAGATATTCTCGGGGAACAGGCGCTTCAGGGAGCTCCACATGATTCGGTCATCCTGTTGAGGCGGATGGAGACAGCGCACGGAATATACCAGCGCGATGCGCGCGCGTTCGTCGGTGAACGGTTCTTCAGTTTACGGCCGGCCTCGGGCAGCTCCTGCTTCCCGGGGCCGGCCGTAAACCGTTCACCGAAGAACCGATCAACGAAGGCCTGCCCAATTGCTTGCCGCACCCGTACACTCCCCGACCCCCTCACAGAGCCCCATGCGCCTCCATCGGAACCTGACCGTCCAGGTGCTCTTCGCCATCACTCTTGGCGTCGTGCTCGGACTGCTGGCGCCGGACTTCGCCAAGGCGATGCGGCCGGTGGGCGACACGTTCGTGAACCTCGTCAGAATGGTCATCGCGCCGGTGATCTTCCTCACGGTCACACTCGGAATCGCGAACATGCGCGATCTCAGGAAGGTGGGCCGAGTGGGTGGGAAGGCGCTGCTGTACTTCGAAATCGTGACGACGTTCGCGCTGGCGATCGGGTTGATCGTGGTGAATGTGACCAAGCCGGGCGCGGGGCTCGACGTGAGCGCGCTCGCCAAGGGAGACGTGTCGAAGTACACGGAGGCGGGCAAGACGATGAGCTTCGTCGAGATCCTGACGCACATCGTCCCATCGAGCGCCGTGGACGCCTTCGCCCGCGGTGACGTGCTCCAGATCGTCTTCTTCGCCGTGATGTTCGGGAGCGCCCTCGCGGCCATTGGCGAGCAGCGTGGGCGTCCGGTGGTCGACGTGCTCGAGTCGCTGTCGCACGTGATCTTCCGCATCGTCGCCCTGGTGATGAAGGTGGCGCCCATCGGCGCGTTCGGCGCGATGGCGTATACCATCGGCACGTTCGGTGTGAAGAGCCTTCTCCCGCTCGGCCGCCTGATGTTCGACGTCTACCTCACGATGGCGCTGTTCATCTTCATCGTGCTGAATCTGATCCTGCGCGCCTACGGGTTCTCCCTCTGGCAATACCTGAAGTTCATTCGCGAGGAGATCGTCCTGGTGCTCGGCACCTCGTCGTCGGAGGCGGCGCTGCCGCGGATGCTGGAGAAGATGGAGCGCTACGGGTGCTCGCGGTCGGTGGTAGGGCTGGTCATTCCCGCGGGCTACTCGTTCAACCTCGACGGCACGTCGATCTATCTGTCGATGGCGGCGCTGTTCGTGGCGCAGGCGTTCGGGGTGGAGCTCTCCATCAGCCAACAGCTCGGCGTGCTCGGCGTGCTGATGCTGACGTCGAAGGGTGCGGCCGGGGTGACCGGGTCGGGGTTCATCGTGCTGGCGAGCACGCTCTCGGCCATGCGCGTGGTGCCGGTCGAAGGGGTGGCGATCCTGCTGGGCGTGGATCGCTTCATGAGCGAAGCGCGGGCGATCACCAACCTAATCGGCAATGGCGCGGCGACGCTGGTGATCGCGCGGAGCGAGAACGCGTTCGACGAGGAGATGCGCGTTCGGGCGGTGAAGGAACTGCGCGCGGAGCGGGTGGCGGGTTGACGGCAACGCGCAGTGGAGCTCGGGTGCAACACCAGTAGTGGGACTCGGCCACCTCGGTACCCGCCGGCCACACTTGACATCCAGGTGTACTAGGACGCATAGTACACCATATGCTCCCGTTCTCGCTCACGCTGGCCACAGGAGAATCGCCGTATCGCCAGATCGTGTTCTCGGCGACGAGGGCCATCGTATCCGGTGAGCTGCCGGCGGGCTCGACCTTTCCATCGGTCCGCGAGCTGAGCCAGGCGCTCAAGATCAATCCCAACACCGCGCAGAAGGCCATCGGGGAGCTGGTGCGCGACGGCCTGCTCGAGGTGCGCCCCGGCATCGGCACGGTCGTGACCTCGGGACGTCGCGCATCGGCCGGCGAGCGGCGGCGCTTGCTGTCCGCCGAAGTCGACCAGCTCATCGTGGAAGCCAAGCGGATGGGGCTCACGCGCGACGAGGTGATGAACGCGGTCGGGCTCCGGTGGGATGCACTGTTCGGCGATGGCACCGCAGTCAAACCTTCCGTGAGAGGAGCGAGGTAGCGCATGGCGGTCATCGAGGTCAGTCATCTGAGCTATCGGTACGGAAGGGTCGACGCACTGCGCGATGTGGCGTTCTCGGTGCCAGAAGGTGCTCTGTTCGCGTTGCTCGGTCCCAATGGATCCGGGAAAACGACACTGCTGCAGATCCTCACCGGGCTACGGCGCGCGCGGGCTGGTCGCGTACGGGTCCTCGGAACGGACAGTGTATCGTTGACCATTCACCAGCGGCAGCGCATCAGCTACATCGCCGAGGGGCAGCGGCTCCCGGGATGGATGCGGCTCGAACAACTGGAGGCGTATCTCCGTCCGCTGTATCCGACGTGGGATGAGGCGCTCGCGTCCTCGCTGAGGGACCGGTTCGGGCTCGATCGAGCGCGGAAGATCCGCGCGATGTCACGCGGCGAGCAGATGAAGGCTGCGCTGCTCTGTGCGCTCGCGTCGCGCCCGAAACTGCTGCTGATGGACGAGCCGTTCACGGGGATGGACGCGATGGTCAAGGATGATCTGGTGCGCGGGCTGCTCGACTGCGCGGGCTCCGAGGGGTGGAGTGTGTTGCTCTGTTCGCACGACATCGGAGAGCTCGAGCTGCTCGCTGACTGGGTGGCCTTCCTCGACCGAGGAGAGATGCGCCTCTCGGCATCGCTGGATGACGTGAGGGCGCGCTTCAAGCGGGTGGAGGTGACGCTCGAAGGACCCGCGGTGGACGTCTCCCCACGCGCGGGCGACGAATGGCTTGCCGTCCAGCAAGCGGGGAATCGCGTGAGCTTCGTGTTGGATCATCGCGACGACGTGCCGCCGGAGATCACGCTGCGTGGATCGTTTCCCCGTGCCACACGCCTCGACGTACGCGACGCCACACTTCGCGAGCTCTTCGTCGCGCTGGCGACTCGTCATCGCAGTGAGCGCTCGGCCGAGATGGAGGTGACGACATGAGGTGGGGCGCTCAGGTGCTGCACGTCATGCGCAAAGATCTGCGAGAGGATGGATGGCTGCTGGGTGGATACGCAGCGCTCGTCGTCACGGTGACTGTGCAGTCGTTGATCCTGCTCGGAACGACCAATGGGCCGCTGCAGCTGTTGCCGTATCTCGTGACGCTGTTCGGCATGATCGTGACGGCTGCAGTGGTGCAGACTGACTCTCCCACGCGGCCGGATGCGTTCTGGGCGAGCCGTCCGTTCTACGCTTCGGCGATGCTGGCGGCGAAGGTCACCTTGGCGGTCATCATCGCCATCGCGCTGCCACTTGCCGGACAGCTCGTCGTGGGCTCGGCGACCGATGCGACGCTTTCCGTTCTCGCATGGTACCTGTACGGCTCCGCACGGTCGTACTCACTGTGGATCATCATCGCCATGGTGCTCGCGGCATTGACCTCGGATCTCAAGAGCTTCGTCATCGCGGTGTTCGGACTCGCGCTGGCCGTCCTCGTCGTCATCCTCCTACAGCCGTCCGGGCTTGCCCGGATTCCCCCAGCGATGCGGCCCGTGATGGGAGTGCTGAGCGGGCTCGCTGGTGTCGCGCTCGTCGCCGCGCTCTATCGCACCCATGGCCACGGACGGCGCGCGTGGATCGCGGGTGCGACGGTGTGTGCCGGTGCGCTCATCGCGACGGCCGCGCCGGCGGGATCAGTCCCGGCGATCTCCGAGGTGGCTCGCGATGTGCCGAGAGCGACGCTCCGGATCACGAGCACGGCAAATGAGACGACCGGGCGCGAGATCCTCCTAATGGCGACGCTCGATTCGGTTCCGCGCGGACAGCACCTGACGTTCGTCTCATCGCGAATGCTCGTGCACCTGCGCAACGGCCACACGCTCCGATTTCCGATGCGGGGTTACCACACGGGTTTTGGAACCAGAACGCTGCCCCTTCGCCAGGGACTGGGTGAGCTGGGAGCATCGAGCGGCCCCACGTTCATTCCCGTAGCGGCGCAGCTCTCCGGAGCGCAAGAGCGCGCCATGGCGGCGGGCGTCGCGCGCATCGTCGTCGAGGGTCGCGTCGGCGTGCTCGAGCCGCACATCGCCGGCACGCTGCCGCTCGTCGAGGGGGCGACGCTCGCGCGCGACGGCATGCGCCTGCGAGTGGAGAAGTGGAGCCACGCGGACGGCGAGGCGACGCTGCGGCTCGTGGTAGCGAGCATCTCGAGCCCAGTCCCGCCGATCGACGAGTCGGGCGCGATGCCGCCGTCGACGTCCTTCGCGCTGCTCAATGAACGTCGCGGAGAGATACTGGAGCTTCAGCCGCGCGGGGTGATGGGCACCGAAGCGATGCAGGTCCTTCCCACCCGCGGCTTCACCTACACGACCTCTGAGTTGGTGTTGGCGCCGCGCGGCGCGAAGGACCTGCCCACGACCGATGCCTGGCTGCACGACGCGAAGTTGGTGGTGATCCAGCGGAAGCCGCTGGGGAGCTACGCGGTGAGCGCAGAGATGGTGGTACCGAACTGACGACTCGAAATCGACGTCGCGGTACGGCAACGCTGCGCCACCGCTCACCCTAATTGATGGTGCTCAGCTCTCCTGCGCCTCGTACATCTCCTTCAGCGAATTGACGACGTTCGGATCGGCCAGCGTCGTCGTATCCCCGAGCGCGCGCCCTTCAGCGATGTCCCGCAGCAGCCGCCGCATGATCTTCCCGGAGCGCGTCTTCGGCAGATCCGCGCTGAACAGCACATCGTCAGGCCGCGCGATCGCGCCGATCTTCTCGGCGACGAACTGGCGCAGCTCGTCGCGCAGCGCTGACGACTGGTGGAACCCTTCGCGCAGCGTGACGAACGCGGCGATCGCCTGACCCTTGAGCTCGTGCGACTTGCCGACCACCGCGGCCTCGGCCACGGCGGGATGCTCGACGAGCGCGCTCTCCACCTCCATCGTGCCGATGCGATGGCCCGCGACGTTGAGCACATCGTCGACGCGGCCGAGGATCCAGTAGTAGCCGTCCTCGCCGCGCTTGGCGCCGTCGCCGGGGAAGTAGAGGTCGGGACGGTCCGGCCACTTCGTGAAGTACGTCTCCACGTAGCGCGCGTCGTCGCCCCAGATCGTGCGCAGCATCGACGGCCACGGTTTGGTCAGCGCGAGCAGTCCGCCGCCGACCGCGATCTCGTTCCCCTTCGCGTCGAGCAGCGCGGCGCTGTAGCCGGGCAGGGGCGTCGTCGCGCTGCCGGGCGTCGTCGCCGTGATGCCGGGGAGTGGGGAGATGACGATCGAGCCCGTCTCCGTCTGCCACCACGTGTCGACGATCGGGCAGCGGTTGCCGCCGATGTGCTCGCGATACCACATCCATGCTTCTGGATTGATCGGCTCACCGACGGAGCCGAGCAGACGGAGGCGCGAGAGATCGTGCTTCGCGGGCCAGTGGTCGCCCCACTTCATGAACGCGCGGATCGCCGTGGGCGCCGTGTAGAGGATCGTCACGCCGAGGCGCTCGCAGATCTCCCAGAAGCGATCCTTCTCGGGCCAGTCTGGCGCGCCCTCGTACATGAGGCACGTGGCTCCGTTCGCCAATGGACCGTACACCAGGTACGTGTGTCCCGTGACCCAGCCGACATCGGCGGTGCACCAGAAGACGTCCTCGTCCTTGAGGTCGAACACGAGTCGCGCGGTGGCCGCGACGCCGACCATGTATCCGCCCGTGGTGTGGACGATGCCCTTCGGCTTCCCGGTCGTGCCGGACGTGTAGAGGATG
>JBDSDB010000208.1:0-9523 GCA_039920785.1 Gemmatimonadaceae bacterium
CGGCGTTGGCGAACCGGCCGCCGTCGGCACCGACCCCGACGAAGTCCGTGTCGCAGAACTGGCAGACTGCGTGCTCACGATCCTCCTCTCGGCCCGTCCAGAGATTGCAGCCCGTGAAGCGACAGAACACGGCCGGGCGTCCGGCGTTCTGCCCTTCGCCCTGAAGCGTGTAGAAGATCTCCTTGACCGTGTAGGCCATGGGTCGCTCAGCTCGCGCCGCGGGCGAGTGGAGCGGGATCCGTCAGGCCGGCTTCGGCGAATCCCTTCCGCCGCAGCCGGCACGCGTCGCAGCGACCGCAGGCGAGGCCGTCGGGAGTCGGGTCGTAGCAGCTCAGCGTGATGGAATAGTCGACGCCGAGCGAGCGTCCGAGCTCGATGATCTCGCGCTTGCTGAGATGGAGGAGCGGCGTCTGGATGCGAATGGGCGTCGCGCCCTCAACCCCGCCTCTCGTGGCCAGGTTGGCCATCTGCTGAAAGGCTGCGATGTACTCGGGACGACAGTCAGGATAGCCCGAGTAGTCCAGCGCGTTGACCCCTATGAAGATGTCCGACGCGCCGAGCACCTCGGACCAGGCGAGGCAGAAGGAGAGGAAGATCGTGTTGCGCGCGGGAACATAGGTGATCGGGATCCCGTGCGCGATCGCGTCGTCCGACCGGTCCTTCGGCACCTCGATGTCGGAGGTGAGCGCCGAGCCGCCGAAGGTGCGCAGGTCGATGTCCACGACTACGTGATCGCGCACGCAGTAGCTCCGCGCGACGCGGCGTGACGCTTCGATCTCGGCCGAGTGGCGTTGCCCGTAGCGAAAGGTCATCGCGTGCACGTCGAAGCCCTTCGCCACCGCGTAGGCGAGCATCGTCGTGGAATCGAGCCCTCCGGAGAGGAGCAGGACAGCGGGGATGGCGTCGGTCATTCGGGAAATCTAGTCGGCGCGACGGCGCAGTTCGCGCCGTTCACCGGATCGCGTGACGTCAGAACAGCAAGGGAACGGATTTCATCGGATCTGAACGGAAGCGGCCGGATACGGCTCCATCGGGGGGCCGCTTTCTCCCCTAGGCATCTCTTTTCAACCAGCCCTGCGATTCTTCTTGAGTTGCGGCGCACAACCTCGGCCCCGCGACTTAGAGAGTTGGCTGTTATCGTTGCCATTGCCCGGAGCGCGCGGGGACGGCTCGATCGCGAGACTACTCTCTCCGGCCCCGTGCCCAGGCTCGGTTGGCAGTTGTGGTATCCGTTGAAATCCGGTGCATCCGTGTCATCCGTTCTCGCGCCGTTGGGACGACACGTGGAACTGCAGGGATCAGGTTCATTGACACACCCCCACACTCGTACCGGAATTCCACGAACATCACCCGACCCATCGCGCCGAGAACTGAACCACCATTCAGCGCCTACTGCGCCAAGCCCCGCTCCAGATCTTCCACCAGATCATCCGCGTTCTCCAGTCCCACCGACACGCGGAGCAGGTTCTGTGGCGAGATCGTGGTCGGTCCTTCGACGGAGGCGCGATGCTCGATGAGCGATTCCGGCCCTCCCAGGCTAGTGGCGCGGGTGAAGAGCGTGAGCCGATTTGAGAAGGCGAGCGCTTCCGCCGCGCCTCCGCGGACCTGAATGCTGAGCATCCCGCCGAAGTCGCTCATCTGGCGCGCAGCCACGTCATGGCCGGGATGCGTCGGGAGCCCGGGATAGTGCACCGCCTCGATGGCAGGATGACCAGCGAGGAATCGCGCCACGACCTCCGCGTTCGCGCAGTGGCCACGCATGCGCCATGGCAGCGTGCGTATGCCGCGCATGAGCAGCCAGCAGTCGAACGGTGACGGGATGGCGCCGACCAATCCCTGCAGGAGGCGAAGCCGTGCGACGTATGCATCCTCGGTTCGCGCGACGAGCGCTCCACCGATCAAGTCGCTGTGCCCGCCGAGGTACTTCGTCGTCGAGTGCATCACGAGGTCGGCGCCGAGCTCCATAGGCCGCTGCAGCATGGGCGTGGCCCATGTATTGTCGACGACGCATCGTGCGCCGACGCCGTGGGCGATTTCTGCGAGCTTCGCGATGTCGACGACGCGGAGCAGCGGGTTGGACGGCGTCTCGACCCAGAGAATCTTCGTGGTCGGCCGCATCACCTGCTCGACCGCGGCGAGGTCGGACATGTCGCACGCGTCGGCTTCCAGGCCCCACGACGCGAACAGCTCGCGCAGTTGACGCAGCGTTCCGTAGTAGGCGTCCTCCGGCGCGACGACGTGGTCGCCCGGAGCGAGCGCCTGGAAGACCGCGTGCGTCGCGGCAAGTCCGGACGAATAGGCCAGGGCGGCGGCGCCTCCCTCGAGTTGCGCGAGGGCGGTCTCGAGTGCGCTGCGGTTGGGGTTCGACGTCCGCGCGTAGACGTGGCCGCCGCGGTAGCCGCCGTCCGGCTCGCGCTCGAAGGTGGTGCTGAGATGGATCGGGGCCGTGACCGCGCCCGTCGCAGGATCGGCGGAGTGGCCGGCGCGGACGGCGAGTGTTTCGATGCGCATGGATTGACAGGGAAGGGGCCGGCCGCGCCGGCGACTCGTGAAGATACTGCGTCGCTCGACGCGCAACATCGGACAAGCCTCAGCGTGCGATCACGGTTCATATTTGTCAGAGCACGTCAACCAACTAAACAGAGGCCCGTTCGTGATCTCATCCCGCTCGCTCGCGCTCCTGGGGGCGCTCGTCATCGTTCCCGGCGTTCTGCCCGCGCAGATGCCGCAGGGTTCGAGCAGCCGGTCCTCGCCGCCACTTCCGCTGAAGCACACACCAAAGCCGACCACGGCGGCGATCAGCAGCGCCGACCTGATGTCGCGCCTGTACGTGTTCGCCGACGACTCCATGATGGGGCGCGACGCGGGCACGCTCGGCGCCATGAAGGGCACGGCGTACATCGCGGCGGAGGCGAAGCGGCTCGGACTCGAGCCGGCGGGGGAGGGAGGCAGCTACTTCCAGAACGTGCCGTTCATCGCGCGTACCCTCGACCCGAAGACGCCGCTGAGCGTGAACGGTACACCCCTGGTGGCGTACACCGACTTCGTCGCGGTGCCGTTCCGCGGCGCGGAGCCGCGCGGCATCGACGGCGCCGAAGTCGTCTACGGCGGAACCGTGAGCGACGCGACGAGTCTCACCGCTGAGCAGGTGGCGGGGAAGTTCGTCGTGATGCGGGCGAGGACCGGCTTCGCATTTCGCGTGACGGCGAGCAGCCCGCTCTCCAAGGCGGCGGGCATCGCCTACGTGATGGGGCCCGAGCTGTCAGCCGCAACGCTCGCGACGGGCCGCTCGCCAACCCTGACGTTGCCGCCGGCGCCGAACGCACCGTCAGCGCTCATCACGCTGAACATCACCGCATCCGCCGCCGAGCGGCTGTTCAGCAAGCCGCTGGACGGGCTGACGATCGGCGCGACAGGCGGGAAGGTACAGGGAAATCTGCAGTTCGTCTCGAGGCCGGCCCCCACGCGAAACGTTGTGGCGATCCTGCGCGGCTCCGATCCGGTACTGCGCGGCCAGTACGTCGCGGTAGGGGCGCACAGCGATCACGTCGGCTACCGGGTCACCGGACCGGTGGATCATGATTCGCTGCACCTGATCCTGCAGCAGCGCTACTTCGCGCTGGAGAATCCGACCGGTGCGACGCGGCCACTCGAGGAGACGAACGCCATCCAGGCGCGACTCGCGCAGCTCAGGGTGAACGTTGACTCACTCCGGAACGTGCGACCAGCGCGGCGCGACTCCATCAACAACGGCGCGGACGACGACGGCTCCGGCACGGTGACGGTGCTCGAGCTGGCGGAGGCGTTCCGCAGGGGCACTGTGAAGCCCAGACGCTCGCTGCTGTTCGTGTGGCACACGGGCGAGGAGAAGGGGCTCCTCGGCTCGCGGCACTTCACCGATCACCCGACCGTACCGCGCGATTCGATCGTGGCGCAGATCAACATCGACATGGTGGGTCGCGGCGCCTCCACCGACCTGCGCGCGGGAAGCGAAGAGTACCTACAACTGGTGGGATCGCGGCGGTTGTCGACCGAACTGGGCGATCTCGTAGAGACGGTGAACAAGGCGCAGCGCACGCCGTTCAGCTTCGACTACACTTTCGACGCGGACGGGCACCCGGACAACATCTATTGCCGGAGCGATCACTACAACTACGCGCGCTACGGCATCCCGGTGGTGTTCCTCACGACAGGCCTGCACGGGGACTACCACCAGGTGACCGACGAGCCGCAGTACATCGACTATCCGCACATGGCTCGCGTCGGCGGCTTCGTGTTCGACCTCGTGAACCGCGTGGCGGCGCTGGACCACCGTCCCGTCGTGGATAAGGAGAAGCCGGATCCGACCGGTACCTGCAAGCAGTAGCTCGGAGCAGCAGCGGGCGAGGCGCTCGTCAGTGCGTTCGAACTCCGGTGACGAGCGCCTCGAGCTGCGTGGAGCTGTGGAGCAGATGGTGTGAGCACTCCTCATCTGCAACGCGCGGTCCGTCGTCGGGCGAAACAAAACGCATCTTCACTGCGCTGGCACTATCTCTGCCTCCTCCGCGTTGGTGAGCAGCGTCGCGACCGACCTCAGTCGCGAATCGTGAGTCAGAGCGGCGGCGCGACAATCAGGAGTCGTCAGGCGGAGAGCGAATGCGAGTGCTCGTGACAGGTGGAAGCGGCGTCGTTGGAACGGGAACGGTCACCGAGCTGCTCAGCCGTGGACATACGGTGGTGCTGCTCGCGCGACACGCCGTCGAGGATGCCAGGCAGTGGCCGAGCGGTGTGACGCCGGTGATTGGCGACGTGGCGGACAGCGCGTCCATCACGGGCGCGGCGAACGGCTGCGACGCCGTGCTGCACGTCGCCGGGATCGTCGAGGAGTCTCCGCCCAACGTCACATTCGAGCGCGTGAACGTGGAGGGCACGGCGAACGTGTGCGCCGAGGCGACTCGCGCCGGAATATCGCGCCTCGTCTACGTCTCGTCGCTGGGAGCGCCAAAAGGTGCATCCGACTATCATCGCTCCAAGCGTGACGCCGAGCGCATCGTGGCGCAATTCGGTGGCAACTGGACGATCTGCCGGCCGGGCAACGTGTACGGACCCGGCGACGGTCAGATCTCCGTGATGCTGCGCCTCGTGCGCGGGGTGAGCCCGATCGTGCCGATGATCGGCTCCGGTGATCAGAGCTTCCAGCCCATCTGGTGGGAGGATCTGGCCAAGGCGTTGGCCGACGTCGTGGAGCGCGACGATCTCTCGGGCCGCGCGCTCGATCTGGCAGGTGACGAGGTCACGTGCCAGAACGATCTCCACGCGCGCTTGAGCCGCGTGACCGGCCGCGACGTGCACAGCATCCCAGTACCGGAGATGTTCGCCGCGCTCGGCGCGAAGGCGATCTCGATGGTTGGATGGAAGATCCCGCTCGGGGACTCCGAGCTGCAGATGCTTCGCGAAGGGAACGTGATCGCTCCCGGCGGCGTCAACGCGCTGGTCGAGACGTGCGGCATCACGCCGACGCCACTCGACGAGGGGCTGCGCAGGCTCGCCACCACGCAGCCCGAGCAACTGCCGTCAGACGGCGTGGGTGCGTTGAAGCGCAAGCGCTACTGGGCCGACATCGTCAGTGCGGCACACTCGCCCGAGACGCTGTTCACACTCTTCCGCACGCACTTCGACGACGTGACGCCGGTTTTCGTGGACGCGAAGGCGGAGCCACGCGCTGGCGACGTGCTCGTGGAAGGAGAGACGCTGACGCTCGCGCTGCCGCTGCGCGGGCACGTGCAGGTGCGCGTGGCGTCCCTCGAGGCGCGCCGCGTCACGCTGCTCACCCTCGAGGGGCATCCGCTCGCCGGCGCGGTTCGCTTCCTGTGCGAACCGCGCGGCGACGCCGTGCGCTTCCAGGTCGAGGTGTACGATCGGCCGGCCAACGTGATCGACTTTCTGGCCATGCGCACCGTGGGCGACCGGCTGCAGGATCACACGTGGTCGCACGTCGTCGAGAAGGTCGTTCAGATCAGCGGCGGATCCGCGCCCGCGGAAATCGAGTCGGAGAGCGCGTCGCTCGACGACGAGGAGTCGAAGTTGATCGAGCGATGGGTCGCCGAGCTTGCGCTGCGACGGAAGCGTGCGGAGAACGCGCAGCGCATCGAGGGCGCGGCATAGCGTTCCCCACGCGTCAGGAGGCCTTCTCGGCCTCGGACCAGATCACGTCGAGCGGCCGCGACTGACAGTGCGCGCCGCAGCCGAGCTTGTAGCGGTTGCGGGCGAACCAGCGATAGAAGCGGTCGGCGAGCGGGCGCGCGAAGGGGACGCTGAAGAGCCACGAGATGAGGCGCCCCTTGGGCAGCACGCGCAACAGCTGCTCGATAGCGGCGGAACCCTGCGAGGTGGTTCCGTCCTTGGCGACCAACTGCAGCGCGTCGACGTACGCGCGCGGTGGAATCCACGGAAAGCGCGCCATCACGCCAGGCTGCTGCGACGACACCACCTCGAGCTGCCGCCTCTTGTCCCACTTGACCAGCACCAGTGAGAGACGCGTGCAGACCTTGCAGTCTCCGTCGTAGACGACGGTGTAGGCGCGGCCGAGACTCCGCGCGATGGCGCCGTCCTGTCCGGCGATGGTGAATCGGACCACGGGCACGGTGGGCGACGTCATGCGACGGGCATCGGCTCCGGATGCGCCGCCGGCCCGATCGTGATCGTCGGCGCGTGGAGCAATGTCGCGTGCACCGTGCACAGCTCGGCCACGCGTCGCGCGGCGGCGACGCGATTCGCCGGCAGCGAGGGCCACTCGAAGGTGAGATCGACGTCGCTCACCCGATGCGGCTCCCCGCCGAAGCGCCAATGTACCTCGATGACGATGTCGTCGACCGAGAGCTTCGCGTGCGTCGCCCAGGAGTGGATGACCGAGAAAGTGCAGGTCGCCAGCGAGCTCGCCAACATGTGAAATGGCGAGTACGACATCTCCGCGCTGGATGCCTCGATCGTCATCGGGCCTGGTACGGGCTCGAGGCGGATGGCGTCGTCAGCGAGGAGAATGATCTTCATGGCATGCGCTGGAGGTGCAAAGATGCAGCCAAAACCGCGGCGAGATGGTGAGTCGGCCAGCGCTACCGCGTGACTGGCAAGGGCTGCTGTTGGGTCAGGCAGTGCAGTGTGCCGAAGCCCCAGACCAGATCGACCGCGTGAATGCCGATCACGTGGCGGTCGGGCATGAGATCGGCGATCGCGTTCAGCGCGATTCGATCGTTCCGGTCATTGAACGTCGGCACGAGTACAACGCCATTGGCGATGTAGAAGTTCGCGTAGCTCGCCGGAAGCCGCTCGCCATTCATCACGACGGCTCGCGGAAAGGGGATGCGGACGACTTTGAGCGCGCCGCCGGCCGCACCGGCGAGCTCGAGCCGCCGCATGTTGTCGACGGAGCGCCGGTGATTCTCGTCATCGGCGGGATCCTCCTCGTACGCGAGGACGATCACGCCGGGCGCGACGAAGCGTGCGATGTCGTCGACGTGACCGTGAGTGTCGTCGCCGACGCATCCTTCGCCGAGCCAGATCGTCTCGCGGATGCCGAGATGCTCGCGGAACGCACGCTCATAATCCTCGCGCCCGAGTCCCGGGTTACGCACCTGCGTGTCGGAGAGGAGCCATTCCTCGGTGACGAGCAGGGTACCCTGCCCATCGGTCTCGATGCCGCCGCCCTCGAGCACGAGTCGGGCGCCGAGTCCCGGACGCATCGGCTCGACGCGCGGGAGACCGGTGATGCCCTGGATGGCGCGTCCGACCTCGGCGTCGCGGGCGAAGTTGGGATACTTGGCCCACGCGTTGAACGCCCAGTTCATGAGCTGCACCATTCCCCCCGCATCGTGCACGAACGTGGGCGCGGAGTCGCGCAGCCAGACGCGGTCCGTCGGGACCAGGTGCACGTGCACGTTGGACTCGACGCCATGTGCCGCGAGCTGCTCGATGCAGGCGGCTCGGACATTCTCGTCGTGGCAGAGGATCTCGACGCGCTCGTGCTGCGCGAGCACGCGTGCGATCTCGGCATACACCCACGGGATGGGCTCGAGCTTGCCGGGCCAGTCGGGCTCGTGGTGCGGCCAGGCGATCCAGGTGGCGGCGTGGGGCGAGAACTCGGCTGGGAAGGTAAATCGCGGCGACATTCTGCCTTTACGCTCCCAGATACCTCGACAGAATCGGCGCATACGCGTCGATCCGACGGTCGCGGAGGAAGGGCCAGTTGCGGCGCGTATCTTCGATCAGCTTCGGGTCGCAGACCGCGGTGAGGATCTCCGTGTCGTTGCCCGCTTCCGTGAGGACGCGGCCGAAGGGATCGGCGATGAACGAGTGTCCGAAAAACTCGATGCCGTCCGTCCCCGATTCTTCTTCGTGGCCCACGCGGTTGGGCGACGCGACGAAGACGCCATTGGCGATGGCGTGCGAGCGCTGGATGGTGCGCCAGGCGTCCTGCTGCGCCAGCCCGAACTCCGCCTTCTCCGACGGATGCCAGCCGATGGCCGTCGGATAAAACAGGATGTCCGCGCCGAGAAGGCTGGTGATGCGCGCAGCCTCGGGATACCACTGATCCCAGCAGATCAGCACGCCGATGCTCGCGTAACGCGTGCGCCAGACGCGGAACCCGCTCGCCTGCTTGGCCACCTCGCCGATGCGGTCGATGCGATCGTCGTGCGCGCTGTCCCCGGGAACGAAGTAGTACTTCTCGTTGAACATCGGGTCGTCGGGGATGTGCATCTTCCGATACACGCCCAGCAGCGAGCCGTCGGCGTCGACGATCGCCGCCGAGTTGCGGTACACGCCGGCCGCCTGGCGCTCGAAGATCGGCACGATGATGACGACCTCGAGCTCCTTGGCGAGCTTCTGCATCACGTCGGTCGTGGGGCCAGGGATCGACTCGGCGATGTCGAAGCGCTCGGCCTTCTGCGACTTGGCGAAGTACGGAGCGTTGAAGAGCTCCTTCAGGCAGATGATCTGCGCGCCGCGCGCGGCCGCCTCGCGCACGCGGACCACGCTCGCCTCGATGGTGGCGGCGAGATCGGAGGTGGCGGCGTCCTGGATGATGCCGACGGTGAACGGACGAGTGGTCATGAGCGGCTCGTGGCGACGGGTCAGGCAGAAAGGTAGCGACGCGCGGAAGACGTTCGCCGGTCGGCTACTCGACGACTCCAATGACCACATCCATCACGTTTGTTCCCGTGTGGCCGCGACGATGCAGCGCACCGACGGCCTCGAGGACGGGATACGAGTCGTGTCGCGCCAACGCATGCTCTGGCGCTCGTCCGCTCGCGCGGATCGCCTCCCACACCGACGCCTCGGCGAACGCACCGGCGGCATCGGTGGGACCGTCGCGGCCATCGGTGCCGGCGGCCAACAGCGAGACGCGTGCTGCGGCATCGCCCGCGCTCGCCAAGGCACGTGACGCCGCGAGCGCGAGCTCCTGGCAGCGTCCGCCGCGAGGGAGATCACCGGCTATATCGGATCGGTCTCCGAGCTCCACCGTGGTCTCGCCGCCCCAGATCATGCA
>JBDSDB010000209.1:0-16776 GCA_039920785.1 Gemmatimonadaceae bacterium
GGAGGCTGCACCGCCGAGCTCACGAAGTTCCGCGATCAGTACTCGACGTTGTTCGGCCAAGACGTCGTCGTGCTGCCCGTGTCCGGGGACAGCATCGCCAGCCACGTATCGTGGTCGTCCGAGATGAAATTCCCCTTCGCACTCGTCTCCGATCCACAACTCACCATGGCCGACGCGTACGGCTCGCGCACCCCTGGGCGCTCGACTGCGAACCGCACCCTGTTCGTCGTCGGCAAGGACGGCGAGGTCGCGTGGCGCGAGATGAAGCTCAACGCGCTCAGCGAGGAGAGCTACGCGGCACTTGCGGCCGCGGTCGCGAAGGCCCGCTGATCGCCGCGAACTCGGTGAGCGCCTCGACGCGCTCGTTCGCGATGAACCGAGGGCGGTGGCGCGTTGCCACCGCCCTCGTCGCGTGCATGGCGACCATCGCCATCGTCGCCACGTATCCGGTGTTCAGCCAGACCTGGGACGAACCGGCGACGATCGCCACCGGGATGGAGTGGTTGAGCGAGGGACGCTACCACTACGAGGCGCAGCATCCGCCGCTCGCGCGCATCGCGTCGGCGCTGCTGCCGTATCTGCGCGGCGCGCGCAGCACGGGCAACGTCTCGATGTACGACGAGGGACGCACGCTGCTCGGCGAAGGCGCCCATTACCGGCGTACGCTCTTCCTCGCGCGGCTCGGCATGCTCCCCTTCTTCTGGCTGCTGCTCGCCGTCTGTGCCATGTGGGGCGCGCGCATCGGGGGACCACCCGGCGCCGCGCTGGCCACGCTGTTCGCCGCGGCCAATCCGAACCTGCTCGCGCACGCCGGTATCGCCGGCACCGATCTCGCCCCCGCCGCGTTCGTCGCCGCCGCACTATTCTCTTGGATGCGCTGGCGCGAAGAGCCATCTCCACGTCGCGCGATTCTGTTCGGCGTCGCGGTCGGTCTCGCGACGGTGACCAAATTCTCCGCTGTCGCCTTCCTCGGGCTGGCGATCGTGGTTGGCGAAGGGGTTCGCCTGCGCGCGATCATTCTGGCGACACCAGAGAACCGGGAACCGTGGATTTCCTGGCGTGGCGCGCTGGCGGCGCTCGGTGCCGCGGCGCTCACGCTCTGGGCCGTGTATCGATTCCGCGTCGCTCCACTGCCAGCGGGAGGACCGCCAGTCCCCGCGCCGGAGCTGCTCAGCGGCATCGCGGCGTTCCTCACGCACGGCACCGGCGGTCACCCTGCGTTCCTGCTCGGCGAGGTGCGGCTCGAGGGTTGGTGGTACTACTACCTCGTCGTGCTCGCGGTGAAGACGCCGCTGCCGCTGCTCGCGCTCGCCGTGGTGGGCGGCGTGGACGCCGTCCGCGCGCGGCGCCGAGACGGCTGGCCGGCACTCGCGCCGCTCGCCGGCGTGGTCGGAGTCCTCGTCCCTTCACTCGTGACTCGCGTCGATCTCGGCGTGCGCATCGTTCTGGCGTTCTATCCCTTCGTCGCCCTGCTCGCAGCGCGCGGGGCGGTCGTGGCGTGGAGCGAGAGCGGCGTGCGCGCGCGCGTCGCCGCCAGGAGAGCCGCCGTCACGGTGCTCGTTGCCGCATCGGCGGTCATCCCGATCCGCGCATGGCCCGACTATCTCGCCTACTTCAACCCGGCGGCGGGTGCGCACCCGGAGCGCGTACTGGTGGATAGCAATCTGGATTGGGGACAGGATCTCTACAGGCTCGCCGACACGGTACGCGCGCGTCGCATGGACTCGCTGTACATCCACTACTTCGGCTCCGCGAATTTCACCGCGGTCGGGCTGATGAATCTCCGCCGCCTGGAGAAAGACGAGCGCGCCACGGGCTGGGTCGCCGCGAGCGAGACCTTTCTCGCCGGCGTCTGGTCGGACACCTCCCTGCGCTGGCTTGCTCGCCGCGAGCCGGTCGCGCGCATCGGGCCGTCCATGCGCTTGTATCACATCGCGCCCGATTCGGCGCCGCGACGCGCGCTCCCCATACCGCTGCGCTGAGCTATCGCGGCACGCCGGCCATGCCGGCGAGCTTCGTGAGCAGTGTGTCCTGGCGCGCGACGACACCTCGCAGTGAGTCGAGCTCGCTCTGCATCTGTGCCTCCTGCTGCCGCGACGCATTGAGCTCTTCGGCGATCTGCCGGATCTGCTCCGCCAGATACGCGTCGGCCTGCGGATTTCGGCAGGCGGCCAGAGTCACCAGCGTCGCGGCCATGCCGACGCGGCGCAGCGCCAGTGCGAATGGAAGAGTGGTCAGCATGGCGTGAAGATGTCGCACGCGACCTCGGCGCGGGAGGGAGTGGTCCGCAGAGCGGGCGTTCGATGACGGCCATATCGCGGGACCGCCCTATCCTCCGCGCATGCCACGACACCGCGCCATTCGCCACGGGCTCACGCTCATCGAGCTGTGCCTCGTGGTCACGATCATCGGCCTCACGACGCTGATCGCCTCCCGTCAGCTGCTGCTCCATCTGGACCGCGCCGCGGCGCGCGCCGCGGTCGCCGAGGCCGCAACGGTCGTCGTGCGCGCGCGCGACGAGGCGATCGCGCAACGTGCGATGACGAGCATCCGCGTCGACACCTCGGCCGCGGTGCTGGAGCTGCGCGCGCGCGGTGCGCCCGTCGCACGCGCGGCGCTCGGTCACGCGCACGGGGTGACGCTGTCGAGCAACCGTGATTCACTGACGTTCGACGTGCGCGGGCTCGGCTACGGCGCCGCGAACCTCACCATGGTCGCGCGTCGCGGCCGCGCCGCGGAAACGCTCGTCGTCTCGCGGCTCGGTCGGGTGCGGTTTTGACTCAGTCCGCCGCCACCGTCCCGAAGTCGAACCCGGGAACCGAGATGCGCGGGATGGGCTGCCCGATCACGCGCTCGATCGTGCGCACCATCGCGATCTCGTCGGGCGCCATGAAGGTATACGCGTCGCCCTCCTTCGCCGCACGCCCCGTGCGCCCAATGCGATGCACATAGTCTTCGGCCTGCGTGGGCACGTCGTAGTTGATCACGTGCGTGATGCCGGAGATGTCGAGCCCCCGCTGCGCGATGTCCGTCGCCACGAGGACGCTGGTCGTGCCGTCCTTGAAGTCCTGCAGCGCGCGCGTCCGCTGCGCCTGCGTCTTGTCGGCGTGCATCGCCGTGGCGGATACACCCGCCTTCTCGAGATCGCGCACGATGCGATCCGCGCCATGCTTGGTGCGCGAGAAGATCAGCACCGACTCGTGCACCTTGCCGGTGAGCAACTGTACCAGCAACGCGTTCTTCTTCTCGCGCGGCACCGGATAGACCGCGTGCGTCACGGTGCTCGCGGCGGCAGAGCGCACACCCACCTGCACCACCACCGGCTTGCGCAGATACTTGCGCGCCAACGCTTCCACTTCCGGCGGCATCGTCGCGCTGAAGAGCAGCGTCTGCCGGTACTTCGGCACGTCGCCGACGATCCGGTTGATCTGCGGCGCGAAGCCCATGTCGAGCATCCGGTCGGCCTCGTCGAGCACGAGCACCTCGAGATCGTCGAACACCACGTTCTGCCGCTCGAGGTGATCGATCAGACGGCCCGGTGTGGCCACGACGACGTCCACACCGTCGCGCAGCTTCTTCTCCTGCGGATCGAGCGGCACGCCGCCATACACGGCCACCACGGCGATGTCGGCGTGCCTCGCGTACTTGCGAAAGCTCTCCTCCACCTGCACGCACAGCTCGCGCGTCGGCGTCAGGATGAGGGCGCGCGTACGGCGCGGGCCACCGATCAGCCGATCGATGATCGGAAGGGTGAACGCGGCGGTCTTGCCGGTGCCGGTCTGCGCGAGCCCCATCAGGTCGCGTCCCTTCATCGCGAGCGGGATCGCGTCGCGTTGAATGGGCGTCGGCGTCGTGTAGCCGGCTTCCTCGATGGCGCTGAGAACGTTCGCGTGAAGACCGAGGTCCTCGAAGCCGGGCACGGGCCCGACGATCTCGTCAACCACGAAGGCCGGCGATTCAAGCTGCTGTGTGTTGGTCATGCGTCCTGATGCTCGCGTCGGGGCCGCGATCCCGGCTGTCCGGGACCGACGCATGCACCGGACTCGCGCGGCTCTGAACCGCGAGCGCGACCGATGCTGGTTGACGATGGTTGCGACAGCAGAGGGCTGTCGCTCACAGAATGTGTCGCTCGGCCCGTTGCCGAACGGTCGTGAGGGGTTCCGCGGCCTCACGCGCCCGATGCGCGTGTCCCCCACCGCCGGCCGCCGACGCTGGGTGCACCATCACAGGGCGCCCGAGCTTCTCCGGCCTGGTCTTTCGATGTTCGATCTCTTGCAGTCTAGTCGGTGCCGGCGCTGTCGTCTACCTGACGTGGTGGTGTCATTACGCCAACCTGGTTCACCGTCCGCTGCGTAGATGACGAACGACCACCGGGATGATTTCGCGCGGGCGCTCCTCGTTCAGCGCGTGACCGCCGCCGTCGCTCTCGTACACTACCATCGGCGCATGCAGCGCTTGCAGCGCCGCCACGTACGGCCTGGCCTTTCGCACCAGCCGGTCGCGCGTGCCCAGCACCACGAGCGGCGGCGTTGCCGCACCCCGGAGCGCCCGCAGCTTCTCGGTCATCATCTCCGGGGACGATCGCTTCCAGGAGAACTCGTGCACCAGTCGGCGCATCGCACGCGCATATCCGGGAAACTGCGACGGCGCCCAGTACTGGTCGATGTCGGCCTCGGTGATGAGCGAGGGGTCGCCATACACGACGCGGTGCGCACGCGCCACGACCCACCGAGGCACGATGCGGTCGAGCACCGCCTCCACGGCCGCAGGGCTGGCGTGGCGTGCGAGTGGAAGAAGTCGCACCACGCCGAAGCACGCCGGGTTCACCAGCACGAGCCGGCCAATCACCGGATCCGCCCGAACCGCCAGCTCCAGCGCGATCGTTCCACCCATCGACTGGGCCACCACGTGCGGCGCCTTCAATCGCTCGAGGCCAATCACCTCCTGGAGCGCGGCGACCATCCGCTCGAGGCCGTACCGGCCGGGATCGTGCGGCTTGTCGGACAGTCCGTGGCCGGGCAAGTCCACTGCGACCACCCGGAAGCCCGCTGTGACGAGCGGCGCGAACCACTCGCGCCACATGTACAGCGACGCGCCCCACCCGTGCACGAGGAGCACGAGCTCACCGCGTGCGTCGCCGGCCTCCACCACTCGAAGGCCGATGCCGTCTGAGAGGACGACGCGGCGCACGCGGATGTCGGGCTTGCCGGCCGGAAAGATGGCCTCCAGCTCGATTCTTCCGCGCGACGACCGCCGAGGCTTGCCCTCCTGCCCGGTCAGACGATCTCGATGGGGCGGCCGGCCAATCGCGCGATGAGGCCAAGCCGGAATGTGAAGTCGCTCCAGCGCGCCTCGCCTTCGAGCACGGGCTCGAGCGGATAGGTCGCCCACGCGTACGGGCTCGAGCTCGGCGGTACCGCCTCCATCCCCTTATGCGGATGCCATATCCCCTCGCGGTCGCGATCCTCGAGGAACCGCTCGAACAGCTTGTACCAGTTCTCGTTTCGCCGGAGGAAACCGAGTCGGGCCATGAGCTCAAGCCAATAGAACGCGAATGCGACGTCGGCGTCCACGGCATTGCGGTGCGGCAGGAGATCGCCGAGTACGAGGTGCGGCACCGGAATCGCCTTTGCTCCCACGAGCTGAACCGCCTCCTGACGCGGATGAGCCTGAGCCAGGTGGGTGTACAGCGCATCCATCTCGCGGTGATGCTCCGCACGGAAAAGCGGCATGTGCGCCAGCATCATCACCACGTTGAACGACGGCGGCGCGGCCTCGGCGGCGAGCATGTGCTGGTTTCCCTGGCGGATGAACGGCTTCTGCGCGAGCGGCGATCGCAGGTAATCCGCCATGCGGTTGAGAATGCGACGCGCCGCTCCCCGAAGGCGGGGATCTCCCTCGTAGCCCGCCTGCGCCAACACCGACGCAGCGGCTTCGCGAAGCGCCATCCGGCCACGCTTGATCTCGTCCTCGTCCGTCACGTGACTGCCGCCGAGCTCGTACAAATACGACGGGTCGTCGTCTTCAGCGAGCAGTCGGAAGAGCGCTCGCCGAGCGTGCACCAGCGGAGGAGAATCTTTGTTCCATCCCAGTTCGAGCAGGCGCCGCACCGCCGGAATAGTCCCGATCCCTTCGAAATGCTTCGCGTCGAGACGCGGCAATGAGAACATTCCGGCATCCCACGTCCCATCTACGCCCTGCTGCACCGCCAACAGGAGCGCCGCATGATGCGTAAAGGGAAGATTGGAGACCTGCGTCGCCTCGGTTGGCGTGAGCCGAGCGACCTCCGTGAGGGCGCGGTACCGGATCGGCGCCGCAGCGTGGCGGATCAGCCAGTCGAGCGGAAACTTCACCGGAGTCGTTGGGGCGAACGGGGCCGCCGGCGCTGCAGTTGGGGCCGGTGGGGCCGATGGGGCCGTTGGGGCCGGCGTGGGAAGGGGGCTACCCGGAGTATTGGAAGTCGACGGCAGGGTCACAGTGGCTCGCAGAGCTAGCGGTCAGGTCAGACGACGCTTGGCGACGCCGGACGGAACGCCCCGGCGAAAGGCGGGTAAGTATGGCGAATTCACTCCGATTCGCTAGAGGGCAATACGTAAGTGGCGTCCGGATAACGTTTTAGATTTCCGCAAGACCATCCCAATCACGTGAGGAACTGCTCATGAAGGCATTTCGCGTCGCGGCGCTCGGCGTCGCTCTCCTGGCCGGCAGCTCGGCGATCGCTGGTGCGCAGGCGGCGGCGGCTCCTCCGGCGCCTCAGCAGGGTGGCGGCCAGGGTGGCCCCGGTGGTGGCCGTGGCGGCATTGGCCGCATTCTCACCGGCATCACGCTGACCGAGGCCCAGCAGGCGAAGTTCACCGAGATCCAGGCCAAGTACCAGCCGCTGCTCGCGGCGGCTCGTGATGGTTCCGGTGGAGATCGCGCGGCGATGATGAAGGCGATGACGCCCATCAACGACAAGATGTATCCCGAGCTGCGCGCCGTCCTCACCGCCGAGCAGCAGGCGGTCTTCGACAAAAACCTCGAGGAGCGCAAGGCTCGCATGCAGCAGATGCAACAGGGCGGCGGCGCGGGACGCTGACGCTCCACGCAGTCGCTCGTGTTCCTGCACGCGGGCTGGCGACGAGATGTCGCCAGCCCGCGGTGCATTTTGTCGGCGCTTGTCGCGAATGTGCGAGCACGACATCTTGCCGCATGACGACCGCCGTCCCGCCACTCGCCCCGATCCGCACTCGACACCGCCGCCGTGCGCGGTGAGTTCGTCGATCTCGACGGCGCGCGGATCTACTACTACGCCGCCGGCACTCGTGGCGCCGGAGAGCCAGTCGTGTTCCTGCACGGCTTCCCCGCCTCCGGTCACCTCTGGAACGACGTGATCCCACTCATGCCGGCGGGCCATCGGCTCGTCGTCATGGACCTTCTCGGTTACGGACGAAGCGACCCGCCCAATGGGCGCTCGCTCTCGCTCCGCGCGCACGCCGAACGCGTCGTCGCTCTACTCGATGCGCTCGGCATCGATCGCGCGTGTGTGGTGGGACACGATCTCGGCGGGGGCGTCGCACAGGCGATCACCATTGACACGCCGTTGCGAGTCTCGCGTCTCGCGTTGGTGGACAGCGTCGCCTTCGCGGGATGGCCCACGCGCGACGTCCGCGTGGCGCGCGCGCTCCTGCGACTCACGGGCAGCGTCGCTCCCGCGTGGGTGCTCGCCGTGCTGCGCGCCGATCTGGAGCGCGGTTACGAGGATCCCGCGCGTGCTGTGCACTCCATCGAACGGTTCGTCCGACCGTTCGACAGCGTCGCCGGTCGCGCCGCGTTCATGCAGCACCTGCAGGCGCTCGATTCGCGTGAGACGCGTGAACTAGCCGCGCGGTTGTCCGAGATCCGCGTACCCACCGCTGTGGTGTGGGGCGCGCACGACCCGTTCCTCTCGCTCAAGCTCGGGAAGCGTCTCGCCGCCACGATCCCCGGCGCGACGATCGAGGTGATCACCGGCGCGCGTCACTTCTCGCCAGAGGACGCGCCGCGTCAGATCGCCGACGCCATCGCTGCACTGCTCCTCCGATAGCGCGGTGTTGTGCGATCGGTGCGCGACGACTCAGCGAGGTCGCGCGGTGGTGTCCTTTGCGACGCGCGGGCCGGCGCTGTCGGTCTGTGCCGATGGAGCGCGCTTCCGCTCGGCCGACTCCTCGAGGATCGCAGGCCGCAGCGCGGCGATGGTATAGCGGCTGCCCGGATTCCAGAGCAGCCAGCTCCGTACGCCGTTGTCGTAGCCGGCCTGCATCTGCGCGCGCACGTGCTCCGCGTAGTAGTGCGGCGGTCCGAGCGTGAAGTCCTGGTACCAGGGAACGATCTTGGCCGGCTTCGCGATGCCCGTGCTGCGTCGGCGCGCATCCCGCATCGCGTGGTCGAGCATCGTGTACGGATGCGCGTTCGGGACGGCGACGTGGTACGTGCCCGGCGCGTAGTGCGACGGATACGTCATCGGCGCCACGAAGTCCGTCGCATCGACGAACTGCTCCCACTTCTGACCGATCCCCATGTCGGTGGTGTCCGACGTCGTGAGGCCGAACACGTCGATGGTCATGGGGACGTGCTTCGCCTCGAGCCGTCCATGGAGATACGCGAGCTGCTCGCGGATGACCTTCGCGCGCACCCGCCCCTGCGCAAGCGGAAAGATCGCCTCGCGGATCAGGCGCGGCTCGTCGGGAAAGCGCACGTAATCGAACTGCACCTCGCTGAAACCCAACGCGATCGCCTCGTCCGCGATGTCGCCGGCATAGGCCCAGACGTCGCGGTGGTGTGGATCGAGCCAGGGCTTGCCGTTCTTGTCGATCCAGGCCGTCCCGTCGCTGCGGCGCTTCACCGCCCACTCGCGCTTCGTCTCGGCGAGCAGCGGATCCTTGGCCACGACGATGCGCGCGATGGGAAAGATCGCGTGCGCGCGCATCGTGTCGAGCACGGCGCGGATCTTCTTCGACGACATCGGGCGGTTGGTGTCCGCGCCGATGGCACGCGCCAGCGGGACGGACGATCGATAGAGCAGGAAGCCGCGATCGTCCTTCACGTCGATCACGAGCGCGTTCACCTCCGTTCGCTTGGCGACGTCGATCAGCTCCCACATCCGGTCGCCGAGCGCGGCCCACCGGTTGACGTACAGCCCTCGCAGCACGTCCGGGCGTGTCATGACCGGTACCGGCTTGACTGCGGAGTCCGCGCCCGGCGGGCGCGCCGAATCGCGGACCGCGCTCGCGGTCGGAGTGCCACCGGCGACCGCCGGTTTGCCCGGCTCGCCACGAGCCCCGTCCGAGCTGACGCAGCCCGCCGAGAGGACGAACGTCGCGGCGAGGAGGTGATTCACGAGAGCGCTCATGGCCGGAAGATACCACTCCGTTCAGCCCTGGTCATCGCGAGACGGGGAGGTGCCGATACTGGAGTGTGCGCCGCCCAGGCGCTTCGCCCCTCCCACCGACTCATGAGCGACGCACCCACGAAGACCCCGTATGTCGCCCCCGCCACGTGGCCGGACCGCTGGCTTGCCGAAGCGGCAGCGCGACGCGTGTTTCCCGGCGCTGAGCAGCTACCGGGGCAGCTCGGGCTTCCCCGCGCGTGGGATGCGCTGCTCGCGTGCGGTGCGACGGACCAGGCGATCGTGGCGCTCGCCTGTCTCGTTTCGGCGACGAAACAGGCCGACCTGACGGGCGTCGGCCCGGCGAACGCGCCGCTCCTCGAGCAGGCGGTCGCCGAGAAGTTCGACATCGTCGCGCTGCGCGGCGACGGACAGACGCTGCACGTCGCGACATCGAATCCCCTGTCGCAGACGCTCGAGCGCGATCTCGCGTTCGCCACGGGGCGGAGGATCCACATCGCCACTGCGTCGCCGTCCGGCATCGTGGCTGCGCGTCAGCGCTGCTTCGGCGCGCCGTCGCTGACGGAGCCCAGCTCCGCGCCCGGCGGCCTTCCGCGCGGCGGATCGCCCATTTCGCGGCCGGCCGAGTCGACCGGACCGCGTCGGGCGACGAAATCCGTGCCGGTGGTTCCGCCGGAAGATGCGTCGGACGACATGGACTCGGCGCGATCGGCGATCGCCGAGTTGGTGAACCTCGTCGTGGAGGACGCGCTCAAGGATGGCGCGAGCGACATCCACTTCGAGCCGAAGGAGGATGGGCTGGTCATACGCTTCCGCGTCGACGGCGCGCTCTACGAGTCGCGGCGCGTGGGCACCGACCAGAGCAAACAGCTCGTGCGCCGGCTCAAAGTCCTCTCGGGGATGGACATCGCCGACACGATGCGGCCGCAGGATGGGCGACTGTCGGTGCAGCACGAAGGCCGCAACATCGACATGCGCGTCTCGACGCTGCCCCTGGGTGGACTGTCCGAGAAGGTCGTGATGCGCGTGCTGGATTCGCGCGTCGCCGCGCGCGAGCTCAACGTGATCGGATACACTGAGAAAGAGCTGGCCAAGGTCAAGCGTCTCCTCGAGTTGCCCGAGGGCTTGATCCTAGTCACCGGTCCGACCGGATCGGGGAAGACGAGCACGCTCTACGCCGCCGTTCGGCACGTGCATCGTCCCGATCTGAACATCGTGACGGTGGAAGATCCCATCGAGTATCGCATCGACGGGATCAATCAGGTCCAGGTGAACGAGAAGGCGCGCATGACGTTTGCCGCGTCGCTGCGCTCGATCCTGCGCCAGGATCCGGACGTCGTGCTCATCGGCGAGATGCGGGACGCCGAAACCGCCTCGATCGCCGTGAAGGCGAGCATGACCGGGCACCTCGTGCTCTCCACGCTCCACGCGTCCGATGCGCTCTCCACGCTGGACCGCCTGTACGGCATGGAGATCGAGACCGGAGCGCTGGCGGCGGCGCTCAAGGGCATCGTCGGCCAGCGGCTCGTGCGCACGCTCTGTGACGACTGCGCCGTGTCGACGACGCTCGCCGAGCTGCCGGCGCATCAGCAGGGACTATTGTCGGGACGGAAAACGGACAAGCTGCGCAAGCCGGTGGGCTGCCCGAAGTGTCGTGGCACCGGCTATCGCGGCCGCACGATCGTCGCGGAGATCTTTCTCGTCACGCCGGCCATCCAGCGCGCCATCGCGCGGCGGGCCAACATCGGTGAGCTGAGGGAGCTCTCGGTGGAGTGCGGCACGATCTCGATGTGGGACTCAGGTGTCGATCGCGTGCTCTCCGGCAAGACGTCGCTGTTCGAGCTGCTCGACAACGTCGCGGCGCCGATCGTTGACACGCCGGACGCCAATCCGCAGGCCGACGTCGACGCGCTGCTCGCGCAGCTGCTCGCGAAGCCGATCGCTCATCCCGCGATCCCGCGCGAGCCGCTGCCCGACCTTCCCGACATCACGGACTCGGCCTACATCAGGTCGATCGATGCGGGCGAGGACACACCCGCGAATCTCTCCGCAGCGAGCGCGTCACGTGCGAGCGCTCCACCGCGCGCCATCATGAGGCAGTCGGCCGGCGGCGCCGCGCCACGGGTTCTGGTGGTGCACGAGGTCTACGCCGAGCGCCGCCGAGTCGCGGATGCGCTGACGGCCGAGGGCCTCGTCGTGCTCGAGGCAGCCGATGGCGAGCAGGCGCTCACCATCGCTCGCCGCCTTTCGCCCAACCTGATCCTCTGCGAAGTGACCCTTCCCCGCCTCGACGCAGTCGGGCTCCTTCAAGCGATCGCGCTCGAGCAACTCCCGGTGCGCGTGCTCATCCAGACGCGTCAGACGGACGCGGACCTGCACGCGTGGCTCATCGAGCTCGGCGCCGAGGACGTGCTCGCGATCACCGTGCTTCCAAGACTGATCGCCTCGCGCGTGCGCGGAAAGGCGGTCAGCGCGGCGTGACGTTGGTGGTTCGGAGCCATGGCACACCGTCCCTACAACTGCTTGACCTCTCGCAGCGCGTCGACGGCGTGCCCGATGTCGCGCGAGATTGCGCGAGCGTCCTGGGTCGCGCTCGACAGGTCGGACATGACGGAGCCGAGCCCTGAGGAGCGGAGCTTCAGCAGATCGAGCCGCAGGTTTTGGAGAGCGAGCACCGCGCTCTCGAGCTGCGCCGCGAGTACGTGGCGCCGTTCCACGAGCTCACCGATCGTGGCGCGCTGACGGTCCAGCAACGCGATGCGTCGCTCCTGCTCCGGCGTCGGCGACTCGCCCGACTCGGCGCGCAGCGCCGAGAGCCGCTGCTCGAGCGAGCCTACGGACGCGCTGCTCACGTCGGAGTCCAGCCGGTGTAGGGTCTGCGCCAGCGAGCCCACGCGCTCCGACAGCGCGACGACGGTCGGCAGAACGTCCGGGATCATCTCGCGCTCCGCGGGTGCCAGGCGCGCGATCGTCTCCTCCACCGACGCGCGGTCTTCCGCGGCGCGGCGCACCGCCTCGCCGTGCGGTCCCGCGACCACGTCGGCCGGCGCAAGGCGCAGCGCGAGCTGGTGCCCGTCGGGCGCGCGGGCACCTCGAGACGGATTCGCAGACGCATCGAGGTCGATCTTCCCGCGGCTGAACAGACGATCCATCGGGATGCCGTCCGCCCAGAGTCGCCCCGCGTTCGTCATGATGCCGATCGTGATGATCGTACCCGGAATCAGGAACCACCACGTCCCGAACGACGTCATGGCGTTGATCGCGCCGAGCACGGCAACCGTGGACATGCCCCCCATCGCCTTGTTCCGCCACGAGGTGACCCGCTCCTCGACCGGCCGGCTGACGTCGTGCTCGCGGCTTCCGTGCCGGGCCTTGAGCGCGAGCTTCTCGCGCCGCTTCCGTTCCTCGTCCCACCCGCGCTGCATGCGTCGCCACTGCTTCCACTCGTCCTTCGAGCCGAAGGTGGGCAGTGCCGGCAAGGGCGGCATCGGTGCCAGTTGGGGAACGAGCGGTGCACGGTCTCGCTCCGCGAGCCGGTCGTGGCGATTCTCGAACGGCGACACATAGCGCTCGGATGGAGCCGGGGGCTCGTTGCGTGGCGGCGGCGCCGGATCGACGTAGTGCGCCGCTTCGCGCTCGCCGGTGATCGCTGCGCGGAACGCAGCGGCGTCGGACCACCGCTTCTCGGGCTTCTTTGCCAGCGCGCGCATGATCGCGTGCACGAGCGGCGGCGGCGCGTCGCGACGCAAGGTATCGAGCTGACGCGGCGCTTCCGAGAGGTGCTTCACCAACATCGCCGGTGTGTTCGACGCACGAAACGGCGTCTCGCCCGCCAGCATCTGATACGCCACCACGCCCAGCGAGTAGATGTCGCTGCGTCCGTCGAGCTCGCGCTCACCGAGCGCCTGCTCCGGTGACATGTACGCCGGCGTGCCCACGGCAACACCCGTGACGGTGAGCCGCGAATCGCCCGCGGCCGCGCGCGCGATGCCAAAGTCCGTGACGACCGCGCGGCCGGTCGAGCGCTCGAGCATGATGTTGTCCGGCTTCACGTCGCGGTGCACGACGCCCCGCTCGTGCGCGTACGCGAGCGCGTCGGCGACGTCAGCGAGGATCCGGCGCGCATCGGCGATCGGCAGCTGCTGCTCGCGCCCGAGGCGTTGGCCAAGGCTCTCGCCGTCCACCAGCGCCATGACGAAGTAGACCATCCCCTCGCGCTCGTCGACCGTGTAGATCGGCACGATGTGCGGATGCGCGAGCTGCGCGGAGGTCTGCGCCTCGCGCATGAAGCGTTCGCGCACGTCGGGATTGAACGCGAGCTCCGGCGGCAGCAGCTTGATCGCGACGCGGCGGTGGAGGCGGAGGTCCGTCGCGCGGTAGACGACCGCCATGCCGCCGCGCCCGATCTCGGCGTCAACCTGGTATTGCGTCCCGACCGCGGCGACGAGCCGGTCGAGTAAGTGATCAGTCACCCGCGTTCCGACGTGCGACGCGCGCCGGATCCGCGCTTGAGTCCCACGCGGCCCATCTCGTCGGCGACGAACACCGCATCGTCCACGTTCTCCGCCAGATTCAAGGCCTGATTGGCCAACGACGTGATGTGCTGATGCATCTGCGGGCTCGCGCCGAGCCGCATCAGGTCGAAGCGCATGTTCTGGAGTGCGAGCGCGCAGGTCTCCAACTTGGCCGCGGTCGACTCCTTCCGCTGCTCCCCGTCCACCAGCGCTCTGCGCTGGCGCTTGAGATACGCGAGGCGCCGCACACGGTCCTCGCTGCCCCGCTCGAGCGGATTCGCGGCGTTCTCGAGCGTCAGTATCTCGCGCTCCAGTACGTCGCGCGCATTGGTCATGTCCTGCCGGTTCAACTCCTCGAGCGAGAGCGCCAGCACACCGACACGATCGGCCAGCGCGGATGCGGAGCGCGCCACTTCGCCCAACCGCTCGCGCTCGCCCTTCGGGAGCGACGCGAGCCGGCGCACGATCTCGTCGCGGTCCGCCAGTGCCTGTCGCACGCGATCGCCCTGCGGACCGCTCAATGCCGCCGCGTTGTAGCCCAGCTGAGGCGAGGCGTCCATGCCGGATGGCAGCGCTTGAGCGCCCATCCGTGCGAGCGCCTTCCGCTCGGCGCGCTGCCCACGAAGCTTCGCGCGGATGGTCGGGTCGAACACCGCCCGGATGTGCTCGAGCGCCTCCTCCACGATCTCCATCAGCTCGCGGTCGCGCGGCTGCCGGAACACGTCGCGCCAGTCGTAGCCCTCGCTCCAGAGCTTGGCGTACTGGAAGGCGACGATGATGCTCCACAGCATCGTCAGCCCGAGCATGCCGCCATGGCCGAAGATCGAGAACATCACGATCACCGCATTCACGAACAGGTACGGCGTGATCTTCTTGCGGAACGCGACGACGTGCGGGTTCTCCCACCGGCGCACGTCGTCCGCCGAGACCGTACCGTGCTGCGCGAGCGCCTGCTGGCCGCCGTACAACGCAGGGGGATACGGCGAGTTCGCCGGCGCGCCATAGTTGGAGCCGTACGAGGGCGCGCCATACGACTGCCCGCGGTTCGCTCCAACGTCCGTCGAGCCGCGCTGCGCGAGCTGTGCGTTCGACTGCTGGGCATTCGGCGCCCGCGCGCGCGAGGGCGGCGATTCCTTGGCGTCGAGCGCGGCGACAAGCGCCGCGGCGTTCGGGAAGCGGTGCGCCGGGTCCTTCTCGAGCAGCATCATCACCGACCGCGCCAGGTCCGACGGAACGTCGCTCCGGCGCTGCTCCACCGGGATCGGACGCTCGGAGATGTGCTTCACGAGCATCGCCGGTGTGCTCGAGGCCACGAAGGGTGGCTCGCCGGTGAGCATCTGATAGCCCAGGATGCCGAGCGAGTACAGATCGCTCCGCCCGTCGATCTCGCGCTCGCCCGCGGCCTGCTCGGGCGACATGTACGCCGGCGTGCCGATCGCCATCCCGGTCGCCGTCAACCGACTGTCGCCCTCACTGTCCATCGCGCGCGCGATGCCGAAGTCGGTCACCATCGGACGGCCCGTCACCGCGTCCAGTAGGATGTTGTCCGGCTTGATGTCGCGGTGCACCACGTTGCGGTCGTGGGCGTAGGCAAGCGCGTCGGCCACCTCCCGAAGCACCTTCCGCGTCTCGTCCGTGGTGAGGACACCCCGTTCGTGCAGGCGCTTGGCGAGGTTGTCCCCGCTGATGTACGCCATGACGAAGAAGACGAGCTGTTCCTGCTCGTCGACGGTGTAGATGGGAACGATGTTCGGGTGCGAGAGCTGCGCGGCCGTCTCCGCCTCGCGCAGGAACCTCAATTTGATCTCGCTCCGGAAGGCCAGCTCCGGCGGGAGGAGCTTGATCGCGACCTGACGCTTCAGCCGGCGGTCTTTTGCACGATAGACGATGCCCATCCCGCCCCGTCCGATCTCGCAGTCGAGCTCGTAGTGGGCCGCAAGCGCACGCTGAACATGGGCGCGCAGTTCATCATCCGCGGCAGAGGCGAGCGGGTCAGGCACTCGACGGGTGGAGAGGGTGAGGCTGGAAGCGGACATAGTAGCACCACACAACGACGCTGGAAAGGACAACCGCCACGGCGGCAGGCACCCTACGTCACGATGGCCGCAGGAAGTGTCAGAGCCTGCCGTGGTGTCGCATCGAGGTTGGAATGGAGTGTGCGACTCTCCCGGGCCTCGGCCAGTCCGATGGCGCGTACGTGCAGCCGTCGGCGCCAGGCCGCACTTCTTCCTCAGGTTGGAACATGGCACAACGGCAGACGCTTCCCGTTCTCCCGCTCAGGGGAACGGTCATCTTTCCCGGCCTCACCGCCCCGATCGCCGCCGGCCGGCCCGGGACGCTGCGGGCCATCGAGGCGGCCCTCAAGGGCGACCGTCTCGTCTTCGCGGTCGCGCAACGCGACAACACCGACGAGCCCACTCCAGACATCCTCTATTCGATGGGGGTGATCGCGCGGATCGGCCAGATCCAGCGCGGTTTGGGCGGCGTGCAGCTCCTGCTCCAGGGCGAGCAGCGGGCGACGGCGATCCAGTATGTCATGACGGACAACTACCTCAGCGCCGTCGTCAGCCCCGTCGACGAGATGGCGCCCATCTCCGAGACCGATCCCAGCTTCGTGGCGCTGTACAAGGAGATTCGCGAGCGGGCCGCCGAGCTTGGCGAACGTCGAGGGCTACCCGAAGAGGTGGTTCATCAGGTGCTCGACGCCGTGACCGATGCAGGACGCTTCAGCGATCTGGTCGCCGGCTACATCGAGTTGCCCGTCGCTGAGCGGCAGGGACTGCTCGAGAATCTCTCGGTCGAGGATCGGTTGCGCCGTGTGCTGGTGCACGTTCAACGGCAGATCGGCATGATCGAGATGCAGGAAGAGATCAAGTCGCAGGTGCAGGAGGAGCT
>JBDSDB010000210.1:0-26513 GCA_039920785.1 Gemmatimonadaceae bacterium
TTCGAGTCGCAGATCTTCCCCGTGCTCACGCCGCTCGCCGTCGACACGGGACATCCCTTCCCGTACGTCTCCAACCTCTCACTCTCGCTCGCCGTCGAGGTGCGCGATCCGGTCCTTGGCACGGTGCACTTCGCGCGAGTGAAGGTGCCGAAGCGCCTCACGCGATGGATGCTCGTCCCCGGTCGCGCGCATCAGTTCGTGCCACTCGAGCACGTGATCGGGGAGAATCTCGAAGCGCTCTTCCCGGGGATGGAGATCCTCGGCTGGTACGCGTTCCGGCTCACGCGTTACTCCGACCTGGAGTTCACCAACCTCGAGGATCCGGAAGATCTCCTCGCGACGATCGAGGAGCAGGTGTTCGAGCGGCGGTTCGGCGAAGTGATCCGGCTCGAGGTGCAGGACGACATGCCTGCACACCTGAGGTCACTGCTCGTCGACGAACTGCGCGATGCGGACTTTCCCGCCGCGACGACGTTGAGCGCGGCGGACATCGAGGAGAGCGGGCATCTCCTCGACCTCACCGACCTGATGGAGCTTGGAGAGCTCGACATCCCCGAGCTGCGCGACGCGCCGTTCACGAGCAGCGTTCCTCCCGAGCTGCGCGATCCGCAACGTTCAATCTTCGACGTCATCCGCGAGCGCGACGTGCTCGTGCATCACCCGTTCGACTCCTTCTCGGCAACGGTGGAGCGCTTCCTCCGGAGCGCGGCGACGGACGAGCACGTGCTCGCCATCAAGTTGACGCTGTACCGCACCTCGGGAGACACGGCCATCGTGCGCGCCCTCACCGAAGCCGCCGAGCGGGGGAAGCAGGTCGCGGTGCTGATCGAGCTCAAGGCGCGCGGGGACGAGTCGAACAACATCACCTGGGCGCGCACGCTCGAAGACTACGGCGTCCATGTGGCCTATGGGTCCGCGGTGCTCAAGACGCACACCAAGACGGCGATGGTCGTGCGCCGAGAGCCCGACGGGATTCGCCGCTACGTGCACATCGGCAGCGGGAACTACAACTCTCGCACGGCGCGGCTGTACACCGACGTCGCGCTGTTCACGTGCAGTCCGTCCATCGGCGCGGACGTGAGCGACCTGTTCAACTCGCTCACCGGCATCTCCCGCCAGCGGCTGTACCGCAAGCTGCTCGTCGCGCCGGCGAACATGAAGGAGCGCTTCATCGAGCTGATCGACCGCGAGTGCAAGCATGCGCTGGCCGGCCGGGAGGGACGCATCCATGCGAAGATGAACGCGCTCGTCGATCCCGACGTCATCGACGCGCTGTATCGAGCGTCGCAGGGGGGAGTCGAGGTGGATCTGATCGTCCGCGGAATCTGCTGCCTGCGACCTGGCGTCGCCGGTGTGAGCGAACGGATCCGGGTGATCAGCATCATCGGGCGATTCCTCGAGCACTCACGCATCTGGCATTTCGGCAACGGCGGGCAGCACGAGTACTTCATCGGCTCCGCTGACTGGATGCCGCGCAACTTCCACCGGCGGGTGGAGGCGGTTGCGCCGGTGGAGGCACCGACGCTCCAGGCTCGCCTGCGTACGCTGCTCGATACCTGTCTAGAGGACAACCGGCAGGCGTGGGAGCTGCACGGCGACGGCGAGTGGATGCAGCGCAAGCCAGCAGGTGAAGTCCGCTCAACGCACGTTCGCCTGCTGATGGATTCCTGGGGCCGTTCGTCCGACGCGCTGCGTGGCGAGGTGAGTGCGGCATCGGAGACCCAAGTGCGCCAGGCGACGGGCGACTGAGGCCGGCGGCTACTCGTCCGTTCCGTCGACGTCGCTGGACGAGAGCACCGTACCATCGGCGGAGACGATCTCCACCGGCACCTCCGCGATCGCCGCGAGTAGCTGCGATTTTCGATGCGCGCCCCACGCCTCGAGGCGCAGGCTCGTCGCCCCCTTCGCAGGCGTCGGGGTAATCCGGATGGCGCGCTGCAGCCAGCGCACCTTGAGGTCGTGAACCGCGCCGATGTGGCCGCGATCGAAACCGTCGGCCACGCGGAGCAGTGCCGAGAGCCGCAGCACGCGATCGCGCAGCCGCTTGTCGAGCTCACCGAAGTTGCGATGCTTCCTCTTGGGTGGCGCTCCGCGGTGATAGCGCGCGACGTTGGCGATCACGACTTGCTCCGTGGGAGTGATGCCAAGCAGCTCGGCGTGGACGATGAGGTGATATGAGTGCTTGTGGTGGCGGTCGTAGTTGATGTGGTAGCCGACATCGTGAAGGAGGGCCGCGTCGGCGAGGGTCGCGCGATCTTCACTGGTGCAGCCTATTCGCGCTCCCACCGAATCGAACAGGCGGAGCGCGAGGCGCAGGACCTGCGCCGCGTGGCCAGTCTCGTAATGGCACCGCTCGGCGAACTCGCGCACCGACCGTTCGCGCGCCGCGCCGGGATCGGCGACGGTGGGCGTGACGCGCGCCAGCTCGAGCAGGAGCCCTTCGCGAATCCCGTAGCGCGACACGGTGAGATCGCGTGACTCCACGCGGCCCATCACTTCCGCGGCGACCGCCAACCCGGCGACGATGATGTCGGCGCGCTCCGGATTGAGGCCGGCGACGGCGCGCCGCTCATCGGCACTCATGACGGCGAGCGCGTCGAGGATGTGTTCCACGTCGACGCGCGGCACCATCGTGGCGTGCACGTGTCGCGCGGAGAGCATGCCTCGGCGCGCCAGGTGCATCGAGGCGAGATTGGTGAACGTGCCGCCAGACCCGATGACCTGCGCGCCGCGCCAGTTGCTTCGCGGGAGCACGTCGCGGAGCGCATCGCGCACGTCGCGCCGCAGGCGTCGGAGCGCGCGGGGCGTGGCGCCGTCGCGCAGGTAGCGCTCCGTGAGCCGCAGCGCGCCGAACGGCAAGGAGACGAGATCGTCGAGCACCCCATCCGCCGCGAGCGCCAGCTCCAGGGAGCCGCCCCCGATGTCCATCACGACCGTGCGGCCGACGCCCAGATCGAAGTGGGCGAGCGCGCTGAGATACGAGAGGCGTGCCTCGTCTTCGCCCTGGATGATCCGGACCGTCAAGCCAGCTTCCTGCCGCACGCGAGCGAGGAACACGTCGGCGTTGGAGGCGTCGCGCACCGCACTCGTCGCGACGGCCTCGATGCGCTCGGCGCCGAGCTGGCGGGCGAGGGTCGCCATCCGTCCGATCGCTTCGGCGGCGCGCTCCATCGATTGGGTGCCGAGGAGACCGGTGTCGTCGAGGTCGGCGCCGAGGCGGGGCGCGGCCTTCATCTCGTCGACCACCGTGATGCCGCCGTCGCTCGAGACGTCGGCGACGATCTGCCGCACCGAGTTGGAGCCGATGTCGATGGCGGCGATGCGTCGGCTGTTCTCGGCCGGGCGTCCGGCGCGTGAGGCGGGTTGAGCGTCGAGGGTCATGACACGGTCGGAGCGCGTGAACGGACGTGCGCTCCGCAATCTATGGCGCCGCCCTCAGGAGGAGGTGAAGGTGCCCACCCGGGCCGGATCGCCGCCGCCGTGCTTGATGTTCTTTCCCTCCGCGAGGAAGACGGCGTCCTCGCCGATGTTGGTGGCCAGATCGGCGACGCGCTCCAGGTTGCGGCTCACGAGGAGGAACTCGAGCGACGGATTGATCGTGCGAGGGTCGGCCATCATGTGGGTGAGCAGGATGCGGAATACCGACTCGTGCAGCGCGTCCACCTGATCGTCACGTGAGCAGACGTCGCGGCCCAGTGCGCCGTCGGCGCGGAGGAAAGCATCGATGGCGTCGCCGAGCATGGAGCGCGCGCGACGCGCCATGTCCTCGATCTCCGGATCGGGCGTGATGTTCGTGCGCTGCGAGATCAACCGGAGGGCGGCTTGCGCGATGTTCACCGCGTGGTCGCCGACGCGCTCCAGATCGCTCGTGACCTTGATCGCGCTGACGATGAAGCGAAGGTCGCGCGCCATGGGCTGTTGCAGCGCGAGGAGCTCGAGCGCTGCGGCCTCGATCTCGAGCTCCATCGTGTCCAGCTCGCGATCGGCGGCGATCACCGCCTCAGCCTTCCCTTCATCCTTGCTGAGGAGCGCGTCGACGGAGAGCTCGACCAGCGCTTCCGCCTTCTCGGACATGGCGAGCAGTTGGCGGTTGAGCGTCGAGAGCTGATCGTGAAAGTGGCGGAACGGAACGTCTGGGCTCATCCGAATCTCCCGGTGATGTACGCCTCGGTGCGCTCCTCGCGCGGGCTGGTGAACAGCCGCTGGGTGTCGTCCATCTCCACGAGCTTGCCGAGGTAGAAGAACGCCGTACGATCGGAGATGCGTGCGGCCTGCTGCAGGTTGTGGGTGACGATGACGATCGTGAGCTCTCGCTTCAACTCGTAGACCAGCTCCTCCACCTTCTGCGTGGCGATCGGGTCGAGCGCAGAGGCCGGCTCGTCGAGGAGGAGCACCTCGGGATCGTTCGCCAGCGCGCGCGCGATGCACAAGCGCTGCTGCTGCCCGCCGGACAGGGTGAGGGCGCTCTCCCGCAAGCGGTCCTTCACTTCGTCCCAGAGCGCGGCGCGGCGAAGCGCCGACTCGACGATGGCGTCGAGGTCGCTCCGCTTGGGGCTCGAATTGATGCGCGGGCCGTAGGCCACGTTGTCGTAGATCGACTTGGGAAAGGGATTCCAGCGCTGGAAGACCATCCCCACCCGCTGGCGGAGCGTCACCACGTCCATCCCGCGCTGGTAGATGTTCTCGCCATCGAGCCGGATCTCTCCCGAGCGGCGTGCCCCCGGAATGAGCTCGTTGAGCCGGTTGATAGAGCGCAGGAACGTGGACTTGCCGCAGCCCGATGGACCGATGAACGCGGTGACGGCGCGCGGGGCGATCGCGAGGTTGATGTCGAACAGTGCCTGGGTCGTGCCATACCAGAAGTCGAAGTGCTCCACCTCGATGCGTCCTGCCGGCTCGGCTGCCGCCGACGAGACGGCGGTGCGCTGCGCCGCGGTGCTCATCCGAACCGCCCGGTGATGTACGCTTCGGTGCGCGGATCGGACGGCGTGGTGAACATCACGCGTGTGCTCGCCGTCTCGACCATCTCGCCGCTGAGCATGAAGACGGTATGATCGGAGACGCGTGCGGCCTGCTGCATGTTGTGCGTCACGATGATCACGGTCATCGATCGGCGCAACTCGTAGACCAGCTCCTCCACCTTCTGCGTGCTCAGCGGATCGAGCGAGGCGGTCGGCTCGTCGAGCAGCAGCACGTGAGGCGCGGTGGCGAGCGCGCGCGCGATGCACAGTCGCTGCTGCTGTCCGCCGGAGATGCCGGTGGCGCTCGCGCGGAGCCGGTCCTTGACTTCCTCCCAGAGCGCGGCCTGTCGGAGCGCCCGCTCCACCACCTCGTCGACCTGCACGCGATTCAGCTTCTCGCCTGGCTGCACGCGAAGCCCTGCCGCGACGTTGTCGCGAATGGACATCGTCGGGAACGGTGTGGGACGCTGAAAGACCATGCCGACATGGCGACGGAGCGCGATCGCGTCCACGTCGCCGCCGTAGATGTCCTGGTCCTGGAAGAACACCTTGCCTTCGACGCGCGCGTTGGGGATCGTCTCGTGCATCCGGTTGAGGCAGCGCAGCAGCGTCGACTTGCCGCAGCCCGACGGGCCGATGATGGCGGTGACCTCGTTCGAGGGAAAGTCCAGTGTCACGCCGACTACGGCGTGCGTCGCGCCGAAGTAGGCGTCGAGCGCGCGAGTCCGCATCGCGAGCGACGGATGGATGGTGGCGGGTTGAACCGCGCGCGTCGCCAGCGACGTCATCTCAGTCATGCCCGCCGCCGTGCCGCGAGCGCGTGACGAACCGCGCCGTGACGCTGATGACGAGCACGAGGCCGATCAGCACGAGGGCGCCGGCCCACGCCTGCCTGTGCCAATCGTCGTATGGACTGATGGCATAGGTGAAGATCTGCAGGGGCAGCGCGGCGATCGGCTGATTCAGCTTGGTGGACCAGAACTGGTTGCCGAACGCCGTGAACAGCAGCGGCGCGGTCTCGCCCGCGACGCGAGCGACGGCGACGAGCACGCCGGTGACGATGCCGCCGAGCGCCGTGCGCAGCACGATCTGCAGCGACGTGCGCCAACGCGGGTAGCCCAGCGCCAGCGCCGCCTCACGGAGTGACTGCGGTACCGTACGCACCATCTCTTCCGTCGTGCGCGTGACGAGCGGGATCATCATGGCGCCGATCGCTGCCCCACCGGCCAGCGCCGAGAAGTGCCCGAATGGGCGCACGAGGAACTGCCAGGCGAAGATGCCCATGACGATGGACGGCAGCCCGTTCAGCACATCCGCCAGGAACCTCACGACATTGGCGAGCTTGGTCCCCTGGCGCTCGGCGAGATAGAGACCAGCGCCGATCCCAACGGGAAGCCCCACGGCCGACGCGACAGCGATGAGGATGAGCGTACCGAGGATCGCGTTCGCCATGCCGCCACCGGTCTCGCCGGCCGGCTTCGGCATGTGCGTGAAGAATCCAAGCGACAATGAGCCGGCGCCCTGGCGCAGCAGGTACGCAAGGATGACGATGAGCGGCACTATCGCGAGCGCCGCGGCCAGGCAGGTGAGCGCCACCATGACGATGCTCGTGCCGCGCCGGCGCGCGAGACTGCGCGCGCGCGGCCTGGCGAGCGCACCGTGCGTGGACACACCGAGCGAGGTCACGCGCGCACCCCGCCGGTGCGCCAGACCAGCCAGCGCGCCAACGCGTTCACGGCGAGCGTGACGAGCAAGAGCACGAAGCCTACCGCCATCAGTGCGGAAAGGTGCAGGTCGGTGGTGGCTTCGGTGAACTCGTTGGCGATGAGCGAGGCCATCGTGTAGCCGGGCGCGAACAGCGACGCCGACAGCTCGTGGCGGTTCCCGATGACCATCGTCACCGCCATCGTCTCGCCGAGCGCGCGACCGAGGCCGAGGATGACGCCTCCGAGGATTCCCGTGCGCGCGTACGGCACCACCGCGCCCGTGATCGCCTCCCATCGCGTCGCGCCGAGGGCAAGGGCCGCCTCGCGCTGCGAACGTGGCACGGCCATCAGCACCTCGCGCGACACGGCCGCGATGTACGGCAGCACCATAATCGCCAGGATGAGCCCCGCGGCGAGCATGCTCGGCCCATATGCCGGCCCGCTGAAGAAGGGCGTCGCGCCGAGATGGAGCGTGTCCCGCAGAAAGGGCATGAGCTGCTCGCGCATCAACGGCAGGAGGAAGAAGACGCCCCAGAGGCCGTACACGACGCTGGGCACCGCGGCGAGGAGATCGACGAAGAAGGACAACGGCTGACGAAGCCAGCCGGGCGCGAAGTCGGACAGGAAGATGGCGCCGCCGAGCGCGAGCGGTGTGGCGATCACCAAGGCGATGATCGAGGTGCAGATCGTGCCGAAGATGGCCGGCGCCGCTCCGAACTCTCCATGCACCGGGTCCCACGTGCTCGATGTGAGGAACTGGAATCCGAACTGTCGGAGCGCCGGCCATCCGGCCATCCCGACTTCGACGAAGATCAGGAGGAGGAGGATCGGCACGCAGAGCGCAAACCCGACGATCGCGCCTCTATAGATTCGATCCGCGACGACGGTCCCTTCGATCGAGACGCCGGAGGAGACGCCGGGCGAGACGCCGGGCGGCGTCGTCGGGGACGCTGGCGCAGGAGCCGCGAGCATCGGGGTGGGCCTCGTCTCAGGCGGCACGATTGCGGGAAGCGAGGGGTTCTGCATCTGTTGTTGGAAGCTCGCCAGAGCACGTCGCGGCTCAATGCGGCGCGTGTAACGGTCGTGTCACGGCACCCAAAAGCAGGCCGCACCACCTGTCGTGAGCAAACCGCGACAGGGCAACCTTCTCATCACACGATTGTCCCCAAAATGCACCGATGATCATGCCCCCGTTTCGTCGCCCCGCCGTCTCGCTGTTCGCTCTGATCGCCACTTCGCTCGTCGCCGCTCCGCTCCATGCGCAGAGCGCGTCGCCCGCTGCCACAGGGGGTCAACCCACCCAACCGGCCGCCGCGCCCGCCGCGCAGGCCCCCGCGCCGACACTCAACTTTTCCGGGCTCATTTTCGGGAGCTATAACTATCAGCTCCCCACGTCGCCGTCGCAGCTGCGCAACCAGACGAACAACTCGTTCATCATCGATCGCGCGTACCTGAACTTCCGGATGGCCGCCGGCGACCGGATGAGCATCCGCATCACGACCGACGTGTACCAAACCAGCGACTCGGCAACCAACGCGTACACGTTGCGCGCCAAGTACGCCTATCTCCAGTACGACGTGCCGAAGGCCACCAACGGCCTCGCCGTCTCGGCGCGACTCGGGATTCTCCAGAACGTCATCATCGATCAGGTCGAGGCGTTCTGGCCGCGCTACCTGAGCCAAGCTCCGGTAGAGCGCGCGGGCTACTTCTCGTCGGCTGACGTCGGCATCGCCGGCCTGGTCACGTTGCCGAGCAAGATGGGCGAGGTGTACGCAACCATCGTGAACGGTCCTGGCTACACCTCACGCGAGCGCGACCGGTTCAAGGATTTCGGCGCGCGGCTGACCCTGACCCCGCTCGCCAATCGGCCCACGCCGTCGCTGCTTCAGACCCTCACCATCAGCGCCTGGGGGTACAAGGGCGCAACGGCGAGTGGATTCGTGAACGGAGGCACAGGGCAGATCGGCGCGGTAGGCGAGGCGCTCGATCGGAGTCGCGCCGGCGTCCTGGTCGGCATCCGCGATCCGCGCCTCTTGCTCGCCGGCGAATTGGCGCAACGTCACGAGGGCGGCGAGCTGGGACTCAATACTTCCGCGTCGCCGCGCGGCACGACGGAGACCACAGGCCGACTGCTGTCGGGATACACCGTCGTGCGGCCGCTGGCATTCGCCAACGCTACCGGGAAGTCACCGTTCGGAGTCGTGGCGCGCTACGATCACGTGACCCCGTCGACGAGCACGACGGGGTTCGTCACGCCGCCGTCCACGTCGAACTCGTATCACACGGTCATCGGAGGCGTGTTCTGGGATCTCAACCAGAAGGCGCAGCTGGCTCTCGACTATCAGGAATCGCTCGCGTCGGACAATGGGACGTCCAACAGTCCACCGTCACCGAGCAAGGGGTACTACCTGCATTTCCTCGTGAACTTCTGATCCACACTCCCAAGCGCGGTCGAGTCCACCATGTCAGAAGTGTATCTGCACGCCGCCCGCGCCACGCTCACGCCTCGGCAGGATCGCATCGAGCGGACGCTCGTTCGCCTGCTCGCGGGTGATGCGCCGCGCAGCCAGCTTCGCGAGCTCGTGTACGAGTACGCGGACCTGCATCGACTTCAGGGCTCCACGTCGGACCGAGCGCTGGGAATGCTGCAGGAGATCGTCACGCGCGCGTCTCCACGAACGCCCGACCTCGGGAGTGCGGCAGGCGATGCGGGCGATACGATGGCGATGATCGTCCGCTGGTACGTGCGTCGATTCGCCGGTGGACGAATCGGCGTGGTGCTCTCCGACGCGCCGATCAACCGGGAAAGAGCACGCTGATCGTCGTTCCGCGCCCAACGGTGCTGGTGGCTTCGACGCGCCCACCGTGGGCCTCGGCGAGATGCCGCACGATGGCCAGGCCGAGGCCCGTGCCGCCCTGCTCGCGCGAGCGGCCCGCGTCGACGCGATAGAAGCGCTCGAAGATGCGCGGCAGGTGTTCGGGCGCGATGCCGATGCAGGAGTCGTGCACGTCCACCCACACGCCGCCGTCGCCGGCGCGCGTGCTCAGCGTCACCCCGCCCTCGTGCGTGTAGCGCACCGCGTTCTCGACGAGGTTGGTGAGGATCTGCCGGAACGCCGTCGGATCCACCTGCACGCGTCGCGCGTCGGCCGGGATGCGCGACTCGAGCGCGAGTCTCTTCGCCGCCGCCGCCGGTTGAAGCGCGGTGTACACGTCGCTGACGACGCCGGCGACGTCGAGCGGCGCGACGTTCGGGCGCCATCCCCCACTCTCGATGCGCGAGAGATCGAGGAGATCGTCGACGATGCGTTGCATGCGCGTCGCGTTCTCGAGGATCGTCGCGGCGAATCGCCGTCGCTGCGCCTCCGGAATGCCGTCGTCCAGCAAGGTCTCCGCGAACCCGCTCACGGCGGTGAGCGGAGTCTTGAGCTCGTGCGAGACGTTCGCCACGAAGTCCCGCCGGATCGTCTCCAGCCGGCGCAGCACTGTGAGATCGAGCACCGTCACGACCCCGCCTCCCGTCATGAGAGGACGCGACGCCACCGCGACCGTGCGGTGGTTCATCGCGACCTCCGCGGGTGTGGTGCTCTCACCGGCGAGCGCCTGCTCGATCGCCGTCCGGATGAGGGGCTCGCGAGGCAGCAGCTCGCGGGCAAAGGGGAGGGGAAGATTGACGCCGAGCAGCGTGCGTGCGCGTTGATTGAGCCGGATCACCATGCCGCGTTCGTCGATGGCCAGCACGCCTTCCTCGAGCGACTCGAGCACCGCCGTCATCAGCAGCTCGTCAGCGTGAAGTGCGTCGAGGCGGTTGGCGAGCTGCTCGGCCATGCGGTGCAGCGCGGTCGCGAGGTCGCCGACCTCGCCGGGCGCCGACAGCGCCGGTCGTCGGCCCAAGTCGCCCGCCGCGATGGCGCGCGCCACGTCTCGGAGCTCCACCACTGGCTGCGAGATGCTCCGGGCGAACAGCCAGACGAGCGCGAGCACGCCGACCAGCGCGAGCAGGCCGCTCACCAACACATCGCGCTGCGCGCCACCGACGATCTCGTCCAAACGCCGCGTGGTCAGCGACACGCGCACGAAACCGAGCGGGTGGCGCTGGGCGACGTACAACTCGTCGTCGCCGGCAGAGGCGCTGAGCCGGCGCGACATGCCGACGCCGTTGGCGCGAGCGGTGATGATCTCAGGCCGAGTGCTGTGGTTCTCCAATCGCCGCCGCGCCTCCGGGCCAAACTCGGAGTCGCCCATCACGACACCAGCCGTGTCGATCAGCGTGATGCGGTAACCGAGCGCTCGGCCCGCGCGCGCCGCGAGGGCATCTGCGTCCACTCCGGGCAGCCACTCCGTTGCGATGACGCGGCCGATCCGCTCCAACTCGTCGCGCTTCTCCAGGGCGAGCCGATCGCGAAGTCTTCCGCCGGCGATGAGGACCACGGCGGCGACCAGCGTCGTGACCACCACGAGCGATCCGACCAGAAGCCGCCGCGCCAGCGTCACGCCGGCCTTCCCTGCGGCGCGCGTAATCGGTAGCCGAACCCGCGCACCGTCTCGATCAGATCGCCCGCCACGCCGAGCTTGGCGCGCAGCCGCTGCACGTGCATGTCGACCGTGCGCGTCTGGATGTCGGGCGCCGCCTCCCACACCGTCTCCAGCAGATGGGCGCGCCCCTGCACCCGGCCGCGCCGTTCGGCGAGGATCTGCAGCAGCTTGAACTCGGTCGGCGTGAGCTCGACGGAGAGCGATTCGACCTTCACCTGATGCGCGGCGAAGTCGATCTCGAGGGGGCCGAGTCGCAGCGTGTCGCCGCTCGTCGCGCCACCGGCACCGAGCCGCCTGAGGATCGCGCCCACGCGGAGCACCAGTTCCTGCGGGCTGAACGGCTTGGTGAGATAGTCGTCCGCGCCCAGTGAGAGGCCGCGGATCCGGTCGGGCTCCTCGCGCCGCGCGGTGAGCATCAGCACGCCCACGCCGCGCGTGGCGTCCTCGGTTCGGAGCTGCTCGAGCACCTCATAGCCCGACATGCCGGGCAGCATCAGGTCGAGCACCACGAGCGCGGGACGATCGCGCCGCGCCGAATCCAACGCTTCGGTGCCCGAGCTTGCAGTCGAGACCCGGTACCCGCTCTTCGCCAGGTGATATGCCACGAGCGCCACGATGTCCGGCTCGTCGTCCACGACGAGGATCCGTTCGGCGTTCGCGTTGGGAGCGGTCACGGTCCTCCCGTCTGAAGCCGGCGTGCGATCTTCGCCACGATCATCTCGATGGCGATCGGATTGTGTCCCCCTCGCGGCACGATCATGTCGGCGTATCGCTTGCTCGGCTCCACGAACTCGAGATGCATCGGTTGCACGGTGGCAAGATATTGCTCCAAGATCTCCCCCAGGGGTCGGCCTCGCTTGGCCATGTCTCGCCGGATACGGCGGATGAGCCGGATGTCGGCGTCAGCGTCCACGAACACTTTCACATCGCACAGGTCCCGCACGCGAGCGTCGACGAACAGCAGGATACCGTCGATGACGACGACGTCGGCGGGTGGGATGTGCACTGTCGATTCGCTGCGCGTGTGCGTGTGGAAATCATACACGGGTTTGTCGATCGGCTCTCCGCTGCCCAGCTGCGCGAGCTGCGCGACCAGAAGCTCCCAGTCGAAGGCGTTCGGGTGATCCCAGTTGACCATCCGGCGGTCGTCGAGCGACAGGTGGCTGTGATCGACGTAGTACGCGTCCATATCGATGAAGGCGACGGAGGCCTCGCCGAGCGCCGCGGCGACGTTTCGCGCCACCGTGCTCTTTCCCGATCCCGTCCCTCCCGCCACGCCGATGACGAGTGGCTTCACCGGACGACGGTCGCGCGAAGTGCAGTCATGTTGAGCGAAAGGTGGCGGGGCCAGCAGGGCAGGTGCAGCGGGGCAGTGTCACGGTCCGGTATCGGCGCCGACGGGTGCGTGGCGACTCTAGTGTGAGCGCGGGCGAAAGAGGCGTCAACCTCGGGGCTCCTGCCAGCGGCTGCGGCCGGCGACTAGATTTTTCCCATGCGGAACCGAACCTCTCTCGCGCTCGCGGCGTTGTGCCTCTCGGCGGGCTGCGCGCGCCCCAGCGTGTCGTCCGGGACTCCCGCTGCCGCTACCGGCGGCATGTCCAGCTCGCTCGACCTCATCGTCGCGGCCACGACCGACGTTCACGGCCGGCTTCGCGGCTGGAACTACGAGACCAACGTGGCCGATTCGGTGCGCGGCCTCTCGCGCGCGGCAACGATCGTCGACTCGCTGCGGACCGCCGCGCCCGGTCGCGTGGTCTTGCTCGATGCGGGCGACCTGATGCAGGGGAACTCGCTTGCCTTCGTCGCGGCCAAGGTCGCCCCGCCGGAGGCGCCGCATCCGATCATGGCGGCGATGAACGCCATGCGCTACGACGCTGCGGCGGTGGGGAACCACGAGTTCAACTTCGGTGTGCCGTTCCTCGAGCGCACGCTGAAGCAGGCGAGCTTCCCATTCCTCGCCGCCAACGCCTATCGCACCGACGGCACGCGCGCGTTCCGCGCCTGGACGATCGTCGAGCGCGGCGGGGCGCGCATCGGGATCGTCGGCGCCACCACACCGGGCGCGATGGTCTGGGACCGCGACAACCTGCGAGGCCGGGTCGTCCTGCGCGACATCGTCCCCGAGGTCGCGAAGGCCGTGGCCGAGGCACGCGACGCGGGCGCCGACGTCGTGCTCGTCACCATGCACAGCGGCTTGAACGAGCCGGCGACGTACGACACCGCGAGCACCGCGCTGCCGAGCGACAACGTGGCGGCGCGCGTCGCGCGCGAGGTGGCCGGCGTCGATCTGGTCGTCTATGGCCATTCGCACAAGGAGCGCGCCGATACGACGATCAACGGCGTGTTGCTCATGCAGCCGAAGAACTGGGCGCAGAGCGTGGCCGTCGCCCACCTGGTGCTCGCGCGCGAGGGTGGCCGCTGGCGTGCCACGAGCAAGAGCTCGCGCCTGGTGCAGTCCGTCGGTCACGCCGAATCGCCCGCGGTGCTGAACGCGACGGAGCAGGGACATCGCGCTGCCGTGGCGTTCGTCACCGAGCCGATCGGTCGCACGGCCGCTGCATGGCGCGCCGATTCGGCACGGCTCGTCGACACGCCGCTCATCGACTTCATCCTCGAGGTCGAGCGCAAGGCGGCAGGCGCCGATCTCGCGTCGACGACGGCCTATTCGCTCGACGCATCGATCGACACGGGGACGATCACCGCGGCGCGCATGCAGACGCTCTATCCGTATGACAACACGCTCCGCGCCATCAGGATCAGCGGGCGACAACTGCGCGCATATCTCGAGTTCAGCGCGAAATACTACCGGACGGCGGCCAACGGCGAGGTGGCCGTGGACTCCACCGTTCCGGGATTCAACTTCGACATCGTTGCCGGTGCCGATTACACACTCGATCTCTCGCGGCCAATCGGCGAGCGCGTGACGCGGTTGGAGATCCGCGGGCGGCCGGTCGCCCCGACCGACAGCTTCACGCTCGCGCTGCCGAACTACCGGCAGATGGGCGGTGGCGCGTACACGATGATTGCCGGCGCGCCGGTCGTCTACGACAAGCAGCAGGACATCCGGCAGCTCCTCGTCGATGAGGTGAAGCGAGTCGGTACACTGCGACCCGAGGACTACTTCAACCGCAGCTGGCGCATCGAGCCGGCGAGCGTCATCGCACCGCTGTACGCGCAGATGCGCGGCGGAGCCCGCGGGCGGGAGCAGGGCACGCCCTCCGCCGGTACGAGCGCCACCCGAGCCCCCGCCAGGCCAGCGCGGCCAGCCACGCGGCTCCGCATCCTGGGCACCAACGACTTTCATGGAGCGCTCGAGCCGCGGCCCGACAACACCGGCAAGCGTCGCGGCGGGGCGGCGTATCTCGCCACGGCCATTCGCGAAGCCGCTGCGGACTGCATACCTCCGGCGTGCGAGACGCTGATCCTCGACGGTGGGGACGAGTTCCAGGGCACTCCAGCCTCCAACCTGGCGTTCGGCCGGCCAGTCGCGCGCATCTTCGACCAGATCGGCTACGCGGCGAGCGCGCTCGGCAATCACGAGTTCGATTGGGGCCAGGACACGCTGCGGGCTCGCATGCGCGACGTGCGCTACCGGTTCCTCGGCGCGAACGTTCGCTACGCCGACGGGCGCGACGTGCCATGGATCCAGGACGACACGCTCATCACGCGCGGACGGCTCAAGGTGGGCGTGATCGGCATCGCGTCGGTGCTGACTCCGAGCACCACGCGCGCCGCGAACGTCGCCAACCTCCGCTTTCTCCAGCCTGCGCCCATCGTCGACAGCCTGGCACGGCGGCTGCGCGCGCGGGGCGCGGAGTACGTGGTCGTGGTCGCGCACGACGGCGCCTACTGCGATCGCACGGGCGCCACGAGCTGCAGGGGCGAGATCATCACCCTCGCGCAGATGGTGCGCGAGCCGATCGACGCGATCGTCAGCGGGCACACGCATTCGCTCGTCGACGCGACGATCAACGGCATACCCGTGGTGCAGGCCCGATCCAGCGGCACCGCGCTCGACATCGTCGATCTCGGGCCCGACGGCAGTACGCACCGCGTTCGCGACGTCGTCTCCGACTCGCTCACTCCCGACCCGACCGTCGCGCGGATGGTCCGTCAGGCCGTCACGCGCGTCGCGCCGCTCGTGAGCCGGCGCATCGCCACCGTCGCTACGGACCTCGCCCGTGACGGCTCACAGTATCCGCTCGGCAACCTCATCGCGGACGCGATGCGGAAGGGGGGCAAAGGAGACCTCGCCGTGATGAACAACGGCGGCATTCGCGCGACGATGCGCGCCGGTGTGGCGACATACGGCTCGCTGTTCGAGATCCAGCCGTTCGCCAACCTCCTCTATCGCGTCACCGTCACCGGCACCGCGCTGCGCGCCTACCTCGAGCGTCTCGTCGCGCGTCCGCTGAACGTGCACGTCAGCGGCGTGACGATCGCGTACGACTCCACCCGCTCGGCGGGCTCGCGCATCGTCACCGCAGTGCTGGACGGCGGCGTCCCCATCGAGCCGACTAGAGAGTACCGGCTCATCCTCAATGATTTTCTCGCGACTGGCGGCGAAGGACTGGGCCTGGCGTCCACCGCCATCAAGTCGGAGCCGCTCTCGACGATCGATCTCGACGCGCTCATCGCCTACATGCGCGCGTTGCCGCAGCCAGTTCGCGCGCCCACCGACGTGCGCATCGTCAACCGGCCGGGCGCGTGAGCGACGCCGTCCGAGTGTTCGTCAACGGGCGCGGGCATGACGCCGCGCCCGGAGGCACGGTGCTCGACGCCGTCCACCTGCACGACCCCGCCGAGGCGGACGCCGTGCGAAGCGGACGCCTCGTGATCACCGACAGCAGAGGACTTCCCATTCCGTCCGAGACGCCACTGTTCAACGGCGCCGTGCTCCGCCTGATCCCCAACCGGGAGCGCGACGCGTCCGACCCCGCCTCCCAGTTCGACGGATGACGCCACCCATCGACCGCGAGTTGCTCCGTCGTCTACCGAAGGCCGAGCTGCACTGTCATCTCGACGGCAGTGTACGGCCCGCAACGATGCTCGAGCTCGGCCGTGAGCAGGGAAAGCCGATGCCAGGGCTGGACGCAGAGTCGCTGCGCGACTTCATGCGCGTCGACGACGCACACAACCTGGAGGAGTATCTGGCGCGGTTCAGCGTCACGCTGTCCGTGATGCAGACGGCGTCCGCGCTCGAGCGCATCGCCTACGAGCTCGCCGAAGACGCGGCGAACGACGGCGTGCAGTACATCGAGGTGCGCTATGCCCCGGTGCTCAACCTCGCCGAGGGACTCTCGCTCGAGCAGACGGTCGAGGCGCCGTTGCGCGGCCTCGCGCGCGCCGAGCGGGAGTACGGCGTGGTCGGTCGCGTGATCGTCTGCGCCATCCGCAACATGGTGCCGGCCGTGTCGCACGAGCTGGCCGAGCTCGCGGTCGCGTACCGGCATCGTGGCGTCGTCGGCTTCGATCTGGCTGGTGGCGAGTCGGGCTTTCCGGCGCGCGCGCACGTCGCCGCCTTCGAGTACGCGCGGTCGCACGACCTCGCGTGTACCTGCCACGCCGGCGAGGGCGACGGGCCCGCGTCCGTGCGCGACGCCCTACACGTGTGCGGCGCGCACCGGATCGGACACGCCACGCGTCTCATCGAGGACAGCTCCCTCACCGACTACTGCAACGACCGACGCATCCCGCTCGAGATCTGCCTCACGAGCAACGTCCAGACGCGGGCCGCCGAGTCCTACGCCGCACATCCGCTCCGCGAGTACTATCGTCGAGGCCTCAACGTGGTGCTCAACACCGACAACCGGCTGATGAGCGACGTGTCGCTCACCGACGAGTACCTGCATGCGGCGCGGTCGCTCGACTTCACCTTCGACGAGCTGGCCGAGGTGGCGATGAACGGTTTCGAGAGCAGCTTCCTGCCGTACGGCGAGCGCGTCCAGCTCGTCGCGCGAGCCAGGGAAGGAATCGCTGCATTGCGAGCGGAGGTCGTGTGACCGACTGCTCCCCATATGGCGCGGCGGCGGCGACGAGTGCGGCCGCCGCCATCCGCCCACACATCGGCGACGCAGCTCCACAACTGGCGATCATCCTCGGTTCCGGACTTGGCGGGCTCGCACGCCGGATACAGAGCGCGGTGCGCATTCCCTTCGCCGATGTGCCCGGGTTCCCCGCCGCGACGGTCGTCGGTCACTCGGGGATGCTCATCGCCGGCACGCTCGGGGGGCGCCGTGTCGTCGCGCTCGCGGGACGCTTCCATATGTACGAGGGCCACGACGCCGCGCTCGCGGGCTTCCCGGTGCGAGTGCTGCACGCGCTCGGCGCGCGGACAATGTTCGTCTCCAACGCGGCCGGCGGGATCCGCGCCGGATTCCAGCCCGGTGATCTCATGCTCATTCGAGATCACCTCAACCTCATGTTCCGGGACCCGCTCATCGGCCGCGTCGAAGAGGGCGACGAGCGCTTCCCCGACATGAGTGCGCCGTACGACAGCGAGCTCGCCACGAAGTTGCTCGACCACGCGGCCGCGCTCGGGTTCGCGCTCCGCGAGGGCACCTATTGCGGCCTGCTCGGCCCCACCTACGAGACGCTCGCCGAGGTGCGGATGCTCGCGACTCTCGGCGCGGACGCGGTGGGCATGTCCACCGTGCCCGAGGTGATCGTGGCGCGCGCGCTCGGCATGAGAGTGGCGGGCGTCAGCTGCATCACCAACCTCGCCGCGGGCATCTCGGCGCAGCCGCTGTCGCACGCGGAGGTGTTGGAGACCACCACGCGCGTGGCCGAACGATTCGAGACGTTGGTCGAGCGATTCGTCGAGCAGCTGTGAGCAGCGCGCAGAAGCCCGGCGACTGAACTCGATGGGCCGCTCGCAGTGCGAGCGGCCCATCGGCTGTCCGGTGCGCGGTGTCAGGTGCCCTGCGGCGATCGCGGCCGTCAGCGCGCCTCGACGATCCCCATCGTCTTGTCGAGTCGGTCGCCGCCGCGGTGCTGCACGTTCACGAACAGGCGATCGCTCGTCAGGTCGAAGTAGATGCCCGTCGGCTCGGCGTCGCAATCGGTGAGCGTAGCGAAGCGCGTCACGTTCGGCGATCCCTGGTGCTGGCCGCCCTTGACCGGTGCCGCCACCCAGATGTCGTCACCCTTCCGCTTGCCGCCGCTGTAGTTCCCGCCCGGATCCTCGGCGATGAAGAGGTTGCCGCTGCGGTCGAGCGCAAGGTTGTCGGGCATCTCGAACTCCGCTGTCGCGTTCGTCGTGCGGCTGACGTAATCAGTCACGAACGCCGTAGCGTGCGCAGCGCCGCCCTTCGGCTCGCGGAGATCGATCGCGAGCACGCGATGCTCGCTCGTGATCGCGACGTACGCGATGTTGGAGCCTCCATGGTTGCTCCCGGTCGACGTCGCGATCTCGACGTCTTCCGGTCTGCCGTAACCAGTCGCCTGCACCTTGTCGGCCTCGGCGCTCGCGTCGATCTGCACGCCGGCGCGGTCCAGCGGGATCCACTCCGCGGCGCCGGTGCGATCGCCCGTCGCCTGCGTGATCTTGAGCACGTACGTCTGTCCGCTCGAGAGGTCGCCTCTCGTGTCGGGAACGAACTTGAAGATGTAGCCGGGCGTGCGCTCGCTGATGCTGTATAGGTTCCCCTGCGGGTCGAAGCGCATTCCCTCGTGCGACTTGGAGCCGATGGCCGGCCGGGCTACGACCTTGGTGACGACGGTCGGATCGGCGGCGTCGAAGAACACTTCGTAGACGAGCCCCGCGACGGCGTCCGGAAAATCAGGATCGCGGAACCGTGCGCTGTTGGTCTCTTCGGCGAACAGCAGCGTGCCCCACGGGGTCCACGCCGTCGGGTCGAGCGACTCCCAGTCGATGCGCTGCGCGATCGTCTTCGTCACGCCGGTGAGGAGGTCCGTCACGGAGAGCGAGCCGTTCGAGCCCACTTCGTGTACGCGATAGAGATAGCGGCCCGCCTGAATGCCGTTCTCGTTCTGCGTGTTCATGTCGCCCGCGTCCGCATACGACGGCTCCGAGGCCAGAATCGACTGCTGGAATCCCACCGGCAGAACGAGGGGGTTGATTGGATCTCCTCCTGCGGTGCAGACGGCACTCGTCGGCAGCGCGGCAAACTCGAACCCTCTCGTCGTCACGCCATCCTTCGCCGCCAGCGACGCACTCGGCGACATGCTCGAGGTCAGCATCTCTTCCTGCGCCGAGCAAGCGACGATGCTGCCCACGACCCCCGCGATGGTGAATGCGGCGTAGAGCTGTGCTCTGGTGTTCATGAAGTCTCCCTATCCTGCTCGCTGAGTGAACCGAGCGGCGGAGGTGCCGGTCGGAGCGCGCAGGTTAACGGTGCTTCTTCACGAAACCGCAACTGTTCTGTCTCGACGCGGCCGCTGACCGTGATCTACCGAAAGCGTTACACGTCCGTGTGCATTTCGTGGCCGGAGCGCGAGGACTATGAGCGAGCGTAGTGGGAACTCATATCGAGAGCGACCAGTGAGGAACGGATTGAAGGTGGTGGCGGCGATCGTCATCGTAGTCGTATCGCTCGCCGCGACACGTCGTGGTGGACGGACGGCGCGTGAGCAGAGAGCCCCGTCCACCGCGGTGCTTGCGGTCTACGACTCCGGGCTCGCGCGACTGGATCGCGCCATCAGCGAGCTCGATGCGGCCCTGGCGACCGGAGAGCTGACGCCGGCGCGGGCGGCCTTTCGGCGGGCGCGGTCCGCATACAAGGAGGTTGAGCCGTTCGTCGAGTACTACGGTGCGTTCGCGATGCGCGAGCTGAATGGCGTACCGATGGACAAGGCGGAGGACGAGGATCCGGAGACGCCGCTGCCGCCCGTCGGGCTGCAGATGGTCGAAGCTGCACTATTCCCGGATGGCGTCGCAGTCGAGATCCGTGGCGCACGGCGGTACACGCCGCACATGCGCGCGGCCATTGCGACGCTCCGCCGGGTCGGGGCGGACACGATGCCTGGCGATGCCTATCTCTTCGACGCCATGCGTCAGGAGATCGCGCGCGTGAGCACACTTGGCATCGCCTCGTTCGACGCCACCTTGAGCGGAGACGCCATCCGCGAGTCCGCAGATGCGCTCGTGGGGGTCCGGGAAGCGCTCGCGCCGTATCGGCGCAGCGAGGGGGACGTGTCGGTACCGTGCGCGGCACTCGACAGTGCGTTCGCACAGACCATCGGCTATCTCCGCACTCATCCCGACCCAGCACGCATCGACCGGATCGAGTTCCTCTCGCGCTACGCCGTGCCGATGGCGCATCGGCTCGGGTCGGTCCAGCGCGCCCTACGTATTGGTGCACCTTCGAAGGCGCGCGCGTGGTCCGGGCGGGCTGCCAGCATCTATGACACCGATGCGTTCGACCGCTCCTTCTTTGCATCCACCGATGCGCCGGCCCCGTCTCCAGGGCTCGTGCTGCTCGGCCGCGATCTCTTCTTCGATCCCATTCTCTCGCCGTCGAGGAGCCGGTCGTGCGCGAGCTGTCACCAGCCGGCGAAGGCGTTCACCGACGGACGCGCGCGCGCCGAACTTCTGCCGGGTCACGGACGTCGAGCCGCGGCGCGCAACACGCCGACGCTTCTCAATGCAGCGCTCCAACCCACCCTCTTCGCCGACGGCCGCGTTCGCACGCTCGAGGATCAGGCGACGGATGTGATCGGCAGCGCGAGCGAGATGGGCGGGTCGCTCGAGCGTGCGGCGACCGCGCTCGGCGCGCATCAGAGCTATCCATCGCGCTTCGCCGCAGTCTTTCCGGCCGCGTCCGGAGGTAAAGGAGCTAGACCGCTCACCGCGCGCACCATCCGGCTCGCGCTGGCGGCGTACGCGCGATCGCTCGTCGCGCTGGACGCGCGCTTCGACCGTGCGGTTCGCGGCGACTCCCGCGCGATGTCGACCGAGGAACGGCGCGGATTCGATCTGTTCATGGGCAAGGCCGGGTGCGGCACCTGCCACTTCGCACCGCTGTTCAACGGTGCGACCCCGCCCACGCTCGTCGAGAGCGAACCAGAGGTGATCGGCGTGCCGTCACGCGCCGTCGCGCGCCACGCTCGCATCGATCCCGATTCGGGGCGCTACAACATCCGCCGCATCGATCAGCATCTGCACGCCTTCAAGACGCCCACCCTGCGCAACGTCGCGCTCACCGCTCCGTACATGCACAACGGCGTCTTTCGGACCCTCGAGCAGGTGCTGGACTTCTATGATGTCGGTGGTGGTCAGGCGATTGGTGCCGCACTGCCCCATCAGACGCTTCCCGCCGATTCGCTCCATCTCGACCGAGCAGAGAAGCGCGCGATCATCGCCTTCCTGCGCACGCTCACCGACACGGTGCCTCACTGAGCAGCGTTCTGCGGACCCATAGCGGTCGCGAGCCCACCTCGTGTAACGAATCGAAGACGCGCGCCGCGTCCGGCCGTGACACGATCGTGGCAGAAGTGGCGTGAGCCCGATACCTGCGCCCGTGAACTATCGGATGTCATCCTGCAACGGTGTTCGCTGTGCAGGCGCGATCTCCCCCTCGCTCCGGTGTACCGCATGCGCCAGTCGCTCGTCCAAGCCCACCTCGAGGTGCGCGCCGTCGCGCAGTCCTCCTCTCTCGTGCGTTGGCGATGTCTCGCCGCGTGCGTCGCGCTCGCGGCCGTCTCCGTCGTGCAGCCAGGCCGGATCGCTGCGCAGGAGGCGACGGCGGCCACCGGGCGCGTCACCGGTCGCGTGATCGACGCGCGGTCGGGCGTGGGGCTGACGGACGTCGCGCTACGCGTCGTCGGGTCGAACCTCGGAACGATGAGCGGCGTCGACGGACGTTTCACACTCGCGAGCATCCCGGCGGGAGTCGTCAGCATCGAGGCGCGCCGCCTGGGCTACACCGCGAAGACGGTGACGAACATCAATCTTACCGCCGGCACCGCCGTGGAGCAGCACATCGCGCTCACAAGCGCGACCGTGCAGCTCGAGGCGGTGTCCGTGACGGCGGCGCTGGAGCGCGGCAGCGTCAACGAGGCGCTCGACCGACAGCGCGCGGCAACGGGGATCGTCAACGCGGTCACCAGCGAGCAGATCGCGCGCAGTCCCGACGCGGACGCGGCGCAGGCGGTGCAGCGCGTGAGCGGCGTGACGGTACAGGACGGTCGCTACGTCTTCGTCAGAGGACTGGGCGAACGGTACACCACCACGTCGCTCAACGGCGCTCGGCTGCCGAGCCCGGAGCCGGAGCGCAAGGTCGTGCCGCTCGATCTGTTTCCTTCCGGGCTGCTACAGACCGTCACCGCCACGAAGACTTTCACGCCGGATCTTCCCGGCGACTTCAGCGGCGCCCAGGTGGACATCACCACGCGCGAGTTTCCCGCCACGCGCCAGCTTTCCGTGTCGAGCACCTTCGGCTACAACGCCAGAGCGTTCGGGTCACTGCCGCTCGCCGCAGGCGTCGGCGGTGAGCAGTTCGCGTTCGCCGCGTCCTCCCGCGGGCTCCCCGCCGTCGTGCGCAACGCCGGCGACCTGACGGGAACATCGCAGGCAACCAAGAACGAGATCATCCGGTCGTTCCGCGACGTCTGGCAGCCGAGCAAGGGCGGCGGCCGGCCGAATGGCTCGTTGAGCGCGTCCGTCGGTGGCAACGACGCGCTCTTCGGCCAACGCATCGGGTATCTGCTGTCGGGCACCTACTCGTACGCACAGGAAGTCCGCGCCGGTCAGGTTCGCTCGCTCGCGCGCGTCGGTGGCGCGGGCGACTCCGAGGTCGAGTACAATCGCTTCGACGGCCTGACGAGCCGTGCGTCGGCGCTCGAGGGCGGGCTGCTCAATCTCAGCACGATGCTCGGCACCGCCACGCGATTGACCTTCAACAACACGTACAACCGCACGTCGGACAACGACGCGCGGACGGAGCAGGGCACGTACGAGGATCTGAGCATCCCCGTGAACATCCAGCGGCTCGACTACGTCGAGCGGAGCATCTGGAGCTCTCAGCTCGCGTCGGAGCACGAGCTCGGTGCCAATCACCTGGATCTGGCGATCACGGCATCCGGCGTGACGCGGGATCAGCCCGACCGCTCCGAGTTCGTGCAGGAGATCGTGCGCGGCGCGTCCGGTGCCACCGATCGCGCGCTCTGGCTCAACAGCACGTCGGAGGGCGCGGTGCGCACCTTTGCCGCACTCGACGAGCACTCGGTTGAAGGGCGGGCGAACTACACACGCCGCTTCGGCAGCCCGGCGCACGCCCTGCAGCTCAAGTTCGGAGGGCTTGCGCGGTCGACGTCGCGCGACGCGGACACGCGGTCGTACGGGATCTCGGCGCGCGCGCTCAGCGAGCAGCAGCGCGCGATGACGCCCGATCAGCTCTTCGACGGTGCGCTCACGGCCGGCGACGCGGACATCCTGAGCGTCCGTTCGCTCGCGCAGGGTGGCTCGTACTCGGCGTCGGACCGCCTCGCGGCCGGGTATGCCATGACCGAGCTCCCGATCGGCTCGCGCCTGAGCCTCATCACCGGCGCCCGCGTGGAGAAGTCCGACGTCGAAGTCGACGCCACGAACACACTCGGCGAGCCGTCGGTCGCGAAACGTTCGTTCTCCGACGTACTCCCCGCGGCAACGCTCAACATCAAGGCGAGCGAGCGCATGAACGTGCGCCTGTCCGCTTCCCGCACACTCGCCCGCCCGGAGTATCGCGAGCTCGCGGCGATCCGCACGCGCGACGTGATCGGCGGAGTGGACGTGCGCGGCAATCCGGACCTCATCCGCACGCGCATCGACAACCTCGACCTGCGGTGGGAGTTCTATCCGGACGCCGGAGAGATCTTCAGTGTCGGGGTGTTCGCGAAGAAGTTCCACGATCCCATCGAGCGCGTGTTCCGCGCCTCGAACACCAACAGCCTCGTCACCTTCGTCAACGCCGACGGCGCCAGCAACGTCGGTGTCGAGCTCGAGCTGCGAAAGGGACTGGGCTTTCTGTCGCCATCGCTCGCTCCGCTCGCCGTGTTCTCGAACGTGACGGCCATGCGGAGCAGCATCCAGATCGCCGCGCGCGACGCATCCACGACTCGCGCCGAACGCGCCATGGTTGGGCAGGCGCCGTACGTCGTGAACGCGGGGCTCACGTACTCCAGACCTGGCAGCGAGGGCAGCGCCACGCTGTTGTTCAATCGCGTCGGATCGCGCATCACCGAGGCGGGTGAGCTTCCGCTCCCCGACGTCGTCGAAGTCGCGCGCGATGTGCTCGACTTCTCGGTTCGTCTCCCAGTGTCGGGGCGAACGTCGATCCGCTTCGACGCCCGCAATCTCTTCGATGCCCCGTATCGCCTCGAGCAGGGTTCCGTCGTCCGCGAAGCCTACCGCGCCGGGCGGGTCTTCCAGACCGGTGTCGTCTGGCGTCCATGAGCGGAGCGCTGAGCGATGCGTCGCGCCGAGCGGCGTGACCAGTCCGTGACCCACGCGTGACGTCACCGGAATGCCGCACCTGTTTCTTCACGGCGTCGCGCGCTCCGCGCGCGATGCGTCTCAGGTCTCGACGGCGCGCAGCGCCGCCCGACTCTCTCTACACACCCTCTCGACCCCAATGACCTACACTCTGCGTCAGTTTGCAGCGCTCGCCGGCGTGGCGGCCATCTCGCTCGCCGCCGCCTGCGGCAGCGATTCGAACGGCGGTACAGCTCCCATCGTCGTCCCCGTGCCGACGTCCGTCGCCGCGGTGGCGAGCGGCTCGCGCGCGGCCAAGATCACCTTCACCGGCCAGGCAGGCGACAACAGCTACGTCGTGCATCGCGCCGAAGGCGCGTCGGGTGGAACCTTCGCGCAGGTCGGCACCGTTGCCGCTTCGGGCACGGCCCTCTCCTACGACGACGCGGGCCTCACACCGGGCGCCACCTATCGCTACCGCGTCGCCGCAGTTCGGAGCGGCACGCAGAGCTCCTTCTCGGGCGACGTGAGCGTCACGACGCTCGCCGTCGGCGGTGGCGCGAACATCACCGCCGACATCACGGCTGCTCGAACGCTCTTCGCCGATACGACCTACACGCTCAAGGGCTTCATCCACGTCACCAACGGCGCGACGCTCACTATCCAGCCCGGCACGGTGATCCAGGGTGACTTCACCACCCTTGGCTCATCGCTCTTCATCATGCGCGGCGCGAAGATCAACGCCGTGGGAACGGCCGCCAATCCGATCGTCTTCACGTCGTCGCGCGCCGCTGGACAGCGCCAGCCAGGCGACTGGGGCGGCCTGATCATCATTGGTAATGGTCTTATCAATCGCACCGGCGACATCGAGATCGAAGGCACGGGCACGGTCACCGGAACGGCGACCGGAACGAACTATCGAGTGCTCTACAGCGGCGGGACCGCCAACGACGACGACAGCGGTGAGCTGAAGTACGTGCGCGTGGAGTTCGCCGGCTTCGCTCCCTCGCTCAACAACGAGCTGAATAGCTTCACCTTCGGCGCGGTGGGCAGCAAGACGAAGCTCTCCTACTTGCAGGCGCTGGCTGGCCTCGACGATTCGTTCGAGTTCTTCGGCGGCGCGGCGGACGGCGATCATCTCGTTTCGTACGAGGCGGGCGACGATCACTTCGACATGTCCGAGGGCTACTCCGGCCGACTCCAGTTCCTCATCGCCTTCCAGTCGACCGTGCTCGCGCAGCGCGACGGAGCGGGCCAGCCGTCGAGCGATCCGCAGGGGATCGAGAACGACGGCTGCAACGGCACGGGCTGCACGCTGGCGTTCAACTCCACGCCGCTCACCGTCCCCGTCGTGGCGAACTTCACGCTCGTCGGCACCGGCGACGCCGCCACCTCCGGATCTGCCGGTGGCGTCGGGATGATGCTTCGCCGCGGTACGGGCGGCTACTATGCCAACGGCATCGTCGCCCGCTGGCCGCGCGCTGGCGTCAGTGTGCGTGACGCCGACACGTACGCTCGCGCCGGAAGTGTCGTCGCGCCGGATCTGGCGACGGCCGATCTTGCCGTGCGCAGCGTGCTCTTCGTCGAGACGCCGACGGTCTTCCAGACGGGTGGCACGGCCCCGCAGAACGCCTTCGATCTGACCGCCAACGGATTGGTCAGCGGCACCGGCGCCACCGCGGCGCTGTTCACCGCCTTCCCCGCGACGGTCAGTGCCACCACGACCGCCTCCGCCTTCGACTGGACCCCGCCTGCAGGCTCCGCGGGTGCGTCCGGTGGCCTGGCGACGTTCACCGGCAAGTTGGCGGCGAAGTCGACTGCGCCACTCGCCAGCGGCAACGGCAGCGTTGGCGGCACGGCATATGTCGGCGCCGCCGCACCCGGTGGGACGAAGTGGTG
>JBDSDB010000211.1:0-10892 GCA_039920785.1 Gemmatimonadaceae bacterium
GAGCCCGGGTCGTAGAACAGGAACTGCGCACCGTCCTCCGGAAAATGCAGGTTGGGCGACGGGTACAGATTGGCCACGAACGGGTATTGCGCGGCACTGTGGCAACTCACGCAGGAGCTGGCGGGGAGGGAATTGCCCTTGTCATACCGCTTGCCGGAGACGGTCACGACGTTGTGGCGAAGTCCCACATCCAGCGGACCAGCGACACCTCCCCAGCCGAGGCCGAACTTCACGAAGTCGGGCGCATCGTTGTTCACCCACGTCTCCTGCAGCACACCGTTGGGGCCCACCCTGGGTCGGCCACTGGTCCTCGGCCAGCGTGACGCCCTCCACCTTCATCGCGATCGACCCGTCGGGATACTGCGTGTCCGAGAGATCGGGTTTGAACGGGTTCTTCCAGATGATTCCGAGGTGGTGGGCCGCCACGTCGTTGTAGTAGACGACGGCGTGATTCTGGAACGACTTCACGGAGGGGCGCTGATTCACGGGATAGGAGTTGCTCTGAAGGACCTGCCCGGTGTACGACCCCAGCAGCGCCTCGCGTCCGGTCGATGGGTCCACCTTCCCGTTCGGCATCATCGAGCCCCGTCCACCCCACGGCATGTCGTACCAGCCCACCTGCTTCGGCGACCAATGCAGCGGATCGCTGATGAGACCACTCATGTCGCGCTCGATGAACTTCTTCACCGCGGCCACATAGGCGGGCGCAGTCGCCTTGGTCAGCGGCACATCGGGCCGAGAGCGGTGCCATCCCGAGACGATCGGACGCACTGGGTAGTCGTAGTTGTGGTCCGGAAGGCCTTCTGCTGCCACTCCGCGGCTGCCGGATACGGTGTTGTTGCCGGCAATCGGATCGGGCCCTGGGTGTATGCGGTCCGCGCCGCGCCGAAGCTCAAGACGGCGCACAATGCGTAGCGAATCAACTTGTCCCTCGTGTCCGCCTTTCAGTGGAAGGGATGAGAAATGGGTGGTTCATGCGGCGTAGGAGATCGCGAACGATGCTCCATCGGGCGAGAGCGGCGCTCCCGCCGGCGCCGTGCGCGACCGATCGCATCCGGCGAGCAGCGCCGTGGCAACGAGCATCGATGCACACAAGTGGATGCGAACGCAAGCGGCTGCGGCACGCATGGGCGTCCGGAGGTGAGCGCAGAGTCGCTGTTCGTCGTCACCCAACGGTACGCAGAATCGGGATTGATTCGAGTCACCCCCGACGGTGGCTCGTTTTCGCCCCGCACTCCGCGTTGGCAAGGGAGGTCCGTCTTCCGATCCCCTTCCAGTTGGAGGCAGCATGCGGTGCTCCCGTTTCACCCCCCTGTTCCTCGCCCTCACTGCGCTCGCTGCGTGCGATGCCGTGAACACGCCAACGAAGCCCTCACCCTCCGCCGGTCCCCTGCTCGGCAAGGGCTCGGTGTCGCTCACCCGCGCCACCTTCGCGTTCACGAATCTCACCGGCCAGACCACGAGCCGGCTGGTGATCCAGTTCAACGCGCCGATCGTGGGCGTCCCCTACGCGCCAACGCCCACCTACACCGTCAGCGGCTCGACGTTGACCCTCGACGGCCTGGCGACAGTTTCGAACGAGGACTTCGTCGCCACCGTGACGGTGGAGGGCAAGAGCATCAGAGTGGAGAGATGGTATTGGGCCGCGCCCGACGGCACCGTACTCGGCACGATCGCGAAAGGCTGCAGCAGCAGGCAGGCGTGCAGTGAGATCGTGATCGACGGCTTCCGGCTCGCCACGCCATACATCCAGATCATGCCCTTCCAGGAGATCGGTTACTGCTACTACTTCCGCACGCCGAACGCCACGACGATGGCGGTCCGTGCATGGAAGGCGAAGCTCGGCCCCGCCGCGCTGCGCGCGAACGTCATTCTCAGCGAGACCGACGTGCAGAGGGCCTGGACGCAGTCGGCAGCGAACTGCACCCCGATCTTCAGCCCGCAGAACGCCACGAACTTCAAGGCGTCGTGGGCCTTCACCGCATATCCGCCAGCCGACTCGTTGGTCTTCCCGAGCGACGACGGCACGGGAACACCGGTCGGCATGATCGTCCCGACGGAGCGGTCCGGCTACGTGTACGTCCACTACGCGAACCTCACCAGCGCTCCCGTCACCACACGCGTCGAGATCGAGGCGGTGCCGTACGATCGTGGCACCGTGATCACGCCGGCGAACTCGTACCTCACGTACAACACGAACATCAACCTCGCCCCCGGAGAGTTCAAAACCTATTCCCAGAAGTGCGCGGTGCCCCAGGGGGCCAAGTTCTTCTGGATGTCCACCTACTCCTACAAGCAGACCGTGCTCGCCCTCCTGAAAGACAGCGCCTTTACGCTGCTCACGGTCACGGACCCGTACGCCCCGGGTGTCGCGACGTTCAAGTCGCCCTTCTACTCCCTCGCCGGCGGCGCGATCACCTACCAGTTCAGCTACTTGAACAACACCAACCGCACCATCACCTCGGGCCCGAGCCCCGCCGCCGACGAGAGTGGAATCGCGCTGACCTACTACTTCCCGGCCACCGACCCGAAGTACTGCATCAACTCCAGCGGGCCACTGTGAGCGCTCGCTAGCGCAGGAGCGCCATCGCAGCCGCGGCATCTCTCGCCAGCCGCGGCTGCGCGGACCGGAGCTTCTGCAACACCACATCGGCTTCGCGCAGCAGTCGCTCGCCTCGCGCGCGCTGGCCGGAGCGCACGAGGCACTCGCCCAGCGCGAGCCGTGCCTCTGCGGTGCGCCAATGATCCTTCCCGTAGCGCGCGAGACTCGTCTCCAACGCGCGCTCGAGCGTGACCGTCGCCTCTGGCGCACGATGGTCCGCCATGAGGATGCGTCCGAGCCCGACCCGCGCGCTCACCGCCGCGGCGTACTGCGCCGGCTTCGTCGGGTCGAGCTTGCGCAGCGCCTCACGAAGCGAGCGCTCCGCGTCGGCCCGCTCGCCCCCCTCGCCCCGATCTCCCAGCGCGCGCGCCAGACTCACGCTCGAGACGAGGTAGGTCGGATGCGTATCTCCGAGCAGCTCGCGTAGCTGAGTGGTCCCCTCGCGATAGGAGAGGATGGCGTCGTCCAGTCGTCCCTTCTCGTATTGCACGCCGCCGATGTTCACCATACTCCGGGCGACCGAGGCGTGGCGTGCGCCGAACAGGCTTTGCTTGATGGACAGCGCGTCGCGATGAGCCGTCTCCGCGTCGTCCAGTTCCCCCTTGGCGGTCAGCACGTAGCCGAGCGTCGTGAGGCTCGAGGCGACGTAGGCGTGCCGCGGTCCGAATATCCGGCGGTCGAGCCGAAGCGCCTCGCGCGCCAACAGCTCTGCCTCCTGCACCTCGTTCTTCTCCGTCAGGAGGAGGAAGGCGAGGTTGTTCATGTTCACCGTCACACTCGGATGAGCATCGCCGAGCGTCTTTCGCTTGGCGGCGAGCGCACGACGGAACAGCGCTTCCGCATCGTCGATGTGGCCGCGGAGCTGCTGTACCTGCGCCAGGTTGTTCAGCGTCTGCGCAGTGAGGGGATGCGTCTCGCCGAGCCGGCGACGTTGTATCGCCAACGCTTCCCGCTGAAGCGGCTCGGCACGATCGTAGGCTCCTCTCAGGAAGAGCAGCAGTCCGAGATTCGTCAGGCTGCTCGCCACGGCGGGGTCGTCGTTGCCGAGCAGTGAGCGCCGCACGTCGAGCGCCTCCCGAAAGAGAGGCTCGGCTTCATCGTACCTGGTGCGATCCTGGAGCAGTGTCGCCAGGTGGTCGAGGCTCTCCGCCGTGGCGGAGGCGCGATCGCCGAGCAGCTCGCGTCGCATCGCTAGCGCGCTACGGAGCAGCGGCTCGGCCTCGTTCATCTTCGACTGCGCCCGCAGCGCGTCGCCGAGCTGGTCCATCGCTTCGGCCACCGCCACATGACGCGGACCGTACAGCGCGCGGCGTTGCCGGAGCGACCGCTCGAGCTGCGGCACCGCCTCGCTCGCGAGACCGAGCTTGGCATAGACGCGTCCGAGCACGCCGCGCAGCTCGGCCTGCACCTCGGGCTGCGCCACGAGCGCGGAGTCGATCCGCCGCGCGCCACGGTCGAGCAGCGCTCGCGCCGTCACGTCCGCCCCGCGCTGCTCGGGCCACGCGAACGGATCGGCCACGTCGAACACGCTCACGATGTATTCCTGCACTGCGCGCGCCTTGCTCGCCTCCGCCTCGGCGCGCGACCGCAACGTCCGCTCGCGCGTCGCCGCTCCCATCAGCAAGGCGAGCAGCGTTGCGGAGACGACGATCGCCGCGCGGTTCCGGCCGACGAACTTCCGCAGACGGTACCCCGCACTGTCGGGACGTGCGAGCACCGGGCGCCCCGTGTGCCAACGGTGCAGGTCGTCCCGCAGCGCCGCCGCCGAGGAGTAGCGTCGCGCGGGATCCTTGCGCAGCGCCTTGGCGATGATCACGTCGAGATCGTCGCGAAGCAGTCGCTCAAGCCGCTCGGGCGTCTCGCCGCGGGCCGCCGCGCGCGCACGTGCGTCGCCACTCGCCGCTCCGCGTGCCTCCACCGCCGCCGATGCCCGCGGCGGCTCCACCTCGCACACCATCCGCTCCAACTCGGCGGGCGAGAGCCCCCGCACCTCGTACGGCCGCGTGCCGGTGAGCAGCAGATGTAGCAGCACGCCGAGCGCGTAGCTGTCCGTGGCCGTGCTCACGATCGTCCCGCGCACCTGCTCGGGCGCGGCGTACTCCGGCGTGAGCGCCCGTAGCCCGGTATGTGTCTCCGGGCTCTCGTCGAGCGTGCGCAGCGGATCCAGCAACTTCGCGATGCCGAAGTCGAGCAGCTTGAGCTGTCCATCCGTGGTGACGAGGATGTTCGACGGCTTGAGGTCGCGGTGGATCACCAGATGCTCGTGCGCGTACTGCACCGCGGCGCACACACCGGCGAACAGCGCGAGCCGCGCGTCGATGCCGAGTCGCCGCGCGTCGCACCACGCGTCGATCGGCTCACCCTCCACCAGCTCCATCGCGAACCAGGGATGCCCTTCCGCCGTCATGCCGCCATCGATGAATCGCGCGATCCCGGGGTGCTCGAGCATCGCGAGGATGCGCCGCTCCTCCACGAAGCGCTGCACCAGGACATCGCTTCGCCCGAAGTGCCGGATGAGCTTGAGCGCCACTCGCTGCCGGAAGCCTTCGCTCTCCCGTTCGGCGAGGTAGACGACGCCCATGCCGCCGTGGCCCAGCTCGCGCACGATGCGGAACGGCCCTGCGCGCTCGGGCAAGGCCGGTGCGTCAGCCGGTCCGTCCGCCAACAGCTCCGCGATGAGCTCAGCCGCCGGCGATTCCAGAAAGCCGGCCGAGCGGTCGTGGGCCGCGAGCAGCTCGTGCACCTCGGTGCGGAGCCCTTCGTCGTCGGCGCACATGCGCGCGATGAGTGCCTCGCGATCGACGGTGCCGAGATCGAGCGCCTCGTCGAAGATCTCGTCGATGCGGCGGAAGCGCTCGCGCCACCGGTCAGTCATGGATGCGATCGGGAGCGCACGATCATCGCGCGGCATCCCCGTCGCCGTACAGCTCTCGGTACAACCAGCTCCGTGCGCGCGCCCAGTCCCGCTTGGCCGTGCGGAGTCCGATGCCCACCGCCTCGGCGGTCTCCTCCTCCGTCATCCCGCCGAAGAAGCGGCACTCCACGATGCGCGCCTGCCGCGCATCCAGCTCGCGGAGCCGGTCGAGCGCTTCGTCGAGCGCCACGAGCATGTCGGCGCGCTCCTCGGTGCCCAGCTCGATCGCCTCGAGCGGCACACTCAGCCGCTCGCCGCCGCGTTTCACGCTCCGTCGTGCCCGCGCGCGGTCCACGAGGATCCGTCGCATCGCGAGCGCGGCGATCGCCATGAAGTGCGCGCGTCCCGCCCACTCCACCCGCGACTGGTCGATGAGCTTGAGGTACGCCTCGTGCACGAGCTCCGTGGTGCCGAGGGTGCGGCCCGAGAACTCGCTCGCGAGCTTCCGGTGCGCGAGCCGGCGCAGCTCGTCGTACACGAGGGGAAAGATCCGCTCGGCGGCGGCCGCGTCTCCGGCGCTCGCGCCCAGCAGGAGCTCGGTCGCGCCGGACTCGTCGTCGGACATCGTGTGCAACCCCGCCGCGGGTCTGGTCGGCACGCACTCGTCGGCGCGGGTCGGGTTCGACCCGCGTCGACGGCCAACATGCCGGCGGGCGGCGGCCTGCGCAACCACGTGATGCCATGACTGCATACGCGGAATCGAGCCGCCGATCGTGCCACGACGGGTGCACCCCGCGACCGGCGGGCCGGTCGGCCGGAAGCTCGGTGACGAGGGGTGCTTCGGTGACACGCGCCTCGGTCAGGCGCGCGGCTCGGTGAGCACGATCTGCCCGTGGTGGAATGCCAGGTGCGAGAGTCTGCTGAGCAGCACGCTGAACCGGTGCCGGTGCGGTTCCTTCACGAAGTCCGCATCCGAAACCGAGGTGTGCTTTGCCAGCCAATCCGCCGGCGACCACTGGTTGAACGCGGTCCAGAGCTCGCGGTCCGTCTCCACGAGGATCTCCTTCAGCGCGGAGCCCGGGATCGGCGAGGCGTCGCCGTTGTCGGCGTTCTCGATGAACATCGCGTCTAGCTCAGGATGGCGACGCGGCCCGATGTCGAGCAGCGGGAGCATGCGGTCGTGCACGGCGGCGATGTGGCCGAGCAGATAGAGCAAACGGTTGCGCCCGGGCGCGATCGGCGCCTCCAGTTGCTCGTCCGACAGCGTCCGAAACGACGCCTCGACCCGGTCGATCTGGAGCTTCCACGCGCGAAGTGAGGCGTCCACGAATAGCTGGTCTGTCGTCATGTGATGAATCCTCTTCTAGTGATTTCCAAGGCAGAGAGTCGAGCGATGACTGGAGGGCGAGGCAAGCAGGTCCTTCTCATCGTGCATGATGGCGAAACGATGCGGCCTCGGGAGGAAAGTGCGGGCAACTTCGTCGGCCAGTGGAGAAGCCTTGCTTGCACCTCAATCGTTCCCGATACAGCTTGTGCTTCCTCCACTCCCCATGAGGTTTCCATGCGTCCGCTCCGGTTCCTTTCCACCGCGCTTGCTCTCCTGCCGTTCGTTGCCACAGCGCCGCTCGCTGCACAGCAGAAACTCATCTCCACCGCGGCACTGATCACCATTGTGGAGAACCACAAGGGCGCCGTGCTCCGCTACATCGACGCCGCACCGGATTCCATGCTCGGGTATCGGCCAGTCAAGGGTGTCCGCACCTTTGCCGAACAGATCGAGCATGCCGCCGGCAGTGATGCGCTCATCGCCCACCTGGCCATCACGGGGTCGATGAGTGTTCCGTCGCTGGGCGATTCGGCCAAGTACCTGCACAGCAAGGCGGCACTCAAGACATACGCCGCCGCCGCGATGGATCACACCATCGAGATGGTCCGCGGGGTGAGCGAAGCCGCGATGCAGGAGAACATCGTGCAATTCGGAAACAAGGTCACGCGCGGCCGGGCGTTGATGGAGTTGCTCGACCACTTTCCCTGGACGCTGGGCCAGACCGTGCCGTACCTGCGGCTCAACGGTGTCACGCCTCCCGCGTACTCACCGTTCTGACGCCGTCACCGACGCCGCGACAACAGCAACCATGATGTTTGTCGACCAGCTACTTCTCCGCGTCGTCGTCGGCGCTGCTGATTGAGAAGAGCGGGCTGTTGTCTGCGGGGTCGGAGCTGACGCCTGAGGCGCCGGCTCACAGGCGAACGAGGCCTCGAGGTTGGCGAGGTGGCCGTCCAGCGACGGCAGACGACGTTCGGGAGTTGCCGATAGTCTCTCGCCGTCACTGCCTGCGTCCCCACGCCGCCCAAAGAATCGGCGACGGCATCACGAACTCCGGATCCTCGAGCGCTGCGACGTCCCGTTCGAACTCGCTCGCGGTGACGTAGCCACCGTCGACCAGGTCGTCGCGCAACTGCTCGAAGTTCGCGCGCATCAGCAGCGGGCCGGGCGATCCCGCCTGCCACATGAAGGTGCGACCCTCCGCCGCGATGCTTTGTAATCCGAGTGCCCGAAGGCACCCAAACAGCCGGCGTCCATACCTCCGGTCCACGCCGCGGTCCGCCATCAGCCGCGTCACCGCGACGTATGTCGTCGAGAGCACCTCCGCACTGTGCAGCGCGGGGTCCGGTACCATCGTCGCATCGAAGTCCTCGATGAGGATCCACCCTCCCGTCTTCACAGCAGCGGCCATCCGCGCCAGCGCGCGGTCGCGCTCGCGTACGTGCGACAACACCAACCGCGCATGTACCACATCGAACGCATCGGACGGGAGCGGATCCGTAGCGATGTCATGGCGCTGCACATCGGTGTTCGGCAGATGCAACGACTCGAGGAATCGTGTGTCGAGGTCGGTGACCAGCACCCGTCCGGCTGCGCCTACGCGCGACGCGAGCCACGCCGCGATAGAGCCGCCGCCGCCCCCCACCTCCAGGCACCGCGATCCGTCGGCGACGCCGAGCTGCTCCAGGCGACGGATTGTGTCGGCATCGAAGGTTGCGGCGAGCGCCGGAAAGCGGGTCGCAGCTTCGGGCCCGGCGTTATCGAGTACGTACGGCGACACGTAGGAGTGTTGCTCCTCACGCGCACCTGATTTGCTGCTCGTCATGATACTCCATCGTAGGAGTGCCGGTCATGATGTGGCCGGTGGTCGGAACTGCTTTACTGAGGAAGGGCGTCGTCCCGCGGCTCTGGGAGCCAAACGCTCGCGACGACGAACACCGCGAGGACGATGACCATGGTCGTACCAGCGGCTCGTGCGAGTCGAGTCGCTGCCAGCGCACCCGACGTAACGTTCGCCAAATGAGTGGTCGCGAGGGCCGCGCACACGCCGATCATCCGCCCGCCGACGTTCATGGCGAACGCCTCGCCGGTGCCGCGTACGGAGGTAGGGAAGACGCGTGGCAGGTAGTTGCCCCAGAAGCTGTGCATCCCGTTGAACAGTACCTGCGCCCCGAACACGCCGATGATGAACCAGATCGGACTGCCGGTCGGAGCCGACAAAAACAACCACGGCAACAGGAACGCCGCGGGCATGAGGAAGAGCTGGAGGAGCCGCTTGCTCTGAACGACTCGCACAACGAGTACCGCGAACAACACGCGTCCCACCACAGAACCGAGTTCCTGTACGAGGAACATCCGACTCACGGCCTGTTCGATCTGTCGTGGTCCGAGACCCTGCAGCCATATGAGACCCGGCACGACGCGCGGCGTCTGTTGTAGCGCCCCATAGGGAATGGCCAGCGTGCAGGCCATCATCAGCGTCGTCAGCAGCGTGGTGCGGCGCATGTCGGACGCGAACAGTGCCGCGATGCTCGTACGCGTCGGGCTCGTGCGCTTCTTCCGCTCCCGCCACATGGGTGATTCGGGGAGGAAGGGGCGCACGATCATCAGTGGTACCGCCGGAATGAGTCCGGAGAGGAGGGTGTAGCGCCACGCGTCGTGATGGCCGAGCAAGGCAGGCAGGGAGTCACTGTGGGTCACGGCCAGGTAGTAGGCGCCCGACACCATCAGCCCACCGAACGCGTAGCAGCTTTGCGCGTAGGCGAGTACGAGCTCGCGCTGTCGCGGAACAGGGAACAGCTCCGCGAGCCACGCGACGGCGGCGACGGCCTCTACAAACACGCCAATCATCGTGGCACAGCGGAGGACGAGGAGCATCGGCAACGACGTGGCAAAGCCTGCGGCGCCCGCCGAACAGCCGTACAGCAGGATGCTCCACACCAGCACTCGGCGGCGGCCGAAGCGGTCCGTCAGATACCCGCCGAGCAGCCCGAACGCCCCCCCGGCGACGGCGGGGAGAACGAAGAACAGTCCCACCCAACTATTGAACCTGGCGCTTCCGGGCACCATGCCGCCCAACGAGGTCAGCACCGGTCCCACGATCAGCGCGCCCATCAGCGTTTCGTAGAGATCGAATGCGAAGCCGAGGCCTGCCACCGCGCAGATCAACCACTGCGTTGGAGTCAGCGGGGGAAGGGCGATTGGGGCGGACGCGTTCGAGTGGGATTCCATGACGAGCCACACTAGCCGCGCGCTCACCGATTACACAAGTTCAGAACCGTCACTGACTCTTGAGCTAAACTCGATGATCGACTTCACCTCACGGCAGCTTCGCGCGTTCCTGCTCGTGGCCCAGCACCGCAGCTTCGCCCGTGCTGCGGAGGCGCTCTTCATCACGCCGTCAGGGTTGAGCCTTCTGATCCGTGAACTGGAAACCCACGTCGGCTTCCGCCTGTTCGACCGCACCACGCGGCACGTGGCGCTCACCATTCGCGGCGACGAGCTGCTCACGGTCGCGCGCCGCAGCCTGCTCGACTTCGAGGACGCCGTCGCGCGGATGCTTGAGACCACGAAGAAGGCGAGCCAGATCATCTCCATAGGCGCGCCGCCTCTGGTGGCAAGCAATATCCTGCCGCACGCGATCAAGGAATTCCACACCCACCGTCCAGACCTGCGCATCCAGCTGTTCGACGGTACCCTTGCTGCCATCGCGCAACGCGTGGAAGCCGGACAGCTGGACATCGCGCTGGGCGTATTTGGTAAGAGGGCGGGCATTCGGCGCGTACCCTTCTTTCGCTTTTCGTTCGTCGTCATTCGCCCGAGCAGCGAGTCCGCGGCCTTCCGCGCGTCGACACCCTGGTCTGCGCTCAAAGGGGAGACGCTGGTGACGCTGCCAACAACGAGTGAGGTTCAGCACGTTGTCGACCGGCACCTCGCCGACGCTGGCGTTACACCACAATCGTCGATCGTCCTGAATTCTCTCGACGCGCAGATCGCGATGGTGGAGGCGGAGCACGGCATCGCCGTCATTCCATCGTTCGGCGTGCCCGCCTGCCGGACCAGGCGAGTCGTGATGAGCCGCCTGATCAACCCGGTGGTGACGCTCGACT
>JBDSDB010000212.1:0-29075 GCA_039920785.1 Gemmatimonadaceae bacterium
CGCGGCGAGGAGGTTGCGGCGGCGGATCGTGTTCCCACTCGACCTTCCGTGGCGTACCGTTAACTTCGTCGCATGTCCGCACCCGAACGCCGAACCATCCTGGTCGCCGATGACAACGACGATCAACGCGCGCTCTATGTGGATCTGCTCACCCACGCCGGCTTCCTGGTGAGCGAGGCGCGAGACGGCGCCGAGGCCATCGAGCGCGCACGGACCGATCGTCCGTCGCTCATCCTCATGGACGTGACGATGCCCGGCACGAGCGGATGGAACGCGGTGCGCGCGCTCCGCGAGCAGGAGGAGACGCAGGCCATCCCGATCATCGTCGTCACCGGCCTCGCGGGTACGCGCGACCGCGACGCCTCATTCGCCGCGGGAAGCGACGCCTACCTGAGCAAGCCGGTCTTGCCGCTGCAGCTCCTGGAGGAAGTGCGGCGGTTCCTGCCACTGTGATCACCGGTCATCTCGGGGTCGCCGCGGCTGCGCACGCAGCTCGGCGCGACTGCTCGCTGCTCTGGCTGCTCGGTGCCTCCATGGCGCCCGACGTCGTCGACGCGCTGTTCGTCGTCGCGCGCAGCTGCAACCCGAATGGTCTGTACTCTCACACCGTGCCGGCGGCGGTCCTCATCGCGGCGGTGACTGGGGCGGCGGCGTTCCTCGCCACCAACCGCCGCGCTACCGGGCTGCTGGCGGCAGCGCTGGTGCTCGCCCACGTTCCGCTCGACTACGTCACCGGCTACAAGCTGTTCTGGCCCGGCGGCGAGATCGTCGGGCTGCGAGTGTACGAACGACCGGCGGTGGACTTCGTGCTCGAGGCGGCGCTCGTCGTGGCCGGATGGCGGATGCTGCGAACGTCGCCCTCGGCACCGCGGTGGGCCACCGGATGGCCGGCGCTCGCCGCGCTGCTCGCCGTGCAGGGATCCTTGGACGTCCTCGGCAAGGGGCGCGGCGGGGTGAAGCCGTCGGCCTGCGCCCAAGCGCAGGTGTCGACGGCCGAGCGTCGCTCTGGTCAGTGACCCCGCCGAATCGCATCTTTGGCCGGTGGTACGACGAGGGAACCTTCCGCGCGCGCCGACACTCTGAGCAACGCGTCGCCCTGCCACTCTCCGTTTCGCCGAAGCCGACATGCCGACACCATCCGACGACGATCCGCTGGCCCAGTTCGAGCTTCCGCCCGACATCATGAGCTCCACCCTCGAGCACGCGATCAGTGACGATGAGACCAGGCTGCACGAGCGCGGTCACGCGGTCGCCTCCAAGCTTCAGCGGAAGCTGAAGGGGAGCATCGTCGAGTTCGGATTTCCCGGCGTCCTCACGGCCCACCTGCGCTCCGGCGCGCTCGCCCGTTGTGGGGGCCCCGCACTGGGATGGCTGGTGGATCTGCAGCGCGAGCTCGGCGGCGAGACAGAGACGATCGACGCCGGCATCTCGAACGACGAGACCGACACGAAGGTCATCGCCGAGAAGCTCGCCAAGGTGCTGAAGCGGTTGTAGCGCGCCGCCGCCCTGCGGTCAGTCCTGTCGACGGTACATCACCGAGACCCGCGCGGTGACACGCCGTTCCTCCTCGTCGCGCTGGCCGAGGAACTCGCCGATCGCCGCGAGCGACTCGATGTGATCGCAGAAGATCTTGAAAGTGGCCAGCAGCGGCACGGCCAGAAAGGCGCCCGGCACGCCCCAGATCCAGAAGAAGAAGGCCAGTCCGATGAAGATCGCGACCGGGTTGAGCGTGAGCCGATGGCCGAGGAGCATCGGCGAGACGACGTTGGCCTGGAGCAGGTTGATGGCGAGGAAGCTGCCCGGCACGAGCAGCGCGCGCGGCACTTCGTCGTAGGTCGTCAGGCCGGCTACGGTGAGCACCACGACGGCCGCCAACGCGCCGAGGTACGGCACGAACTCGAAGCACGCGACCAGCGCGCCCCACAGCAGCACGTTCGGCATCCCGAGGAGCCAGAGCACGACGGCGACCATCGCGCCCTCCACCACGTTCACAAGCAGCGCGGTGGACAGGTACGCCGAGACCGCCGCCTCGGTGGCACGCGCGATCTCCACCGCCTTGACCTTGTCGCTGAAGTGCGGGAGCACCTTGATCAGCTTCTGCAGAAAGAGGTCGCCGCCGGCCAACAGGAAGTAGAGCAGGATGAAGATCTCGAGCAGTCCGGCCGCGATACGCTGCGTCGTCCCGAACAGGCGCGACGAGACGCTCGGCCCGGACTGCACGACCACCTGGGGCGACTTGTCGTTTTGCGCACCGACCGCGTCGGCGGCGCGCTGCACGTTGCTGGTCACCTGCTGCACCGGCCGGATGATGGACCGGAGCTTGTCCTGCGCGCGCGCGAAGCTCTGCGGCGCCGTCATCGCCCATCGTTGCGCTGGTCCGGTGAGCTGGTAGGCGCCCTCGCCCACGCCGATGATGAGCAGCAGGACCACCACGGCGGCGCTGAGCGGCGGCGGGATGTGCCAGCGGAGTAGCCGCCGGATGAGTGGGCTGAGCAGAAAGTTGAGGAGTAACGCGAAGACGATCGGGATGAGGAAATCGCGCGCGAAATACAGGCTGTAGAGCAACGCGAGCACGGTGAGGACGGTGGCCTCGATCGACCGGCCCCGGTGGCTGCCGATGGCCTCCGCGGTGCGCTCCAGATCCGGCGTCGGCGCTCCAGGCTCTACTGGGAGCGCGGAGACAGCGGGATCAACCTGTGGGGTGAGCGTCGATCCACCATCGTTGGTCGCTCGCTCGATCGCTTTCGGGACGATGCCCGAATCCTCATCAGCCATCATGTCTCTCCCAGCGGATGCACGATGCTTGCCGTTTGGCTCGGCGTACGATACGGTCGTGCACCTGGTTCGCCAGGATCGGAGCGTGCACAGGTCGCGCCGGGCCAGTCGCGGCGCTTAGCTTCCATACAAGGTGCAACTGGCTGTCCACTCGCACTACCTATCGATGTCATCTGCGCGGGACTTTGGTCCGCTCGACGTAACCGACTTCACGGTGGGAGCGATGCTGCGCTCTGGCATCGCGCTCCGGCGCGCGGTGCGCGACTGCGCGACGCTGGAGTCGGCGGCCGGCACCATCGTGCGGTATCTGTACGACCACTGCGTGGACATCAAGACCGGGGCGCGCAGCTGCCCGCTGGTGCGCTTTTACAAGACGCATCCCTTCGAGTCACTCGAGCCCGAGCTGCGGCAGTTCGCCGCGCAGAAGCTCGGTGTCGCCGCGCCGAACCCGCAGATGCGCTGCCTCACACTGCTGGGCACCGCCGGTGACGAGCCAGCCTGGAACTCGCGCCATCTTTCGCGAGGGCATCGAGCCATCCCGCTGGCCAGTCTCGAGGCGGTCCGCGACATTCCGATGATCTCTCGCCTCATCGAGGCTCTCGGGATGGACATCGCGACGGTCGTCGCCGGCGCCGACGCCACGGTGCGCTCCACCGAGGCGCGCACGTACGACGTGTTCCACGTGGAGGAGGCAGTGGGCAGCGAAGCGATCCCGCAGCAGGCGGAGTTCGTGATCCCGTACGCGGTGCGTTCGGTGGTCGGCTTCGGCGGCGTCCTTCGCTCGGGCGAGATGTTCGCCGTCGTGCTCTTCTCTCGCGCGCGGATCTCCGCGGTCAGCGCCAACCGATTCCGCACGATCGCGCTGGACATCCGCTCGGCGCTCTTCCCGCTCGACGAGGCGCACGTCTGGGGAGCGTGAGGGCCGCTGCGACAGGGCGGCCATGATCCGCAACGGCAACCACACAAAGAAGACTCTGGACGAGCGCGGTACCGCGTTGTAATCTGCCGCGCGCGATCGTCCGATCAACTCGTCGCACGTCCCGCCACGGTCGCCGCGCACGCAGGACCCCGCCAGCACGCCGCACTTCCCGCCGAAGCACGCCTCCGAAGCACGCCGTCGAAGCACGCCGTCGAAGCACGCCGTCGATCAGCGCCGCACTCGCCGGAACACGCGCGTGCACCCAGCACTGTGGGCCGCAGGTGAAACCCGTCAGGGTGACGGACAGGTCGTCACGAGCAAGTTGCCATTGCGGACGGGCGCAACCCGTTCGCACGCCCATCAATCTCGGCACGTTACACCCAGCTGAACGGATCGTCTCGCGGATAGATAGACCATTCGACCAGGGAACGAGACTCGATGTCGATGCACTACTCAGTAGTGAGCCATGGCAAGGTGCTCGGTCACACCGGCGCACTGTTCCCGACGGATGAGCTGCCGCTCGGCGCGTGCATCTGGCACTTCGTCCCGCTGCCTGCATTCGATCTGGTCGAGCCGATTGTCGCCGAGCTCACCGCGCCGCCTGCCATCGCGCTGGTCGAAGACGTGATTCCGACTCAGGACGAGTACCTCCACTCCTGCGTCGACGGGAGCCCGGCGTATCTCGACGATCTGCTGGACGAAGCGGCCCGCCTCCACCACTTCCGGGAAGTCCTCGAACGATACGAGGAGCTGAACCTCGAGCTTCGCGACGGATCCGGCCGCCTGGTCACCACCGCCACGCTGACCCTCACCAAACAGATGGTGCCCGCCGACGCGGTGCGTGAATACGTGGAGGAGATCGATCCGGGTGAAGCGCAGTGGGTGGACACGGCAGAGCCGTGCTACCTGCTCATGGCGCGCCTCATGGCCGCCGCCTCGGCGGCCTGAGGCCTCGTCCGCGCTCGCCCCACGCGCGCGTCGCTCGAGATCAGCGCGGCTGCGTAATGTCGCCCACGAGGTCCAGCAACTCGCGAGACGAGAGCCGCGACCATCCGCTGGGGTAGCTCCACACTCGGCGCACGATGGACGCGGAGCTGAAGATGAGGCACCGCTTCCCGTGGGCCCAGGGCTGGGGCGTGTCCACCTCGTGGACCGTCCACTCGTTCCCGTGGCCGTCGACCACTACCCGGGTCTGTTCATCGCGTCCTTCCGTCTGGAGACGATCGCGATTTTCCGCCATGTGGTACATCGGCTCCTCGAGGACATGAAAGCTTTTGGCGTCAGACCTGCGCGCCGAACGTCCCCGAGGTCAACGCAAAAACGTCGCCCCATATCGCAAAAATGCTCAATTAGTGACCAGAGTCCGTTTATTTGCTAACCGAGGTGGCGAGAACCCCTTGCAGGTGGTCGAGGGCCTCATCACGCGAGAGCGCCTGGTCTGAACCGAGTCCGCCGCCCGCCCGCGTGGCCAGCGCGGCGTCCGGATCCTTGAGCAGATGCCCGGTGAGTACGGCGACGACCCGCTCGCCGCGACCGATGAGGTTCCGCTCGACCAGCACGCGGACCCCGGCGACGCTGGCGGCGCTGGCCGGCTCGCATCCCACACCACAGCTGTCGATGACGCGCTTGGCGGCGAAGATCTCCGCGTCGCTCACCGCCACGACCTGACCGTCCGAGAACCGGATGGCGTCCACCGCGCGATCCCACGAGGCCGGATCGCCGATGCGGATCGCCGTCGCGGCGGTCTCCGCCCGGACGCGGTGCCGGGTCGCAAAGTCATCGCTGAAGCCAGCCGCGAACGGCGCCGCTCCAGCGGCCTGAACCGCCAGTAGCCGAGGCACCCGGTCGATCAGCCCCAACGACTGCGCTTCGCGCAGAGCCTTACCGAACGCGGCCGTATTGCCGAGGTTGCCAGCGGGGAGCGCGATCCAGTCCGGTGCTTCCCACCCAAGCTGCTGCAGCAGCTCGAAGACGATCGTCTTCTGGCCCTCGACGCGGAATGGGTTGAGCGAGTTGACGAGGTAGATCCCCAACCGCTCCGACGCCTCCCGCGCGAGCTCGAGGCAGTCGTCGAAGTCGCCACGCAGGCGGATCATGTGTGCGCCGTACGCCAGGGTCTGCGCGAGCTTGCCGGCGGAGACACGTCCTTCGGGCACGAGCACGAACGCCGGGATGCCTGCCTGCGCCGCGTACGCCGCGAGGGACGCCGAGGTATTTCCCGTGGAGGCGCACGCCACGGCGAGCGCGCCGATCCGCTTCGCCTGCGTGAGCGCTGCGGTCATGCCACGGTCCTTGAACGACGCGCTCGGATTGTGTCCCTCGTGCTTGAGCCGCAGGTCCTGCACGCCGGCGAACTGCGCCACCGCTTCGCGCGCCAGGAGCGGCGTGTTCCCCTCGGGATGGCTGACGATGTCCTCCAGGCGAGCCGCCGGAAGCACGAGCTCCCGGAAGCGCCACACGCCGGAGCGGCCAGCCGCTGGACCGCGATACGCCTCCGCGCCGAGCCGGTCGTCGAACATGGACCGCAGCGCGGCGCCGGACAGCGCCGGCGGCCCGTGCTGAACGGCGAGCAGACCGCCGCAGGTGGGGCAGGTCGCGCGTGGCGTGCGATCGTCGAGCGTGGCGCCGCAGCTGGCGCAACGCACGATGCTGAGTCGCAGCGCGTCGATCGAGGTCGGTGTCAGAGTTTCCACGGACATGCTCATGCGGTCCTCACGACCGCGCCGTTGGGGTCAACCTGGGTCACGCGCGTGCTGCATTCCACACCGACGCGCTCGTACGCCTCGCGCATCGCCGTCGCGACGACGGCACCCGCCGCATCGCTGTCCACCAGCGCGAACGCCGTCGGGCCGGCGCCCGAGATGGACGCGCCGAGTGCGCCCGCCGTCAACGCCGCCCGCTTCGCCTCGACGAACCCGGGCAGCAGCGGAGCCCGCGCCGGCTCGGCAATCCGATCGTCGATCGATCGACCGAGCAGGGCGAGGTCGTTCGAATAACAGGCCGCCACGATCGCCGCCACCTGTGCCATCTGATGAAGCGCGACATCGCGCGGTATTGAGGTCGGCAACACGCCGCGCGCGTCGGACGTCCGGAGCCGCTGCGACGGATGCGCGAGCACCACGCGCAGCCCCGCAGGGATGGGAAGCTGCACGACCTCGATCGGATGGAGCGAGCGGACCAGAATGATCCCGCCCAGCAGCGATGGCGCGATGTTGTCCAGATGCCGGCCTGCAACTGTCTCTTCGGCCGCCAGGCAGCACAGAAAGAGAGACGTCTGATCGAGACCGGCGCCGAGCAGCGCGTCCGCCGCCACGGCGCCAGCCACGGCCGACGCTGCACTGCCGCCCTGGCCTCCAGACAGCGGCAGCTGCTTCCGCACCGTGAGGGCAATGCCCGGCGCCGCGAGCGCGACGCCTCGCGCGCGCGCCATCTCCAGCACCGCGGCGGCAGCGATCGCGGAGGTGTGGCGCTCGGGCGCTCGCGGAAGCTCGGGATGGCCCGCGTCCAGCAGCGTCACGCCCGGCGCTTCGCTCCACTCGGCGGTGACCTCATCGCGAAGGCCGGCGATGGCGCACCCCAGGACGTCGAGGCCCGGTCCCAGATTCCCGATCCCGCCTGGCACGGACACGACGACTCGCGTGCCCGCCCTTCGCGGTCGGGATGCGAGCACCGTCACGCGGCCACCATGCGCAACAGATCGCCGAGCACGCCGGCCGCGGTCACCTCGGCGCCCGCGCCTGGCCCGGAGACGACGAGTGGACGCTCTCGGTACCGCGCCGTGGTGAAGACGAACAGGTTGTCCGTGCCGTCGAGCGAACCGAGGGCGCTCCCGATCGGCACACCGACGAGCCCCACGCGCACGCCGCCTCGCGTGGCCCGTGCGCGGTAGCGCAGCACCTCGCCGCGGTCGCGCGCCTCCTTCACCAGGCCGGCCCACCGCTCGTCGATGGAGGGCAGCGCGGCGAGGAACTCGTCCTTGGTCACCCCGCGCAACGCCTCCGGCACGAGCGACTCGACCGCCACGTCGGTCAGCTCCCCGGCGTAGCCGAGCAGCCTGCCGAGGATGAGCCCCTTCCGCGCGACGTCGAGCCCGCACAGATCCTCGCGCGGATCGGGCTCGGTGTAGCCGAGGTTCATCGCGTCGAGCACGGCGGTGCTGAACGGCTTCCCGCGCGCCATCTCGCTGAACAGATAACCCATCGTTCCCGACGGGCAGCCTTCCACGCTGTGCACGCGGTCGCCCGAGGCGAGCAGCTGCTGCAGGGTGTCGATGACGGGCAGCCCTGCGCCGACGGTGGCCTCGTGCAGCACGCGACGTCCGCGGGCTCGCGCGTCCTGGAGGATGGCGCGCGCGGAGAAGATGTCGCCGGCGAGAGGCACCTTGTTGGCGAGTACCAGATCCATGTCGTGTGCGATTGCGGCGAGCAGCGCGGGCGCGGTGTCGCCGCTGGCGACGTCCACGAGCACGGGGCGCATGAGCGAGTGGCCACCCATGAAATCGACCGCCTGGCGCGCATCGCCCCACTCGCCGCCGCGCACGTCGCCCAGCGCGCCACCCTTCTGCTTGTGCAGTGAGAGGGCGCTCAGTCGCCGCTGGCTCAGGCCGCGCGCGTCGAACACGTAGCTCGACTTGTCGATCAAGCCGACGACGCGCACGGGGGCGCGTCCGTCGCGCGCAAGGGCAGACACCTGGCTCACCAGCTCGCGCCCCACTCGGCCGAAGCCGAGCAGGATGATGTCGGTGCCGCGCGCGCGGCGGCCGACCTTGCCGCCGCCCACCTTGTGGAGGTGGAACGCGGAGTGCACGGCGCGCAGCGCGGCGGGTGCCTGCGCCCCGTCGACGACGAACGACACGATCCGCTCCGATGCGCCCTGCGCGATGGCGACCACGTTCGCCTCGGCGTGCGCGACCGCGCCGAAGATGCGCGCCGCGATGCCAGGTGTGCGAACCATGCCCGAGCCCACCACGGCGATCGTCGCGAGCCCCGTCAGCAGCTCGATGTCGTCCACCTCGTGCCGCTCGATCTCCTCGCTGAACGCCTCGCGCAGCGCGGCTACGGCGCGCGCCGCTTCCGTCTCCGGAACCGTGAAGCAGATCGAATGCTCTGACGACGCCTGCGAGATCATCGATACCGAGACGCCGGTGGAGGCGAGTGCGCCGAAGGTGCGGGCCGCGACGCCGGGCACGCCGATCATGCCGTTGCCCTGCACGGTGACGAGTGCCTGCTCGAGGATGGCCGAGAGCGCGCGCACGGGCGAGCCGCCGGCGGGCCGACCCGGCACGATCGTCGTGCCGGCGGCCTCGGGATCGGCGAAGGGACGGATGCGCAGGATGGTTCCCGGCTGGAGCGGCACGAGCGTGCGCGGATGGAGCACCTTCGCGCCGTAGTACGCCAGCTCGGACGCTTCACGCGCGTCGAGCAATGGAACGACCCGGGCGTCCGGCACCAGGCGAGGATCGGCCGTCATACAGCCGGCGACGTCTTTCCACAGCGTCACCTCGTTGGCTTCGAGGGCGCGCGCGAGCACGGTGGCGGTGAGATCGGTGCCTCCGCGGCCGAGGGTGACGACTTCTCCGTCGCGGCCCGCGCCGATGAAGCCTGGCACCACGACGAGGAGCCCGCGATCGAGGAGTGGCTCCAGCGCGGCGCGCGCCGACGCGTCGGTGCGGGCCAGGTCGGGCGCGGCGTTGCCGGGCCGTCCGTCGGTGTGCAGGAACTCCTGGGCATCGGCGACCGCGCTCGCGATCCCCGCCCGATCGAGCGCCGCGGAAAGGATCATCGCCGAGAGCCGCTCTCCGTGTGCGAGAATGTCGTCGCGGACCCCCGGGCTCAGCTCGCGCGCGCCAGCCACACTCTCCAGCAACTGCTCCAGCCGCTCGAACGACGCGTCGATCGTCTCGGCGACGATGGGCGTGTCGAGGAGCAGGTCCGCCGCGACGCCGATGTGCCGGGCGCAGAGCTCGCGGACCGCTCCGCGCGCGGCGCCCGAGTCGCCGCCGACAGCGAGAGCGGCCGCGGCCACGAGCGCGTCCGTCACCCCCATGAGCGCCGACGCGGCCACGACGCGGCGCGTGCCAGTACGATCGATCGCGAGGAGGCGAACGACGCTGGCGATTGCGCTTGCGTCGGCGAGCGCGGCGCCGCCGAACTTGTGGACGACGAGTGAACGTGCTTGGGCGGGCATGCTTGGAGCTCCGACTGCGGGAAGCCGCGCGAGTGCGCGACGGGTGAGCTAGCTACAAAAAACGCGGCCCCATCCGAGGGGCCGCGTGAGCATCAACGTGTGCGCTGCCGCTACACGGAGTTTGCGCCGCCGCCCCGAAAGGGAGTCGTCGTCGTCCGCGTGTACATGAAGCGCGAGGAGGGAATCATCGACTGGTAGGGGATCAACGGGCCCGGACAGGCAGAGAGCGCCGGCGGCTGGCCGGCGCTCTCTGCCTAGACTACGGTCCTACGAGCGTGGTGTCAAGCGCGAACGCCTCACCCGCGCGAGACGCGTCTACTCCTCGTCGTCCGGATCTTCGGCGTCGATGTTGATCTGCGACTCGGCGATCTCGGTCAGGAGCTTGTCCGTCGCCTGCTCCTCGTCGAGCGTCTGTTGGAGCAGCTCCTGCTGCTTCGTGTAGCCCAGGAGGCGCGCCCAGGTGCGACAGGTGCCGTATCCGGCCATCTCGTAATGTTCGACATGCTGTGCGGCCGCGATGAGGCCAGCGTCCAGCACGTTCGGCTCGGGCTTCTCGGAGAGCAGGTCCTTCGCCTCCTGAATGATCCCTTCCATGCCGACGCACTTCTTGCCGGTGGGCTTCTCGCCCAGCTCGCGCGCGATCTGCTCGAGGCGCTTGACCTGCCGCTTCGTCTGCGCTTCATGCTGCGTGAAGGCGCGCTTGAGCTGCGGGTGTGTCGCCGCCTTGATCATGCGCGGCAGTCCTTTCAGGATCTGGTTCTCGGCGCTGTAGAGGTCCTTGATCTCCTGGACGTACAGCTCTCGCAGCGAATCCATTTCAGCCATCTGTCAGTGCTCCGTGTTGATGTATTTCAGGTGCGGGGCGAGCCCGCCATGCACATGGGAAAGGCAACCCCTGTGCCCCGACTGTCTCGAACCTTCGAAGCAGCGAGCGCGAGCGAAGTCGCCATTAGATTGCGTTCGAGCACCGTCCACACCTTCATCACGCGCATGACTCTTCGCCTTCATCTCTTGCGACACGGACAGACCAACGCGAGCCGCGGCAACCTGTTCTGCGGGCGGCGGCTCGACCCCGCACTGACCGACGAAGGACTGGCGATGGCGGACTCGTTCGCCGCCGCGTATCGAGACGTGAAGTGGGCCGGACTTTACTCGAGCCCGCTCTCGCGCGCCGTGACGACGGCGACGCCGCTGGCGAACGCCGTGGGTCTCCCGGTCGAGACGCGAGAGGGGTTCGCCGAGATCGACTACGGGGAGTGGGACGGACTCAGCGCGTCGCAGGTGGCCGAGCGCTATCGCGTGCAGTATGAGCGATGGACGGCGGATCCGGCGTGGAACCCGCCCACCGGCGGCGAGACCGCCGTCGCGCTCGCGCAGCGCGTCACGAGAGAGCTCGAGCAGATCGAGGCCACGCATCATCAGGGCGGCAACGTGCTCATCGTCGCACACAAGGCAACCATCCGCGTCGCGATCTGCGCGTTGCTCGGCGTGGACGTCGGCCGCTTCCGCTACCGGTTCGACTGCCCGGTCGGATCCGTCACGATCATCGAGTTCCGCGAGCACGGTCCGTTCGCGTTCGCCATCGCCGATCGTTCGCATCTCGACGCGCGGCAACGGGCGCTCGAAGGAACCTGAGCGAGTAGGTGACGCGGCGGCGATTCGACTTTGTATCGCGCGGGTGGCCCGAGCCGTCTATGGATGCGAGAGCAGGGCGGGGAATCGTAACGGGGCCATCGCAGTGTTGCGCGGGCGAGCCGGGCACCCCCTATTTCCGCAGCGCTCCGTGCGCGACGCGATACCACCCTCGGAGGACCAATGGCGACGAAACTGGACAAGTCGATCAAGCGTGAGCTCGAACATCAGGGCCGGCTGTACACCATCACGATCGCTCCCGACGGTGTGAAGGTCGTGGAGAAGGGCAAGCGCAACGGGAAGGAGCTGTCCTGGAGCTCGATCATCAGCGGCGAAGCAGCGCTGAATGAAGAACTGAAGATGTCGGTCGACGCCTCGCGCCAGTGATGTAGTCGACGCCGATGAGTCCGCGCCGACCGGCGCGGACTCGGTCATCGGGCGCCCGTTCAGTCCTCGACGCGATCTCTGCGCGCCGGCGGATGCGAGGCTTCCCACTCGGCGATCCGGGCGGCCACCTCGACATCGTTCTCGGCCAGCTCCCTGAGCTGGCGAAGGACATCCTGCTGCGTGGCGCCGGACGCCTCGGCGATCAGCGGAGCGGTGCCGAAGAGCTGGCGCTTGGGATCGCGTCGCCGCTCCACCTGCAGGATGCCGCGAACCAGCCCATCTTCCGTGACGTCGAGGGAGACGAGCACGATCATTCCGCCGGGGAGCACACGACGGAACGCGAGGAAGTGGGGTCGCATGCGCCTAAGGTGCGGCACGCGCATTCACAGCGCAAACGCGTCGCGCCAGACGAACGTCACGCGGCCGCTACCGATTGCGTTGCCGCGCCGGACCGGTGATCCTTCCCAGCGTGAAAATCCTCGTCATCGACGTGGGCGGCTCGCACGTGAAGCTGCTCGCCACCGGCCGCCGCACCCCGATCAAGGTCCCCTCCGGGCCCAAGCTGACCCCGCGCCAGATGGTCGACGAGGTCGTTGAAGCCGCCGCGGACTGGCGCTTCGATGCTGTCAGCATCGGCTATCCCGGACCCGTGGTGCGTGGGAAGATCAGCAAGGAGCCAGTCAACCTCGGCGACGGGTGGACCCACTTCAACTTCCAGCGCGCCTTCGGTTGCCCCGTGCGCCTGATCAACGACGCGGCGATGCAGGCGCTCGGCAGCTACGCGGGCCGCACCATGCTCTTCCTGGGATTGGGCACCGGGCTCGGAACGACGCTCGTCGTCGACGGCACCGTCGTGCCGCTCGAAGTACAGCATCTCCCGTTTCGGGACACGAAGAGCTACGAGGACATGATCGGGGAAGCGGGGCTGAAGCGCACCGGCAAGCGGCGGTGGCGGCGCAACGTCGCGGAGATCGTCGAGCTGCTCATGGAGGCGACGAACGCGGACTACACGGTGCTCGGCGGCGGCAACGTGCGCTTCATCGACGATCTGCCGCCGAACACGCGCCGCGGCCACAACGCGAACGCGTTTCGCGGTGGGTTTCGCATGTGGGACGAGGCCTGACACCGGGCCGGAGCGCTCTCCGCGGCGAATTGCCGCTGATCGGGCGAACGGAGTGGCGTCAACTGCAAACACCGTCGCCGACGTCCAAGTACCTGTGCCAGGTACCCGGTACCGGAGTTCAATCCCAGCTCAAAATACCGGGAGCCAGTATGCCAATCCGGCTACCGAGGCGGTCACGTACCCGCTACGGGTATTGCAGTTTCCAGCCCGACTAAGCGCCGGAGCTTGCCAGAGGAAGCAGCGCCGCGATCTTCTCCGCCCGCTCCCGATGCCGCTCGCCGAGCAGCGCGAACTTCGCCGCCGTGGGCTGGTCGCCCGACTCACGATTGCGAGCCGCCATCACCGCGCAGTATTCGCTCACTTCGTTCTCGTCCTGCACGTCCTGCTGCGTGAAGCCGAACGGCTGCTCGTAGAGGAGCAGTGCGGCGATGGCGTGCACGGAGAACGGGAGCGTGCCGAACTGCTCGCGCAGATGAGTGAGTCCGTCCTGCTGCGCGAGCACGCCATGCCAATCCGCGGCGGAGAGCGCGGGAGTGATCTCGTCGGTCATGAGCGATCCGCCAGCGGCTCGTGCTCGTGGCGTGAGGTCTTGGTCCGAAGGGCGTCGAGCAACTTCGGGATGAATCCGCCGAACGACCCGTTGCTCATCACGAGCACGACGTCGCCCGAACGGGCGCCGTCGGCGACGCGTCGCACGAGCACGTCGGTGTCTGGCGAGGCATCAGCCTCGATGCCGTGCGCGCGCAGCTCCTCGACGACCTTGCCGATGTCGAGCTGCTCGTCGAGCGGGACCTTGTCGTGCGGCTCCGGCACGCGGATGGACGCGAGCGCCGCCCCGTCGAACGCCGTCGCGTACTCCCGTTGATGGATGTTGCGCCGGCTCGTGTTGGACCTGGGCTCGAACACAGCCCAGAGCCGCCGCTGGGGATAGCGCTGTCCGATGGCGACGATCGTCTCGCGGACCGCCGTCGGATGATGAGCGAAGTCGTCGATGACGAGCACGTCCTCCACTGTGCCCCGGATCTCTTGACGGCGCTTCACCCCCGCGAACGAGGCGAAGCCGGCGCGGATCTGGTCGGCGCTGAGTCCGAGCGCCCGAGCCGCGGCGTACACGCCGAGCGCGTTCTCGACGTTGTGGTGTCCCGACATGGGCAGCAGATACTCACCCGTCGACCCGCGAGGCTCGCGCACGACGAACCGCGCGCCTTCTGGTCCGAAACGAAGGTTCTCCGTGGAGTAATCGGCATCACCGTGCGCCACATAGGTCGCGACGTAGGCGCGCGACGCCCTCCGCGCGATCTCCACCGCGTTGGGGTACGATGCCGCCACGGCGAGAAAGCCGTCTTCCGGGAGGGTTGCGGCGAACTTCTCGTACGCCGACTCATAGTGCGCCATGTCGCGGTAGATGTCGGCATGGTCGAACTCGACGCTCGTCAGGATCGCCGTGCGCGCGCGGTAATGCAGAAACTTGGGGCCTTTGTCGAAGTACGCGGTGTCGTACTCGTCGCCCTCCACCACGACGAACGGACCGGCGCCCATGCGGAAGTTCGAGTTGGCGTTGAGCGTGACGCCGCCGACGAGGAACGACGGATCGGTGCCCGCCGTGACGAGCACGTGCGACATGAGCGCCGACGTGGTCGTCTTGCCGTGCGTGCCCGTGACCACGACGCTGTGCTTGCCCGCCAGCACGAGCGACCCGAACGCCGCAGGGAAGCTCATCTGCGGAATTCTCCGCTCGCGCACCGTCGTCGCTTCCACGTTGACGCGCCTGATCACGTTGCCGATGATCACCAGATCCGGCTTCGCCACATCGAGGTTGTCCGGCGAGTACGGCGAGAGTGCCATGACACCCCACGCGTCGAGCATGTCGCTCATCGGCGGGTACACGTTCTCGTCGCTCCCGGTGACCTCGTAGCCGGCGGCCTTGAGCATTCCGGCGAACGAGCCCATCCCCGTGCCCGCCACCCCCACGAGATGGATGCGCCGTATGGAGCCCGGCGCGATGTCGCCGAGCACGTTGCCGTTGTCGTCGGGCATGTTGATCGATGAGAGCTGAGCGGCTTCGGTGAACGCCTCTATCTTAGCGCTGGCGCGCGTTCGGCGGAGTCATCACGGACGAATCCCGGTGTCCCGTCGTTGCGTAACGCTCACGAGTGCTGGCCCCACGCCGTCCGTCTCCATAGTGTTCACGGGCTGGTCACCTTCACCAGGCCCCCGAGCCCACGGCATGGATCTGCGCGAAGAGCTGGAAGCCGCGCTTGGCGAGCTCTACTCGATCGAGGCCGAGCTCGGCGGAGGAGGGATGAGCCGTGTCTTTCTCGCCGAGGAGACGGCGCTCGGCCGGCGCGTCGTCGTGAAGGTGCTGCCGCGCGAGCTCACCGGGGGCGTGAACGTCGATCGCTTTCGGCGTGAGATCATGCTCGCCGCGCAACTGCAGCATCCGCACATCGTGACCCTGCTCTCCACGGGTCAGGTCGCCGATGTGCCGTACTTCACGATGCCGTACCAGGAAGGGCGCTCGCTGCGGCAGCATCTTCGCGATGCCGGCCCTCTTCCCATTGCCGAAGTGGTCGGCCTGCTGGGCGACGTCGCCAAAGCGCTCGCGTACGCGCACGAACACGGCGTCATCCATCGCGACATCAAGCCGGACAACGTCCTGCTCTGCGGCGGCGCGGCCATCGTCACCGACTTCGGGATCGCCAAGGCGGTCTCGGATTCCAGGGATGGGGTGCCGCATCCGCTGCGGGACACCCTCACTCAGGTCGGCATGTCCGTCGGCACGCCGACCTACATGGCGCCGGAGCAGGCCGCGGCCGATCCCGACGTCGATCACCGGGCCGATCTCTACGCCTTCGGCTGCATGGCGTACGAGATGCTCTGCGGCCGGCCGCCATTCTACGACATGTCGCCGCGCAAGCTCCTCGCGGCGCACCTCTCCACGCCGCCGGTGCCGATCCTCGCACTCCGCCCGGATACGCCGCCCGCGCTCTCCGCGCTGGTGATGCGCTGCCTGGCGAAGGAGCCGGTCGACCGACCCCAGCACGCGAGCGAGATGACCCGGGTGCTCGAGGTCGTGGCCAGCGGAGACGAGAGCACGGTGACGCAGCAGCGCGCGAACGTCACTCTGGCGAAGCGACTCGGCCTCGGACTCGCCGCGCTCGTCGCCATCGCCATCCTGGCGCGCGCGTCGATCATCGCGCTCGGCTTGCCGGACTGGGTGCTGCCGGCGATGCTCGCGGTGTCGGTGATGGCGATCGTCGCGATCGTGGGGCGCACGCGCGGCGCGTCACGCGCTCCGACTCCGCTGACGCCAGCGCAGCGCCGCGAGTAGTATCCCAGATCCTCTCTGCTTCGGGGCGACCGATGCACTCTACGCTCTTCACTGCCGCTCTGCCCCTGGTCGCGGGCGCCGCTGCCCCAGATTTCGAGCTCGCGCAGCGCGACGGCCGGCGAGTCCGTCTGAGTGAGCTGCGCGGCCAGCCGGTGATCCTCGCCTTCTATCCCGCCGACTGGGATCCGGCGCGCGCCGACCAGCTCGCGCACTTCAACGGGCTCGTGTCGCAGGTTCCGGGCATCGACGCGGAGCTGCTCGGCATCTCGCGCGACGGGATGTGGTGCGACCTGGCCTTCGCCGGCGGCGCCGAGCGAGTGCCACTGCTCGCCGATCTCGATCCGGGCGGATCGGTCGCCGCGAGCTACGGTGTGCACGGCGGACAGGCGATGTTCGTCGTCGACGCGCGGGGCATCGTCGCCTGGTCGCATGTCGGTCCGGCTGGATCGTCCCCGAGCTCGTCGGAGCTGGTCGCCGCTCTGAGCGCGCTCGCTCCCCGCGCCGACAGCACTGCAGCGCGGATCCCCACGCGCCGCGAGTTCGTCGCGACCGCGTTGGCGGCCGCATGCGCCCTGACGCTCGCGCCCCACCTCGCGCGCGCGGAGCCGCTCGCCCGGTCGCTCTCTGCACCGCCGCCTCCCGACGTGGCGGCGACGCGCGTGACGCTGCGCGTGAACGGACGCACGCTCACGCTCGACCTCGAGCCGCGCGTCACCCTGGCCGACGCCCTGCGCGAGTACGCCGGACTGACGGGGACGAAGAAGGGATGCGATCACGGCCAGTGCGGGGCGTGCACCGTGCACGTCGACGGACGCCGCCAACTCTCCTGCCTCACCTTCGCGGCGATGCATCAGGGTCACGAGATCACCACGGTCGAGGGACTCGCGCAGGGAGAGTCGCTGCATCCAATGCAGGCCGCGTTCATCAAGCACGACGGCTTCCAGTGCGGCTACTGCACTTCCGGTCAGCTCATGTCGGCCACCGCGCTGCTGAAGGAGCCATGCGGCGCCGCGGACGCCGACGTGCGCGAGTGCATGAGCGGGAACCTCTGTCGCTGCGGTGCATACGACGGGATCGTCGCGGCCATCCAGGACGTGAGACGGAGCGCCTGACATGCGATCATTCGAACTCACTGTCGCCACTTCGGTCGCCGACGCGACGCACGCTGTCGCCGCCGACCCGCAGTCCCGCTTCATCGCCGGGGGCACGACACTCGTCGACCTGATGAAGCTCAACGTCGAGACCCCGCACCGGCTCGTCGACATCAACCGCCTGGCGAACGCGGAGCCCTCGCTTGCACAGATCGTGGCGCTGCCCAATGGCGGGCTCCGCATCGGTGCTCTGGCCCGCAACAGCGACATAGCGTGGAGCGACGTCGTCAAGGCGAAGTATCCGGTGCTCGCCGAAGCGGTGCTCGCCGGCGCGTCGGGCCAGATCCGGAACATGGCGACGACGGGCGGCAACCTGCTGCAGCGCACGCGCTGCTACTACTTCCGCGATACGGCGATGCCGTGCAACAAGCGAATGCCGGGCTCGGGCTGTTCGGCCATGGAGGGGCACAACCGCATCCACGCCGTGCTCGGCACGAGCAAGCAGTGCATCGCCACGCATCCGAGCGACATGGCGGTGGCGATGCTCGCGCTCGACGCCGTCGTGCACGTACGCGGACCGAAGGGCGAGCGGGCGATCCCGCTCGCCGACTTCCATCTCCTGCCCGGCCAGCATCCGGAGCGCGAGACCATGCTCGCGCAGGGCGAGCTGATCACCTCCGTCGACCTCGGGCCGCTCGCCTTCGCGGCGCGCTCGCACTATCGCAAGGTCCGTGACCGCGCGTCGTACGCCTTCGCGCTGGCGTCGGCTGCCGTCGTTCTCGACGTGAATGGCGGCCGCGTGCGAGACGTACGCATCGCGCTCGGCGGAGTGGGCACCAAGCCGTGGCGATCGCGCGAGGCGGAGCGCGCACTCATCGGCAAGCCGGCCACCGCCGCGGCATTCCGCGCCGCGGCCGAGGTGGCGCTCGCCGGTGCGGTGCCGCGCAGCGAGAACGCGTTCAAGATCGAGCTCGCCAAGCGCACGATGGTTCGTGCGCTCTCCACCGTCGCCGCGATGGAAGGGTAGATCGATGACAATCTCGGAACGCGCGAAACAGATCGTCACGGGCGCCGCGCCGGGCGCCGTCGGCGCTCCGCTCGATCGTGTGGACGGACGGCTCAAGGTCACCGGCACCGCGCGCTATTCGGCGGAGATGCCGGTGGCGAACGTGGCGCACGCAGTGATCGTCGGGAGCACGGTGGCCACCGGTCGCATCGCGAGCATCGACGCGAGTGCCGCCGAGCGCGCGGCGGGCGTGATTCGCGTCATCACCCACGTCAACGCACCGAAGCTGACCGCCGGCGCCCTCACCCTGTTGCAGGACGATCGCGTTCGGTACAACGGGCAGCCGATCGCCGTCGTCGTGGCCGGCACGCTGGAGCAGGCGATGGACGCCGCCTCGCTGATCGCCGTGACGTACATCGAGGGCGCGCCCGCGGCGATCGACATGGCGGCGCGCAAGATGGACGCGTACAAACCGGCCGGCGGCCAGCCCGATTCCATCCGTGGTGACATCGAAGCCGGCATTGCCGCGGCGGACGTGAAGGTGGATGCGCGCTACTCGACGCCGTTCGTGAACCACAATGCGATGGAGCCGCACGCGACGCTCGCCGTGTGGGAGGGCGACGAGCTCACCGTCTACGATTCCACGCAGCACGTCTACGGCACGCGGAACGGCGTGGCCAACGCGCTCGGCATCCCACCGGAGAAAGTGCGCGTCGTATCGCATTTCGTCGGCGGTGGCTTCGGCAGCAAGGGGCGGATGTGGTCGCACGTGCCGCTCGCGGCCATGGCGGCGCGCGCCGTGTCGCGGCCCGTCAAGCTCGTGCTCATGCGCCGCCAGATGTTCGGACCGGTCGGCGGACGCCCGGAGACGTCGCAGCACATCGTGCTCGGTGCTCGGCGCGACGGGACGCTCACCGTGGTGCGTCACGAGAGCGTCTCGCACACATCGCGCTTCGACGAGTTCGTCGAGATGTGCGCCCGGGTCACGCGCACGCTGTACGCCGTGCCAAACCTCGAGACGATGCATCGCATCGTGAAGCTCGACGTCGGCACGCCCACCTATCAACGAGCACCCGGCGAGGCGCCCGGCACCTTCGCGCTCGAGACGGCGATGGACGAGCTGGCGGTGTCGCTGTCGATGGACCCCATCGCGCTCCGGCTCAAGAACTACGCGGAGAAGGATCCGGAATCGGGCCGAGCGTTCAGCAGCAAGGCGCTGCGCGAATGCTACCGCGTCGGCGCCGAGCGCTTCGGGTGGAGCAAGCGCTCGACCAGGCCACGCAGCATGCGCGACGGCAACGCGCTCGTCGGCTACGGCATGGCGTCAGCGGCCTACCCGACGAGACGCACCAATGCCTCGGCGTCCGTGCGCCTGATGGCCGACGCGTCCGGCGCGGCGCGCGCGCTGGTGCAGAGCGCGACCCACGAGCTGGGCACGGGCGCATACACGGTGATGACGCAGATCGCCGCCGACGCACTCGGGCTCGCGCCGGAGCAGGTGCGCTTCGAGCTCGGTGACACGCGGATGCCGCCGAGTCCCGTGAGCGGCGGCTCGATGACGTCCACATCCACCGGGTCGGCGGTGCACCTCACCTGCCTCGCCGCCAAGCAGAAGCTGATCGAGCTCGCGGTGGCTGACAGGTCGTCTCCCCTGTTCGGCACGCGGCCTGAGAATATCACCGCGGCGAACGGACGTCTTTCGCGCACCACGGGCACGCGCGCCGAAGAGAGCTACGCCGCACTGCTGGCGCGTCAGCCCGATGGCGCGGTCACGGTCCGCGCCGACATCCGACCGGCGGCGAGCGAGTACGTCACGCACGCGTTCGGCGCGGTGTTCGTCGAAGCGCGCGTGGACGTGGAGCTCGGCGAGATCCGCGTGCCGCGCATCGTCGCGATGTATGGAGGCGGGAGGATCCTCAATGCCAAGACGGCGCGCAGCCAGCTGGCAGGTGGAATCATCTGGGGGCTCGGCATGGCGCTCGAGGAGAAGACGCTCGTGGATCATCGCACCGGCCGCTACCTGAACGCCGATCTGGCCGAGTACCACGTTCCGGTCAACGCCGACATCGGCATGCTCGACATCTCGTTCATCGAGGAGGCCGACCCTCATGTCAACCCGATCGGTGTGAAGGGGATCGGCGAGATCGGCATCATCGGCGTGACGGCGGCCATCGGTAACGCCGTGTACCACGCCACTGGCGTGCGCGTTCGCGATCTCCCCATCACGCTCGACAAGGTGCTCGGCACCGCGCGCGCCTGATGCACGAGCTGGATCGGCTTCGACGCGCGCTTCTCGAGGTGGCCGAGCGTGGCGAATCGGCCATGCTTGCGACGATCATGGACGTGGATGGCTCCACGTACCGTGGCGTCGGCGCGCGCATGATCGTGCGCGCCGACGGCAGCACGGTCGGCGCGGTGAGCGGCGGATGTCTCGAGGCGGACATCGTGGCGCGCATGCCGGAGGTGCTCGCGGCGGGAAAGCCGGAGCTGGTGCGCTACGACACTCGTGCCTCGGACGACGTCGTGCTCGGTCTCGGATTGGGATGCCAGGGGGTGATCGACCTGACGCTGGAGCCGCTCTCGGGCCACACGCTCCACGACGCCATCACGCGGCTCGCCGAGCTTCGCGCGCGAAGCGCGGTGCGCCTGCTCGTCTGCGGCGCGGGCACCGACGCAATCCCCGTTGCGCGCCTCGCCGCGATGACGGGCTGGCTCGTCACCGTGGTCGACCATCGGCCGAGCTTCGTCACGCGCGATCGCTTTCCGGAGGCCGACCGCACCATCTGCCTCAACGCCACGCGTGACGCGAGCGCGCTCGCCGACTCGCTGGCGCTCGACGAGTTCGCCGCCGCGGTCGTGATGGCTCACGCGGCCACGCACGATCGCGCCTACCTGCACGCGCTCCTGCGTGTGGGCACGCTGCGCTACATCGGCGTGCTCGGCCCGCGTCGCCGCACGCTCGAGCTGCTCGAAGGAGCACAGGGCGTCGCCGTCGGCGAGATGCCGCCAGCCGTTCACGCACCGGTCGGGCTCGACCTCGGCGCCGAGACGCCCGAGGAGATCGCCCTGGCGATCGTCAGCGAGATCGCCGCGGTGCTCGCGGGCGCGAGCGGGGCCTCGCTGCGCGACCGTGACGGTCCGATCCACGTCGAGAGGCCGCGCACGCAGCATCCCACTGGCGCGATCGACTAGAGGCGCGCTCGGTCGTGCGGCGCGCCGCACGGATTCACTGCCGGTCTCGGCTGAACGATGTCTCGGCCGAACGGTCCCGTCGTTCGATTGCGGCGCGACTCGTCCTCAGGGCGACCGCCGCTCATGCGCCCTCCGCGCGAATGCCGAGACTACCAACAGTATCGCCGTTGGGGTCGTAGCTACAGTGACGGCGAGCCCGCGGTTCGACGCTCCCGTTCCATCGATGCTCGAACGCGGTCCGGCGCAACGCCGAGGCTGGCCGCTTGACCCCCACACCGTACCGCTCTCGTGATCTCTCGCCGCATCTTGGTCGTGATGGCAGCGCTTCTCGCCCTCACTGTCACCGTTCCGCGCGCCCTCTCCGCGCAGCAGCTCGACGTCATCCGCGGTCAGGTGACGAACGCCGAAGAGGAGCCGATCGAGAACGCCAACGTCACCGCCACGTCGGTAGCGGGCGGCGTGAACCGCAGCGCACGCGCCGATCGCACCGGCCGCTTCACGATCACCTTCCCCGGAGGAGACGGCGACTACTTCGTCACCGTTACCGCCATCGGCTACGCCCCGAAGCGGTTCGAGGTGCGGCGCACGGCCGATCAGGAGATCCTCGTCGCCGACGCTGAGCTGTCGCGCATGGTCTTGCTGGACACCATGCGCGCCGTCGCCGAGCGAGTGCGTGTCAATCGCAACGAGCGCACGCCGGACATCAGCGGCACCGAACAGTCGGCGAGCAGCACGGCGGTCTCCGCGGATCAGCAGGGCGACCTGAACGCCATCGCCGCCACCATTCCGGGCGTCACGCCGATCCTCGGCGCCGAAGGCGATCCCGCCGGCTTCTCGGTGCTGGGTCTCTCGGCCGATCAGAACAGCATGACGCTCAACGGAGCCAACCTCGGCTCGTCCACCCTGCCGCGTGACGCGCAGGTGTCGACCAGCCTCGTGACCACCCCGTACGACGTCAGCCGCGGAGGGTTCAGCGGCGCGCAGCTCAACGTGCGGAGCGGCAGCGGATCGAACTTCATCCGGCGCAACAACAGCCTCAACTTCGACGCACCGGCGTTGCAGTGGACCGACAAGGCCGCGCGCGCGTTGGGCCAGCAGTACACCAACCTGTCGCTCGGCGGGTCGATGGCCGGCCCCATCGTGTTCGACAAGGCGTTCTACAGCCTCTCGTATCAGCTTGGCCGGCGCGCCAACGATCTCGCCACCCTGCTCAACACCGACGCCACCGGATTCGAGGCCACCGGCGTGTCCGCCGACTCTGTCGCGCGGCTGCTCGCCATCGCTGCGGCACAGCGCATCCCGCTCACCGTCAGCGGCCAGTCGCTCAGCAGCCGGCTCAACGATCAAGGCTCGTTGTTCGGCAGCTTCGACCTCACGCCGCCGTCGTCGACGAGCGGCACCACGTACAAGCTCGTGCTCAACGGCAACTGGAACCGCCAGACGCCCACCTCCAATCTCACGACCGAGTTGCCCGCACACAGCGGCGACCGGACCAACTGGGGCGCCGGCGCACAGCTGCGACACACGTCGTATCTCAAGCAGATCCTGCTGAGCGAGACCACGCTCAGCCTCGGGGGCAACCGCAACTACAGCACGCCGTACGCGCTGCTTCCCAACGGCACCGTGTTGGTGAACTCCACTTTCGACGACGGCACCGCCGGCGTGCGCAACCTCGGCTTCGGGGGCAGCGCGAACCTGGGCACGAGCAACAGCGCCCTCACCACCGAGCTGCAGAACCAGCTCTCCTGGTTCAGCCGCAACAACAAGCACCGCATCAAGCTGAGCAGCGAGCTGCAGCACGAAGGCTACGAGCAGGACCAGACGACCAACCTGCTGGGCACCTTCGGCTACAACTCGCTCGCCGAGCTCGCGGCCAATCAACCGGCGTTCTACACCCGGTCTCTCAAGAACCGCGTGCAGAGCGCCAGCGCGCTCACCGCGGTGCTGGCCCTCGGCGACTCGTACCGCCGCACGAGCAACCTCCAGATCCAGTACGGCGTCCGGCTCGACGCGAACCGGTTCAACTCCGCGCCGGCGTTCAACCAGGATGTCCAGTCCATCTTCAAGTCGCGCAACGACGTCACGCCCAACAAGCTGTACGTCAGCCCGCGCGTCGGCTTCTCGTGGACGTACGGCACCGCGGCGCAGATCGGCGCCTTCGAAGGCGCCGTGCGGAACCCGCGCGCCGTCGTGCGCGGCGGCATCGGCATCTTCCAGAACACGCCGAACGCCAACCTCGTCGGCAACGCCATCGACAACACCGGCCTCTCCACCGGGATCCAGCAGCTGAGCTGCGTGGGCGGCGCGGTGCCCATCCCGGACTGGTCGGCGTACGCGCAAAACCCCGCCTCCGTGCCGGCGCAGTGCGCCGACGGCTCCGTCGGAAGTGTGTTCGCCAGCAACGTCCCGAACGTGAATCTGTTCGCCAACGACTATCAGTCGCCGCGCAGCGTCCGGTCGAACCTCAACTGGAACGGACCGATCCTCAACAACCGGTTCAGCGCCAGCGCCGACGTCACCTTCTCGGTGAACCTGAACCAGTCGAGCAACTACGATCTCAACTTCCAGCCCACGCAGCAATTCACGCTGCTCGACGAAGCGGGCCGCCCCGTGTACGTGAAGGCGGGCAGCATCGTCCCGGTCACGGGTGCCATCGCGTCGCGCGATGCGCGCGTCAGCCAGCTGTTCAATCGCGTGAGCGAGCTGCGGAGCGACCTGCGGAGCGAGACCAAACAGCTCCGCCTCGGACTCTTCCCGGCGACCTTCAGCCAGCGATACAATTGGTCGCTCAACTACACGTTGGCCGACGTACGCGAGCAGTACCGCGGCTTCCAGAGCACGATCGCCAATCCGCAGGAGAAGGCCTGGTCGCGCTCCGCCGGCGAGTCGCGTCATCAGTTCACCTATAGTCTCTTCTACAACTTCTTCGACGCGGTGCGCGTGAACTGGTTCGGCCAGGTTCGGAGCGGCTCGCCGTTCACGCCGTCCGTCGCCGGCGACGTCAACGGCGACGGCTACTCCAACGACCGCGCCTTCATCTACAGTCCGACGAAAACCGCCGATCCCGCGCTCGCCACGGCCATGCAGTCGCTGCTCGACAACAGCACCGGCCGCGCGAAGGACTGCCTGCTCGCGCAGCTCGGCACCCTGGCGGCGCGCAACTCGTGCGAGGGACCGTGGACGACGAGCGCCAACCTGAGCGTGTCGTTCAATCCGCTCAAGGTGCGGCTCCCGCAGCGCGCCACGCTCAGCTTCTCCGTGTCCAACCCGCTCGGCGCAGCCGATCTGCTGCTGCATGGCCAGAGCAAGCTGCACGGCTGGGGGCAGTTCACCTTCGTCGATCCCACGCTGATGTACGTGCGCGGCTTCGACAGCACGAGCAAACGCTACAAGTATGAGGTCAACCCGCGCTTCGGGAACAGCAACCCGCAGTTCAATAACTTCCGCTCGCCCGTCACCCTCACGATGCAGCTCCGCGTCGACGTCGGGCCCTCGCGCGAGCGGCAGCAGCTCACCCAATTGCTCGACCGCGGCCGCAAGACGGACGGACAGAAACCCACCGAGGGGTTGCTCCGCGCGCAGTACGGCACCGGCGGGCTGCTCAACCCGATGGCGCAGATGCTCCGCCAGATGGACACGCTCGGGCTGTCCGGTCCGCAAGCCGACAGTCTGGCGAGCATGAACCGCCGCTACACGATTCGATTGGACTCGATCTGGAGCCCGCTGGCGAAGCATCTCGCCGATCTGCCGAAAGAGTATGATCAGGGCGACGCGTACGACCGCTACACTCGCGCACGGAAAGCGTCGGTCGACATGCTCATCGCGCTGGCCCCGACAATCAACTCGCTCCTCACGGGCGATCAGAAACGGAAGCTGCCCGCGCTCGTCGCCAGCTACCTGGACACGCGCTACCTCGCCGGCATTCGCAGCGGCACCACGGGCAGTGGTGGTGGCGGTGCTTTCGGCGGCTTCGGCGGCGGTGGCTTCGGCGGCGGCGGTGGTGGCGGTCGTGGTGGCGGCGGCGGACGGGGAGGTTGAGCTTTCATGCAACTTCATGCATCGCGACACTCGCATTCCTTCTGGGGCACAGAGATGACGACATCGATCGCAACAGGGCGCTCCGTTGCCCTCCTCGCGGCGCTCACGTTGGCCGCCTCAACGTCCGGCGCGCAGCAGGCGTCCGCGCGTCCACCGGTCCGTCCGCTCGGCGCGGCGCTCGCGACGTCGGACCCCATGGGTGCAGTGAGCGCCGTGCGGCAGCTGCCCGACGGCAAGCTGCTCGTGAACGATCCCGTCAAGCGGCGCGTCGTGCTCCTCGACTCGATGATGAAAACCCTCGCGATCGTCGCTGACACCACGCCGGCCACGGCCAACGCGTACGGCGCGCGCGGCGGCGGCATTCTCCCCTTCCGCGGCGACTCCACACTCTTCCTCGATCCCGCGTCGCTCTCGATGCTCGTCATCGATCCCAAGGGCGTGGTGGCGCGCGTCATGGCGGCGCCGAGACCCGATGACGTCTTCTCGCTGGTGGGCGGCGCGCTCGGCTTTCCCGGGTTCGATTCGAAGGGTCGGCTCGTCTACCGGGCGTCGGGTTTGAACTTCAATCGCCGCGGCCCCGGCGGCGGCGCTGGTGCCGGCGGCGCTGGTGGCGGCGGTGGTTTCCAGCCGCCCGTCTTTCCCGACAGCGCGCCGCTCGTGCGCTTCGACTTGACGACGCGAAAGCTCGATACCGCGGCGTACATCAAGGTGCAGGCGCCCAAGATCAACTTCACCGAGGTCGAGGGTCGCCGGTCCATCTCCATGGTGATCAATCCGCTGCCCGAGGTCGACGACTGGGCCGTGCTGTCCGACGGCACCATCGCGATCGTGCGCAAGGACTACCACGTCGACTACATCGATGCGGACGGCACGCGGTCGGCCGGCGCGCGAATCCCCTTCGATTGGCAACGTCTCTCCGACTCGGCCAAGAGCGCGGTGATCGACACCGCGCGCGCGCAGATGGAGCGCGCTCGCACCGCCGGACCCGGCGCCATGGCGGATGTCGCGATGGGCGGTGGTGGCGGAGGGGCCGGCGGCGGATTCGGCGTGCCGTTCGGTGGCGGTGGTGGCGGTGGCGGCTTCGCTGTGCGGATCCGTGGCGGCGGTGAGGATGGACCGCCCCCGCCGCGTCGCGACGCGACTGGCGGAGCCGCGCCGGCCGCGGGCGGTGGCCGCGGGCAGGGAGGCGGACGACAGCTCAACTTCGTGCCGCCCACCGAGCTTCCGGACTACAGGCCAGCGTTCACGAACGGCTCCGTGAGAGCCGACGCCGGCGGGAAGCTCTGGGTGCGCCTCATTCCCACCAAGCCGACCACCGGCGGGCCCGAGTACGACGTCATCGATCGATCAGGCAAGCTCGTCGATCGCGTCACGCTACCAGCGGGCACGGTGATCGCCGGGTTCGGCGCAGGCGGGATCGTCTACCTGGGCGTGCGCGACGCAGCGGGTACACATGTGGTGCGCGCGCGAGAGAAATGATCCGCCTTAGACAGTAGTCCGCTCGACACGGGACGGCGGCGATCACCTCGAGGTGGTCGCCGCCGTTTTCGCGCGTCGAGTTGCGGGGTCGTCCGAACGCGATGCTCGCGCTCGATCTCGCGAGGCACCCTTTGGACGTCGCGTGTGTCGAACCGTGCGGTACTCCTCCAAGCGGCACACCGACACTCCTCCCGGACCCTGTACGTGGTTCACCGACGCCCTCTCACTCCCGCCATGCTGGCGCTGGTCGCGATCGCCTTGGCATCTGCTCCACGAGCGCTGGCCGCGCAGCAGCTCGACGTGATCCGCGGCCAGGTGACGAACTCGGATCAGCAGCCCATCGAGAACGCGAGCGTCACGGCGACGTCGGTGTCCGGTGGCGTCAACCGCACCGCGCGCACCGACCGAACCGGCCACTTCACCATCACCTTTCCCGGCGGCGAGGGCGACTACTTCGTGTCGTTCGCGTCCATCGGCTATGCCCCGCGCCGCTTCGAGGTGAAGCGCACGGCGGATCAGGATATCCTCGTCGCCGACGCGCAGCTCCAGCGCATGACGATGCTCGACACGCTCAGGGCGACCGCGACGCGAGGCCGCGCGACGCGCGACGCCAACACGCCCGACCTGAGCGGCACCGAGCAGTCCATCCAGAGCGAGGGCGTCGCCTCGGGCCAGCAGGGCGACATCAACGCGATGGCCAGCTCCATTCCCGGTGTCACGCCGATCACGAACGCCGACGGCGACCCGGCCGGCTTCTCGGTGTTGGGGCTCTCCGCTGATCAGAACAGCACCACGCTCAACGGCGCGAGCTTCGGCGCCTCGAGCGTGCCGCGCGATGCGGCGGTGGTGTCGTCGCTCGTCACCACGCCGTACGACGTGAGCCGCGGCGGGTTCAGCGGCGCACAGTTCAATCTGCGCAGCAGCGGCGGCTCCAACTACATCCGGCGCACGAACAGCCTCAACCTCGACGCACCCACGCTTCAGTGGACCGACCGCGCCGCGCGCGCCCTCGGCCAGCAGTACTCGAACGTCTCGCTCGGCGGCCTCCTCGCCGGTCCGATCGTGTTCGACAAGGCGTTCTACAACCTCTCGTACCAGCTCGGTCGCCGCTCCAACGATCTGCGCTCCCTCGTCAACACGGACGCGGGCGGTCTGCAGGCCACCGGTGTCGCCGCGGACTCCGTGGCGAAGCTCATCGCCATCGCCGCCGCGCAGCGCATCCCGCTCACTGCGGGCCGCACGCTCGACCACCGGCTCAACGACCAGGGCTCCCTGTTCGGCAGCTTCGACTTCTCGCCGCCGCGCTCCAGCACGGGCACGACATTCAACCTGACGCTGAACGGCAACTGGAACCGCCAGACGCCGGCGTCGAACCTGAGCGCCGAGTTGCCCGCGCACGGTGCGGACCGCACCAGTTGGGGAGGTGGGGCACAGGGGCGGCACACGTCGTACGTGAAGAACGTGCTCCTCAGCGAGACGACGGTGGGCGTCAACGGTTCCCGGAACTACGGCACGCCCTATCTCACGCTGCCCAATGGCAGCGTCCTCGTGAACTCCCTGTTCGCCGACGGCACGAGCAGCGTGCGCAACCTCGCCTTCGGCGGCAACGGCGTGCTCGGCACGAGCAGTAGCACGCTGACGGCCGAAGTGTTGAACCAGCTCTCCTGGTTCAGTAGGAACAACAAGCACCGGTTGAAGCTGGCGAGCGAACTGCGGCGCGACTCCTACGACCAGGATCAGACGACCAACGCGTACGGCTCATTCGGCTACAACTCACTCGCCGACCTGGCGGCCAACCGGCCGGCATCGTTCACGCGCACGCTTCAGCCGCGCGTACAGAGTGCGAGCCAGTTCGTCGCCGCTCTCTCGCTCGGCGATTCCTACCGGCGCAGCAACGATCTGCAGATCCAGTACGG